>NZ_JACSJT010000001.1:345501-691003 GCF_018617255.1 Exiguobacterium sp. s43
TATCTTCCTTATGTTCTCTGAACTCCCTGCTTTATTGAACGCGTTGGCATTCGTCCTATTCATGACGGTCAACCTCATTTGGGTACATTTCTTGTTCCTAAGTGCGGCCAAGTTCTATCAGGCGGTAGCCTATAGCTTTGTGGCCGGTGGCATCGTCTCAGTCGCCGCGGTCCTCATCACGGACCAGTTCTTGATGCAATATTTGACGGAGTCCTACATGAAGAGCTTCGCGTTGACAGCGAGTATGACACTCGGTCTTGTCGTCACGTTGTTCGGCTTGTTCACATCGATGCTCCTTACGTTCCCAAACCGGAGTACGGTCGGTCAGTTCTCGTTCTATCGCTATTTTGACCGCTATCCGGCACTCTTTTGGACCAGTTTTCTCTATAACATCGGGATCTGGGTCGGCACATGGATCATCTGGTTCGCGGAAGGAGGGAGTGTCCACCTCGACACATTCCGCTATCATCCAATCTATGACACAGCTATCTTCCTCTCTTATTTGACGATTATTCCGACGATGACGATATTCGTTGTGTCAGTCGAGACGCGTTTTTATGAGCGGTATCGCGTGTTTTATGGATACGTGAACGAAGGTGGGACGTACCAACAGATTCAACGTTCGAAAGCGGCCATGCTCCTCGTCTTACGACAAGAGTTGCAACGACTGTTCCGAAATCAAGGGCTCGTGTCGCTTCTCTTTATTCTGTTCGCGGTCGTCTTGTTCCCGCTACTAGGTCTGTCACCTGAGATTCGGGACGTCTTTCAAATGACGACGATTGGTGCCTTTTCAAACGCCATGGTGCTCGTTCTCACACTCGTCCTGCTCTATTTTGAAGACCATCGGGGAGCGGCGTATACATCGGCACTCTTCATCACGATGAATGCAGGGTTGACGTTCTTGTTATTACCACTTGGACCAGACAGTTACGGTCTTAGTTTTGCGATTGGTTGCACGATTGCGTTCGCGTTCTCACTCATTCGCTTGATTCGATATGTATCCGAGATTGATTATCATACGTTTAGCCGAAGCGAAACACCTCCGCGTACGGATACATTCCGTCGTGTCGGGGACTGGCTCAATGATCGCTCGGCTTAACAATCGCAGCAGATGAACTTTTAGAAAATGGGGTGAAGCACATGAAAACAATTTTTGTGACAGGTGGCGCGGGATATATCGGGACACACACGACGGTTCAATTGCTCGAGGAAGGATACGAAGTCGTTATTTTGGACAACTTGTCCAATAGCCGACAAGAGGCGATTCAGCGAATCGACATCCTGACTGGAAAGACGGTCACCTTATACGTGGGCGACATTCGAGATCAGGAATTGCTTGATGAAATCTTCTCCACGCACTCGATTCATGCGGTCGTTCACTTCGCGGGTCTAAAGGCAGTCGGCGAATCCGTCAGCCAACCACTTCACTACTATGACAACAACGTAGCTGGGACGCTCGTCTTGTTAAGGATGATGAATCAATTTGGGATAAAACGTATCGTCTTCAGTTCATCGGCGACCGTTTACGGAATCCCAACCACATCTCCGGTCGATGAATCGTTCCCGCTCAGTGCGACCAATCCATATGGACGAACGAAACTGATGATCGAAGAGATATTGCGCGACCTTTATACAGCTGATTCTTCTTGGTCGATTGCGATTCTTCGCTATTTCAATCCGATTGGCGCGCACGACTCCGGGACGATCGGCGAAGATCCGTTCGATGTCCCAAACAACTTGATGCCATACATCACACAAGTCGCGGCCGGGCGTCTAAAAGAGCTTCAAGTGTTCGGGGATGACTATCCGACGCATGACGGGACAGGCGTGCGCGACTATATCCATGTCGTAGATTTGGCGCTTGGTCATTTGAAGGCGTTGGAGTATGTGGGGAAATATGAAGGGGTGGAGGCGTTCAACCTCGGGACAGGGAAAGGATACAGCGTCCTTGATTTGCTTCAAACGTTCCAACAGGAGAGCGGACAGACGATTCCTTATCAAATCACGGATAAACGAGACGGAGACGTCGCGGCGATATTTGCCGACCCGCAAAAGTCTAAGGCCATTCTTGGCTGGGAAGTGCGACATGACATTGAAGCGATGTGTCGGGACGCTTGGCGTTGGCAATCGAATAATCCGAAAGGGTACAGTGAATAAATCCTATGAAGTAGGCGGTCATCACACGATGGCCGTCTCTTTTTGTATTAGAAAGGATAGCGAACGGGAACACCTAATGGAACGTCATTTACTTAGGAGGGATCGGATGAAAGCTTTGTTTTTGAACTGTTCGCTAAAAGGTGGCGACACAACGTCCCATACGGAAGGATTGATTCGTGACATCATCCCGCACTTCGATGCGCTCGACGTCGAATCCGAGATTGTTCGGATTGTTGATTACAACGTCAAGTTCGGTGTGACGGAAGATGAAGGAGATGGGGACGAGTGGCCTCAGATTTTTGAGAAAGTGAAGGCCGCGAATATTGTCGTGATTGGGACACCACTCTGGCTCGGGGAGAAGAGTAGCGTCGCCACCCAAGTGATCGAACGGCTATATGGCGGTAGCGGACTGACGAACAAATCAGGACAGGCGATTTACTACAACAAGGTCGGTGGAGTCGTCGTCACGGGGAATGAGGATGGGGCGAAACACGCCTGTGCTTCGATTCTATATGGATTGTCCCACATTGGTTTCACCGTGCCGCCGAATGTCGACACGTACTGGGTAGGAGAAGCAGGACCGGGTGACTCATATCTTGATGCTGGACGAGAAAATGAATTCACGAAGTCTCACGGAAAGACGATGGCATATAATCTCGTCCATTTTGCGAGAATGCTTAAAAACCATCCAATTCCGGCAGAAGGGAATACGATGGAATGAGTAAAGGTCTCGACCAATCGGTCGAGACCTTTATGGTTTATTCTTTCTTCTCCACCGCATGCCCACCGAACTCGTTCCGTAATGCCGCGACGACCTTGCCCGAGAACGTATCGTCTTGAAGCGAACGTTGGCGCATCATGAGGGAGAGCGCGATGACCGGTGTCGGGACGTCGTACTCGAGTGCCGTCTCGACCGTCCATTTGCCTTCACCGGATGCATGCATGACCCCGCGAATGTCGTCGAGCTTCGCATCTTTCGAGAAGGCACTCTCCGTCAGTTCCATGAGCCATGAGCGAATGACCGACCCGTGATTCCAAACGCGTGCGACATCTTCATATTCATAGTCGAACGGACTCTTCTCGAGCACTTCAAAGCCTTCGGCAATCGCCTGCATCATCCCATACTCAATCCCGTTATGCACCATCTTCAAAAAGTGACCACTCCCACTCGATCCCGCATACAGATAACCGTGGTCGGTAGAGACGTCTTGGAAAAGTTGCTCGATCTTTCCGAACGCCTCCAAGTCGCCTCCGATCATCGTACACGCTCCGTGACGGGCACCTTCCATCCCACCACTCGTCCCGACGTCGAAGAAATAAATCAGTTTTTCTTTGAAATGGTCGGCACGCCGCATCGATTCCTT
Organism: Exiguobacterium sp. s43; assembly: GCF_018617255.1. Lineage (GTDB taxonomy): Bacteria > Bacillota > Bacilli > Exiguobacteriales > Exiguobacteriaceae > Exiguobacterium > Exiguobacterium profundum. The sequence goes on from NZ_JACSJT010000001.1 coordinate 349,023, forward strand.
ATAGTTCGAGTTCCCTCCGTCGATGACGATGTCGCCTGGCGAGAGAAGATTGTGCAAGTCGTTCAAGACGTGTTCGGTCACGTCACCCGCCGGCACCATCACCCAGACGACGCGAGGGACCTGAAGCGCGGAAACGACTTCCTGCAAAGAGGCTTTCGTCTCAAATTGACTCGTCGATACGTTTCCCGGGTCATACCCGACGACACGATGCCCATTGTCTGTCAAATTCAGAGCCAAATTGAGGCCCATTTTACCAAGTCCAATCATACCGATTTCCATTCGTTCCACCCCATTTGTAAGATTTAGTCCTCTATAGGGCATACCCGAAATAACGATTGCTCAAAAGGACAGCTTGCCCGAGATGTAGAATGATATAAGTGCAACAGTGATGAGAGGAGGGTGGCGATGTTTGGAAATGTATTTCGACTGGCCGTAGACGTCAGGCATCGATTCAAAGACCATCATATTAATGACTACAGTGCCACATTGGCGTTTTTTTGGTTTTTAGCCATCTTTCCGACGTTTTTTGTCCTCTTCGCCGTGATGGCATGGTTTCAAATCGATGATGCGCTTCTCATCGAACAGATTGAGACACTCATTCCAGGGGCAAGTGTGCGTGAACTGTTATCTATCGTCTATGACGTGAGCGGAAATTTGAACGGTGGACTGTTATCAGTCAGTGCCATCATCGCGTTTTGGTCGGCCTCGAACGGGACGGCACGACTCGTCAAGCTGACAGTGTTCGCATATGGGGAGACGGAAGCGCGCGGCTATATCTTCCGACGGTTGATCGGGTTGCTCGTGATTTTAGCAGGGAGCATCGGGGCGGTCATCTTGATTGTGTTTCATCTATTCGGTCAAGAATTTGTCGAATTGATTTATGCCCTCTATCCAAAAGTCGAAGAATTCGACCGCTTGTCGACTCTGACGCGCTATACGGTCTCGACGCTCATCTTGATCATGGCGTTCTCACTCTTTTATAAAATCGCGCCACAACAGCGAGTACGGTTCATCGAAACACTTCCTGGAGCCGTGTTTGCGGTCATCTCGTGGCAATTGCTGTCGACCGGATACAGTGTCTATGTCGAACGCTTCTCGATTCTAGGGGACACATATGGCACGATCGGTGCGGTGATTCTACTACAAATTTGGCTCTATCTGACGGCAGCAACGATGCTGATTGGGGCAGAAATCAATGCGGCATGGCCCTACCATATGACCCGCCAACCGACCCGGACCCATTTCCCGTAACAAAAAAAGGGATATCGTGATTATTCTTTGTGAACATGCTTTAAAACAACCCGTGGCATGGGAATAAACTAGTACTATTTCACGGAAGAAGGTGTGGTCGCATGGCGAAACATCGTAAGCCATCAAAGTGGAAAATCGTACTAGGGGTTGTAGCAGGCGTCATGGCCTTGGTGCTCATCACGGGTGGCGCGTTCGTCTGGTCAATGGTAAAAGAAGTCGATGACACCGTCGCACAAGTGAATGACAACTTGAAAATCAGCAAAGAGCGCAAGCAGGTCGAGACCATTGAACGCAAAGAGTCTGTTTCCATTCTCTTGCTTGGGATTGACCGACGCGGGACCGAACAGGGACGGAGTGACTCAATCATCGTGCTGACACTCAATCCGGAACTTGATGAAGGAGCGATGCTCTCGATTCCCCGGGATACAAAGACTGAAATCGTCGGGAAAGGGACACGTGATAAGATCAATCATGCCTATGCGTTCGGTGGGGCCGAAATGGCAATGAATACGGTCGAGAATTTCCTCGACATCCCAATCGATTATGTCATCGAAACGGATATGGAGGCATTCAGCGACGTCGTGGATGCACTCGGAGGCATTACCGTCATGAATAAATTTGCGTTCTCGACAGAAGATTACACGTTTCCCGTTGGTGAGGTGACGTTAGACGGAGAAGCGGCACTCGATTACACCCGGATGCGCTATAACGATCCAAACGGTGACTTCGGACGTCAAGAACGTCAGCGTGATGTCGTCGCCGCCATCATCGAAAAAGGACGGACGGACTTCTCACTCGACAAGGTCACCGCGTTACTCGAGGTGGTCGGCGATCAGGCGAAGACGAATATCGAGCTCAATGAATTCGTCTCTTTGTCGACGGACTATATGAACGCGTTCCGCAACGCGAGTGTCTTACGGCTTGAGGGTGCGGGCGGATTAGAGGGGGACGGCATCTATTATTGGAATCCGGAATCTTCTTCGTTGAATGGCGTTCAGGAAGAGTTGAAACGATTGATGGAGTAAACTGTCTGACCCAAGTCGGACAGTTTTTTTGTGTTTCAAATGAAACGGAAAGTGGGAGAAATAAAGAGATGCCAAGGAGGGATGAGTCATGAAATGGGAAACGATTGAAGAGGTACTCCACGAACTCGGGGAGACCTCGCAAGAAAAGTGGGAACGGTTGTTTGAGAAGTGGTCGGATCATCGTTGGCACGACCATGAACGCCCTTCTGAAAAAACAAACGTCTTGTTGGTGGATGCCGGTTTTATCCTGACTGACGGACGAGCGAACCTCGAGGCTCTCCATCAATGGTTAGCCGATCATGTCCAAACGACGGTGAGTGATCTCTATCTCGTCTCCCTGTTTCCGTATCAAACGAAACAACAGGACACAGCCATCGACTCGCGGGTGCAATTGTTCGAAGACTTAGGACGTTTCACCGATGAGTTCGATTTGATTTACGAGATGACGCCTGAAGCATGGAATGAGTCACAACTCGACCTTGTCACCGTAACAGATGAACTGATTGAACGTCTGGCGTATGGAGCGACGAAAATCCATGTCCATGTCGAGTCGTTTCGCGGAATAGAACCGGAACGAGTCAAACACATCCTCAAACTGTGGCGTACGATTATGCATACGTATAAGCCGAATGCACAGCTCATCGTTGCCAATGAACGTGTCGATTCAGTCCTAAACTTTGAGGAAGAGGCGGACGTCGTCTGTCATTTCGACTTATCCAGTCATGTCATTTTAGCGTTTGCGCAGGCCAATGTGACACGATTGACCGATTGGGCGAGACAAGTTCATTCACTGAGAGCCAATCAAACATATTTCAATTTCCTATCTTCAGCGGAACGTGATCCGTTTGAGAAAAATCTGATGGACACTAACCCAGATGTGATTCTCGCAGCCCACAGTGTATTGTTGTCGCTTCAAGGGATTCCGTTGATTGATTATCGAACTTTATTTGGGGTGTCGCAACCGGTTGAACAGGAAGATCTCGTCCGAGCATTGAAACGCGATCCGGATCGACTTCGTGTTTATGAAGGGATATTGAGCCAATTGAATGTGAAACGACTCCACCCTGCCTTGTCCCCTTACATTGGTCAAGAGGTCCTAAATCTCGATCGGCGCGTTTTCGCTGTTAAGCGAACGCATCAAGAGGAGACCCTACTGTTATTGACGAATATGAGTGAAGAGACGGTGCAGACGGATTGTGAAGGGACGAGTCTCTTTACAGAAGAATGGATGACAAATGTAACGCTTCGCCCGTATGAATACGTTTGGCTAAAACAATCACACAATGGAGAGTGAACACTCATGATTGATGTACATTGTCATTTGTTGCCTGAAGTAGATGACGGACCACGTACAATGGAAGCATCCCTTCAACTCGCGAAACGTGCGGTGGAAGAGGGGGTGACATCGATTGTCGTGACACCACACGCGTATCATCCGTACTTTGAGACGCAGCATCATGACATCACGCAAGAAGTCGCGCATCTACAAAAACGACTCGATGATGAACAGATCCCCTTGACCTTGTATGTTGGACAAGAGATTCGAATTTTTGGAGAAATGGTCGAAGCGTTGGAGTCCGGAGAGGCACATTCGCTCGCTGGGTCACGATATGTCCTCGTGGAACTGCCGAGTCAAAGTCTACCAGCTTATACGGAGTCCTTATTCTTTCAACTACAGGCGGCTGGATACGTTCCGGTCATCGCGCATCCGGAGCGGAATCGTGAGTTTGCACTCCATCCAGAAAAATTGCATCATCTCGTATCATCGGGTGCGTTGTCCCAAGTGACAACAAGCAGTTTGACAGGACAGTTCGGGAGACAGATGCGGGAACTCGCACTCACGTTCATCAGTAACGGGCTGAGTCACATCGTCGCCTCCGATGCCCATAACGTGGAACATCGTGATTTCAATTGGTTAGCAGCGAGACAGGAAGTCATCAACGAATTAGGGGAAGAGATGTGGCAACAGCACCTCCACTTTACGGAGGAGATGTTAGCGGATGAACCGATTTCGGTGAATCCTCCACGTTTACCTGAGAAAAACTGGCGAGGACGTTGGAAGTGGTGAAGTAGAAGTTAAATATATTGATTATGAACAACAGTGTAGGTGTTTTTACGATTTATGCATGGAATCAACCGATGCATAAATCGTTTTTTATATTGAACTTGATTTAGCATGTGGAAAATAAAAAATCAAAAATAGATGGTCGTAAAAATGAAAGCGCAACTAATTACGGATTTAACAAGTGCTATACTGAAAGAAAAAGATAGGAATAGGTGGAATGGTCATGGGGAACACAACGCCACGTAACTCTAAATGGATGAGGACATACAATCGTGCACTGATTCTTAGATTGATTCGGCTTCATCAGCCGGTATCACGGGTTGAACTTGCTAAGAAGACAAGTTTGACGAAACCGACTATTTCGAACATTGTTAACGAATTGAAGGAAGAGGGATTAATCAGTGAGCGCGAGCTTGGGGTCTCAAGCGGCGGACGTCGCCCGATCATGCTCGAACTTGCTGCGAGCGACCGTTTTGTCATCGGAATCGATGCGACACAGCGAAAACTGCATGGCGTCGTCACAAACATCCATGGAGAGTTACTTGACGAAGCATGGCACGACGAACGGTTTGACACGAACGAGGAGTTCATCGACGCGATTGTCGCTCTCTACACCATATTGAACAAACGAGCTATAGGGAATGTCATTGGACTTGGTGTTTCTGTGCACGGAATGGTCGAGGCGGGTGAAGGGATTGTCTTATTTGCCCCACGTTTTCACTTGCATGATATCCCTCTCAAGCGCGAACTAGAGAAACGCCTCGAGCAGCACGTATTCGTTGAGAACGATGTGCGGACACTCGCCCTTGGTGAATTGTACTTCGGGGAAGCGATTGGTATCGAGGAATTCTTCTACGTGTATGCCGGTTATGGAATTGGGGGAGCCTATGTCCACGCGGGCGAATTGATTGACGGTGAGCATCATATTGCTGGGGAGATTGGACACATGCGCATCATGCTCGACGGACCAATCTGTTCGTGCGGTAATCGTGGTTGCCTAGAGGCAGTCGCCGGGGAACGTGCCATATTGAATGAAGCTCGTCAGCTCTCGCATGAACTGACACTTGATGATCTTCGTGACGCTGTCCATTTGAATCAAGATGTACGAAAACTATACGAACGGGCCGGCGAATATATCGGTATTGCCACGCTCAACATGATCCACCTTTTGAACCCGGGACGTATTCTTCTCGGAGGTCCGCTATTCAACTATGCGCCAGACGTCGTCACGAACATTCAGGAGCGTGTCGCCCAAACGGCGCTCACCCTTGACGCCCGACAGACCGATATCCGTGTCGTCTCGTGGAACGCCAGCCAAGGGGCGCTCGGAGCCGCAGCGCTTATCACGAACGAGATGTTCGGTGAAATCCAATGAAACCATGAATCGCCGTTCTATTAGGGAAAGGCGATTTTTAATTTCTTTATAAGAAAGCGTTTACAATATAAATGAGGGCATGCTATAGTCTATGTGTAGTTAGATAATAAATTTAATTTACTAAGTAAGGGGTGACACTCTCAACGACACGTTTGGAGGGGTAGCGATGCAAAAAGAGACACCATTGAAAGATCAGTTTCACACAATCTTCGGTCGCTACGGGGCGACTAGGATGTTCGCACGAAAGGACTTTGCCTTCGATGAAATGGAAGCGCTAACGGGGGATGAGACGAGCATCATCATTACGCGCTCTAGACGCGATGGTATCTTCCGTCTTTATGACGATGAGACGCGTGATATCCGATTGTTCCGAGCATCGACGCTCTCGCATGACGTGTCGTTCGAGGACATGGACGGCCTGTTTGAACTTTTGCTATGGCGCTTGAAAGAACAGGACGCATTGCCGTTCGGGGCGGACCTCTACGTCGTCGGCCCATACATAGACGGACCGAAGCTCGATTTGGAACTGATAGCGTACACATTAACATGGCTCGGGGATCGCCCGATGTCAGACCATCTTATTCGGGAGTTATGCCATCGGATTGTGGCGTGACAACACATTCAAAGGAGAATGAACATGAAAAAAACGACGATTGCACTCGCATCATCTGTCTTAATGCTCTCATCTTTACTCGCTGCCTGCGGCGATGACGAACAAGCGGCGGCGACAACGGAAGACGGCAAACCCGTCATCACATGGTGGGGGTGGGCGCCACAACCTGAAGTCGGGGAAGAAATGGCGAAGGCGTTCAACGAATCGCAAGATGATTATGTGGTCAAGTTTAAACGCCTCGAAGACTACGAGCAACAGCTTCAAGTCGCGATGCTTGGTGGAGATGGTCCGGACGTCATTGGTCTCAAAGAACCGATGATTCCGCAATACAAGGATCGCCTTGTACCAGCGAAAGACTATATGGATAAAGCGGCCGGAGAAGGATGGAAAGATAAATTAATCGAACTTGGTGTCGAACAGACAACAGTCGACGGTGAACAGTATGCGGTACCGGTCGGATTCACAGGACAGGCATACCTCATGTACAACAAAACACTCCTCGACAAATATGGCGTGACACCTCCGAAAACTTATGATGAGACGGTTGCGGCGATTGACAAAATCAACGCATCTGGCGACAAGGTCATCCCGATGCAACTAGGCGCGAAGGACGCGTGGGTTGGCGTTGACGTTTTCAACGTATTGAGCCACCAGGTCGCACCGGGTTACATCCAAGAAGTGCTAGCGGGTGACGCGAAGTGGACGGATAAAGAGATGGTCGAGACGGCTGAACTTTGGCAACAACTGTACGAGGACAAAGTGTTTCAAGAAGGCGCTTTGGGTCTTGCGACATACATGGACGGCATGAACAACTTCTTCGACAAGAAAGCAACGATGTGGATCATTGGTTCATGGGAAGCCCACTCGATGACGACGGTCGAGAAGCGTGACAAGTGGAACAACTTCGAAGACGAGATTGGTTTCGTTCCAATGCCAAACCTTGCAGGTGGCACAGAACAACCGGTCATCGCATCAATCGACATGGCACTAGGTGTCAACAAAGAATCGAAACAACAAGAAGGTGCGGCTGCCTTCATCGCCTACATGACGCAAGGTGAAGGACAGGCGCTATACATGGAGAAGTTTGAGATGGCACCAGCCATTAAAGACATCGAAGTAGCATACGAAGACAAGTTCACCAATGATGTTGAACGTGAGTCGTACAAAATCTTGAACGAAACGGTGAAGAACGCTGTCGCAGGACGCGGAATCCGTGACCCGAAAGTCTACGACGCACTCGGAAAAGAACTTCAAAACATCGCTGCCGGACAAGATGCGAAAGAAGCACTCGCACGCATCCAGGCGATTGCGGACCAAGGTAAATAATCAAACGAGCGCCAGTAGCCAGACTCACTGGCGCTCGATTTTTTGAATCTGAAAGTGAGGGAACCTTATGCAACAAGCAACCGATTTGACCAAGTCCAAGCCGAAGCTCACATCGGTACCACCGAGCGCACCGAATCCGATTCGTAAGAAAGAGCGGATGAAGCAGAACTTGATCGGCTGGGCGTTCGTCGCTCCGACCGTCCTGTTCGTCATCGCTTTCATCTATTACGGAATCTTCTACAACGCCTATCACTCACTCTTTTCATGGGACGGAATCTCGTTTGAGAAAGTGTATATCGGTTTTGAAAACTTCGGCCGGATGTTCAAAGACCCAGAATTTTATAATGCGCTCAAAAACACGGGGATCTTCACTGTCTTGACGGTCACGATTCAGGCGGGTCTCGGGCTCGTATTGGCCTATTTGCTTCACACGAAAGGCATGGGGCGGACGTTCTTCAAATCGGTGTTCTTCTTCCCGGTCGTCTTGAGCCCGGTCGTCCTCGGGGCGGCGTTCACGCAAATTTTTGACTTCCAGTTCGGATATATCAACGAATTCCTTCGCATGATTGGTCTTGGTGCGTTTGAACAGAACTGGCTCGGCGACCAAGACGTTGCGCTCTACGCTATCATTCTGATTAACATCTTCCAATGGACAGGCTCGTCCATGATCATGTATTACATGGCGATGCTCGCAATCGAACGGGAAGTGTTCGAGGCGGCTAATATCGACGGGGCAGGATTTTGGCGTACGCTTTGGAGTGTCGTCTTCCCGAACTTGAAAGGGACGACGTTCACACTGACGATCCTCGGGGTCATCGGTGGTCTAAAGACGTTCGACATCGTCTGGATCTCGACACAAGGAGGACCAGGTAACTCGACCGAGGTCATCTCGACATACCTGTTCCGTAAATCGATGTTGCATCAAGAGGTCGGCTATGCCAGCGCTGTCGCCGTCATCTTGCTTGCGATTGCACTCGGCATCACGTACTTCCAGATGCGTGTACAGAAGAAAATGGACTAAGGGGGAGAACAGATGGAACTGCAAACAAAGAAAGGAAGATGGTTCACCAATATCGGTCTGTCACTCATGGCAATCCTCTGGTTGTTCCCGATCTTCGTCATGTTCAAGGAAAGCTTACGTGTCAATGGCTTCAACAACTACATCGCGACGCTACAAAATCCGAACTTCCCACAATTCGTCTTTAACAGCTTCATCGTCGCCTTCTTCATGATCTTGATTTCCATCTCATTTCTTGCATTTGCGGCGTTCGGTTTCTCGAAGCTCCAGTTCGCCGGGAAGCGCCTTTTATTTAATCTCGTTCTGGCGGGATTGATGTTACCGGTCGCCTCGCTCATCGTGCCACTCTTCTTCACGTTGCGCACACTTGACGGGCTCAATAGCTATTGGGGATTGATTGGTGCCGAAATCGCCTTCTTCCTTCCGTTCGGACTCATGCTCATCAAGAGTTACTTCGACGAGCTGCCAAACGAATTGATGGAAGCAGCGCATATCGACGGGGCGTCGACGTTTCAAATCTTCTATAAAGTCATGATGCCACTCGCCAAGCCGGCACTCGCAACAGCGACGATTTACGCGTTTCTCAACTCATGGAACGAATACTTGATGGTACTTACGTTCATGACAGACCCGGCCAAACAGACAGTAACGATGGCACCGACCTTCTTCACGGAAGCGCTCGGCGGAGACCCTGGTAAATTATACGCCTCGCTCGTCTTGATCAGCTTGCCGACGATGGTGTTTTATATCTTTTTCCAACGCTTCTTACAAAAAGGCATGACTTCAGGAGCGGTCAAATAATCGATTGAGGTGAACAGCATGTATTTAGGAGTAGATTACTATCCAGAACAGACTGATCGTGCACTTTGGGACGAGGATGTCCGCTTGATGAAAGAACTCGGTGTCAACGTCATCCGGATGGCGGAATTTGTCTGGACGATGATGGAACCGTCCGACGGTGAGTTTGACTTCTCATTTTGGGATGAGGTCGTCGAAACCTTCGGCGAACACTTTGACATCGTGCTCGGCACGCCTACGGCGACACCGCCCGCGTGGCTTATCGAAAAACATCCGGACATCCTTCCGGTGACGAAAGACGGGGTGCGTATCAGCTTCGGAGCTCGTCGTCACTATACCGTCAACAGCCCTGTCTACCGCGAATACTGTGAACGAATCACCCGCAAGATGGCGGAGCGGTATGGTCGTCATCCACGTGTCATCGGTTGGCAGACGGACAACGAGTATGGACATGAACAGTCGGACCGTTCGTACGGTGATGTCGACCAAGAGGCGTTCCAGGAATGGCTGAAAGAACGCTACGAGACGCTCGACGCGCTCAACGCGGCTTGGGGGACCGTCTTCTGGAGCCATACATATACGGCATGGACACAGATTCCGGTCCCTCGCACCGTGTTCCAAGAACACAATCCGTCGCTTCTCGTCGATTTTGACCGCTTCTGCTCGGACGCATATCGCTCGTTTAACAAGCTCCAGGTCGACACGCTCCGCCCGCTCATCCATGAGGATGCGTTCATCACGCATAACCTCGTATATAGCGACATGGCAATCAACCAGCAGCAGATGGCACAAGATCTCGACTATGTCTCTTTCGACAACTATCCGGTATGGGGCGGGTTGCCAGAACCAAACCGTTTCGAGAAGACGGCGCACGATCATGATTTGTGCCGTTCTTCGAAACAAGGCAAAGGATTCTGGGTGATGGAACAGTTGAGCGGGGCCCAAGGATGGAGCCGCATCGGCTACTTACCACGACCTGGTCATATCCGTCTCTGGACACATCAGGCTGTCGCGCGTGGGGCCGAGGCGATTGTCTACTTCCGATTCCGTGCCGCGGATTTTGGGACGGAAGAGTTCTGTCACGGCATCATTGACCATGACGGGAAACCGAAACGGAAGTTCGAAGAAGTGAAGCACGTCATGTCGGAGCTTCACGCGCATGGCGACATGATCAACGCGGCTGCGTACAAGTCAGACGTTGCTGTCTATTTTGATCAGGAGAACTTATGGGCGTGGACGCACCAACCACACTCCGACGCATTTAACTTCAAGCAAGAGTTTGTCCGCTTCTACGGTGCAGCTGTCCGTCAAGGTGTCAACACGGATATCGTCTTCCCAGGGGACGCGCTCGATTCGTATAAACTCGTTGTCGTCCCGCTCTATTTCCTCGGAAATGATGTGTTTGACGAGACGCTCATCGACTATATCGAAAAGGGTGGGCACGTCATCTTCACCTACCGTACAGGCGTGAAAGACCCGATTAACCGTTGCCACAACTTGACGCTACCAGGTAAGTTTGCCGAATACGCGGGTATCGAGATTGATGAGTACGAGAGTTTGCAGACCGTCCAATCGAACGAAGTCCGACTCGGTGACCAAGTTTCTGAGGCGAACATTTGGTGTGACTTGATTACACCGAAAGGCGCCGACGTATTGGCAACATATGAAAAGGCCTTCTATAAAGGGACTGCGGCAATCACACGGCACACGTATAAAGGAGACGTGACATACATCGGTTCATCGGTCGACGACGAGATGCTCGATGCAGTTTATCATCAGGCGCTCACACGCGCTGGGATCGACGCGACCCGACTTCCAGACGATGTCGAGAAGGTCGACCGTCAAGGAGACGGGCAGGTGATCCGCTTCTACCTGAACCATTCGACCGAGGTTAAATCAACGGTTGACCTCGATGGCACGTGGCAGACGCTTGACGGGAAAACGGTAACAGGCAAGCTCGAACTTAAACCGCTCGATGTTGTCCTATTGAAACAGGAGGTGAAGGCATGATTGTTCGTCACGACAATCGGTTCGCCCTCATCGGAACGAATCTCACGTACGTGTTTGATGTCGATTCACGAGGTCGTCTCATCCATCAGTATCTCGGCGGACGCCTGCATGAATTAGACATCATAGAACTACCAGACGCGCGCGTTCTGCACTCGTCGTTCGAGACACCAGAAGGGGTGGCCGCTTACGAGTTCACCTCGTTCGGCGACCTTGTCTATACGGAACCGACGTTGAAGAGTCATACGACGACAGAACGATTGCACGCTTTCTCACTCGGTGATGCACGTATCGATGGAGAGACACTCGAGCTCGATTTGATCGATTCAATTCAATCACTTCAAGTGACGCTCCAGTTCACGCTTCATCCGGTTTACGACATCATCTCACGCAAGATGACCATCACGGCAGGAGAAACGGTCACGCTCGAGAGCGCGCAGTCTTTCAGCCTCGGACTCATTGAGCGCGAGATGCGACTCAGTCATTTCAGCGGGGCGTGGACGAGCGAGTTCCAGCTCCAGCAAGGGACGCTCCTCCCAGGCAAGAAAACAATCGAGAGTCGTCGCGGATTGACGAGCCATCAAAGTAATCCGTGGTTCGCGCTCGACAGTGACGCGACGGAGACAGACGGGGAGGTCGTCTTTGGATTCCTCGGTTACTCCGGCAACTGGGCGATTCATTTTGAAAAAGACGAGTTTGGCTTTACACAGGTGACGGGCGGGATCAATCCGTTCGACTTCGCGAAGACGCTTCAAGTGGGTGAGTCGTTCACGACGCCACCGGCCTATATCGGCTATACGCAACGCGGGTTCGGTGGTATGAGTCAGAACGCCCATGACTTTGAGCGCGACGTCATCATGCCGGAAGCGACACGTGACGTGTTACGCCCGGTCCTTTACAACTCCTGGGAGGCGACCTATTTCGATGTCAGCGAGGATGGACAAAAACGTCTCGTCGATGAGGCGGCCGCGATTGGCTGTGAGTTATTCGTCGTCGATGATGGTTGGTTCGGTGAGCGTCACTCGGACGCGGCCGGACTCGGGGATTGGCACGTCAACACGACGAAGTTCCCGAACGGGCTCGACCCGCTCGTCCGCTACGTCGAGGAGAAAGGCCTCCAGTTCGGGCTATGGGTCGAACCGGAGATGGTCAATCCGGATTCAGATTTGTATCGGGCTCATCCGGAATGGATTTACTATACGGACGGACGCCCGTCGACGACGTCGCGGAACCAGTTCGTCTTGAACCTTGCACTGCCTGAAGTGGAGGCGCACGTGACGGCGTGGCTCGATGAATTGCTCGGACGACACGCGATTCGTTACATCAAGTGGGACATGAACCGCGCCTTCTCAGAACCGGACAGTCCGCGCATGGAAGATGCGAAGGAACTATGGCTCCGTCATGCGGAAGCCGTGTATCGCATCCTCGACACGTTGCGGGAGAAACATCCGAATGTCGCGTTCGAGTCCTGCGCAGGTGGTGGTGGACGAATCGATCTCGGTGTGCTCTCACGCGTCGAGCAGGTCTGGACGAGCGACAACACGGACGCGTTCGACCGCCTCGCGATTCAAGAAGGTTTCTCATACGCCTACAACGCCAAGATGATGAGCTGCTGGGTGACGGACTCACCGAACTGGTTGAACAATCGTTCGTTGCCGCTCGCGTATCGGTTCGTCAGTGCGATGCAAGGCACGCTCGGTATCGGTGGCAACCTACTAGAATGGACACCAGATGAGCTTTCAGAAGCGAAAGAATGGATTGCGACGTACAAGACGATCCGTCCGATTGTGCAGCACGGGACGAGCCATCGCCTCGCTTCACTCAAACGGGACGGCTTCCATGCCGTCGGCTATACGAACGGCGAAGACTATATCGTCCTCCTCAACGCCGACCGTCGTCAGTACGGGAAAAATCGTTTGCGTGTGAAGCTACGCGGGCTCGATCCTGAACGGACGTACGAACTAGAAGGACGCCGCGTGAGCGGACGCTATTTGATGGAACAAGGCATAAACCTCACACAACAAACAGACTATGACGCGTATTGCCTGGTCATCCACCCGGCATGAGCGATGGAAGGGATGAAGCCGCATGCTTTCATTTAACATGGAACAGCTGAAACAACAATTCGAGGAGGTGTTTGCCACCTCAGCAGACCGGTCGTTCTTCGCACCGGGACGCATCAATTTGATTGGCGAGCATACCGACTATAACGGAGGACACGTCTTCCCATGTGCAATCACGTTCGGAACATACGGACTCGTGAAAAAGCGCGAAGACGACCTGATTCGTGTCTATTCGCTCAATTTTGAAGAGGTTGGTATCGTCACGTTCCCGGTGACGGACGAGACGTACGAGGCGAGCCACGACTGGGCGAACTACGTGAAAGGGGTCGTCACGCTTCTCAGGAAAGACGGACACGACCTCAACGGGTTCGACTTCTTCCTTGCGGGCAACATCCCAAATGGGGCGGGTCTCTCGTCATCAGCCTCCCTCGAACTCGTAACGGCATACATGTTAAATGAAGTGTACGGTCTCGGTCTCGAACGGCTTGACCTCGTCCGACTCGGACAACGGGTCGAGAATACGTTCATTGGTGTCAATAGCGGTATCATGGACCAGTTCGCTATTGGAATGGGCAAAGCGGGGCAGGCGATGCTCCTCGATTGCGAGACGCTCCATCATGACTATGCACCGATTGTCCTCGACGGGTACGACATCGTCATCATGAACACAAACAAACGTCGGGAACTCGCCGACTCGAAATATAACGAACGTCGGCGCGAATGCGACACTGCACTCGGCTTGATTCAACCGAAATGTGAAGTCAATTCTCTCGGACAATTGTCGATGGAAACGTTTGAACAAGTCGCGCTCGACTTGCCAGAGACACTTCGTAAACGGGCGCGTCATGCTGTTTCTGAGAACGAGCGGACAATACTCGCCTACACTGCTCTACAGGAAGGACGACTCGAGACGTTCGGTCAGTTGATGAATGCGTCGCATGCATCGCTCCGGGATGATTACGAAGTGACCGGCATCGAGCTAGACACGCTCGTTTCAGCCGCGCAAGGGTGTGACGGCGTCATCGGTGCTCGCATGACGGGGGCCGGATTCGGTGGTTGTGCCATCGCCATCGTCCGTCAAGACAAGACGGGATCGATGATTCAGGAAACGTCGGATCGATATGTGTCGACAATCGGTCACGCACCGACGTGTTACGTCGCCTCGGTCGGGGACGGGGTACGAGAACTCGTAGAGGAGGAAGTGAAATGAGTATACTCGTTGTTGGCGGTGCCGGCTATATCGGTTCGCACGCCGTTCGTACATTGTTGAAAGAAGGGGAAAACGTCGTCATTCTCGATAACCTTCAGACAGGACATGTTGAATCGATTCCACAGGATGTCCGTTTTTATAAGGGCGACCTGCGTGATCGAACGTTCTTGAAAGATGTTTTCATAAAGGAATCAATCACAGACGTCCTTCATTTCGCAGCGAACTCCCTCGTTGGCGAATCAATGACGGACCCGCTCGCCTACTATGACAACAACGTCTTCGGGACGCAAATTCTCCTCGAGACAATGCGCGATGCGTCAGTGAAACGGATTGTCTTCTCCTCGACGGCCGCGACTTATGGTGACCAGACCATGATGCCGATTGACGAGACGGCGCTTACGAATCCGACGAACACATACGGGGCGACAAAGCTCGCGATGGAGTCGATGATTCGCTGGTGTGACCAGGCACATGGTATCCGCTCGGTCGCACTCCGTTACTTTAACGTCGCTGGCGCGATTGCGACCGGTGAAATCGGCGAAGACCATGACCCGGAGACGCATCTCGTCCCAATCGTTCTGCAAGTGGCGAACGGACAGCGTGACGCGATTACCGTGTTTGGTGATGACTATGCGACGGAAGATGGGACATGTATCCGTGATTATATCCACGTCCAAGACCTCGTCGATGCGCATATGTTAGCGCTCCGTTATTTACGAGAAGACGGTGCGAGCGACGTTTTCAACCTCGGGACAGCGAACGGGCTATCAGTGCTCGAAATTATCGAGGCGGCACGTCGCGTGACGGGACATGACATTCCGGTCTTACTTGGTGAACGCCGCGCCGGGGACCCGGCTAAATTGATTGCCTCGTCTGACAAGGCAAGACGTATCCTCGGATGGACACCGACCCGTTCCGACGTCGAGACGATTTTGACGGACGCTTGGAACTGGCATGTGACACATCCATTCGGCTATCAGGTGAAAGAGGTGAGACGATGATCGATGTGATGATTGAGGCACTCGTCGACGCGGCGATTCGTGAAGAGCTGATTGACGAGCAGGACCGTATCTATTCACGGAACCGCGTGCTCGCAAAACTGAATAAGCTCGACTTTGAAGTCCCACGTTTTGTGTCAGAGCTGTCAATCCCCGAGTTGCTCGAACAAGTGGTCGAGTATGCAGTGGGGGCGGACATTATCGAGCCGATCCTTGAAGAGAAGGACCGCTTCATGGCGGAAATCATGGATATCTTCGTATCCAAGCCATCGGAAGTGACACGTCATTTCAATGAGCTCCTTGAGACAGATGTGACAGCGGCGACTGACTATTTCTATCGGATGAGTCAGGCGTCAAATTATATCCAGACACGTCGTATCGCGAACAATATCACGTATCAGGCACCGACTCGCTATGGCACGCTCGATATCACCATCAACTTGTCGAAACCGGAGAAGGACCCGCGTGAGATTGCACTCGCTCGAATGCAACCGACCTCGACATCGAACTATCCAAAAGGATTACTCGCGATTGAGAACGAAGGATACAGCGGTCACTTGAAACACCCAGCGCGTGCGAATCATCGCATCATCCCGCTCACGCTCGGTGGACAGCCATGGTCGTTCCAGTATTCACCGTACCTCTATTACAATGAGCACTCAATTTTACTGTCGAACGAGGTGCGTGACATGGTCATCGACCGAGGAGCTTTCGAGCGTCTGCTCGACTTCATCACGCAGTTCCCACACTACTTCGCCGGGTCGAATGCAGACTTGCCGATTGTTGGAGGCTCGATTTTGACGCATGACCATTACCAGGCCGGCCGCTACCGGTTCGCGATGGACGATGCGCGAGTCGTCTCGACATATCGTTCTGAACGCTATGATCAAGTCGATATCGAGACGCTGTACTGGCCGCTCTCGGTCGTCCGTCTCCGCTCCAATCAAAAAGAGCAGCTTGTCATGTTGGCGAACCAGTTGCTCGGATATTGGCGCGATTATGAGGACACCGTTAGTGAAGTCATTCCGTATACAGAAGGTGTCCCACACAATACGGTGACGCCAATTGCAAGACGCCGAAACGGACGTTACGAGCTCGATCTCGTCTTGCGAAACAACCGAACGAGCAAGGCGCATCCGGACGGTATTTTCCACCCGCACGCTGATGTGCATCATATCAAGCGTGAGAATATCGGCTTGATTGAAGTAATGGGGCTCGCCGTCTTGCCAGCGCGCCTGAAGACAGAACTTGAGCAAGTTGTTCACTATGTGGCCGGCGAGGACGTTGATGTCAAAGTGATGCATCAAGAGTGGGCCGATGAGTTACGGAAGAAGTCGGGCGACCCGAAAACGATTGTCGATCAAGCGGTCGTCGATAAATTTGTGAAAGGTCTTGAGGATGCTGGTGTCTTTAAACAGACGAACGCTGGGCAGGAACGATTTGATACGTTCATCCGGTCACTCCTTAGCCATGTCGATAAAGTGGAGTACGGAACACCAAGGTCGGGAATGAGAGAGAAAACGAACTAAAGGTGGTAGTACGAGTGAAACAAGCGACGATTCAAAACACCAACGGCATGAGACTATCCGCCATCGATTATGGTTGTGCGATGACGGAACTGACGGCCCCGGACCGGGAAGGAAACCTAGACTCGGTCATCTTGAAATACGGGGACGTCTCACAATACTTAGAAAATCCGGTCTATCTCGGGTCAATCGTAGGGCGGATTGCCGGACGGATTCGTGACGCAGAGATTGAGGGTGTCGCCTTGACCCCAAGCGAGGCGCCCCATCATATTCACGGAGGCGAGAAAGGCATCACGTCCCGTTATTGGGAGATGGATGCGGACGAACAGTGTATCCAGTTCACATATCTCAGCCCGGACGGGGAAGAAGGGTATCCCGGCAACGTCTTCTTTAAAGTGTTGTACGAACTGACGGATGACAATGAACTGATTGTCACGATGACGGCGGAAACAGACCAACTGACGTGGGTCAACCTGAACCATCACAACTATTTCAATCTTGGCGGACGCCCAACCATCCACGATCATGAGCTGATGCTACCAGCCGATTCGGTCGGGGTGCTCGACGCGGATTCACTGCCGACAGGAGAGTTGCGTGATGTGAGCGGGACGCCGTTCGACTTCCGAGACGGAAAAGCGGTCCGAGAGGCGCTCGTGTCAGGAGACGAGGCGATTGAACGGGCGAGCGGTCTTGATCATCCTTTTATCTTGAAGGATGAACCGATTCGATTGCACGACCCGATGAGCGGACGGACGATGACGGTCGAGACGAATCAACCGGTCATGGTCGTCTACACAGGGAATTTCTTGAGTGAAGAGACACCGGTGACGCTCGACGGTCGACAGAAACATAGCGCAATTTGTCTCGAAGCCCAGGCGTTCCCAGATGCCCCAAACCATCCAGACATCGCAACCTCAATCGAACTGAAACCGGGTGAGTTGTATCACTCGCGGACGGTGTATCGGTTTGGGGTGGAATGAATTCATCACTACCATTCAAAAAGGAGGCAACCGATTTAAGTCGGTTGCCTCCTTTTCAATCAAGATTTAGTAGTTTGAACAGGAGTACTGACGTCCGCTCCGTTCGTCGCAATCACTTGCTTATACCAATCGAAGCTCTTTTTCTTCGAACGTGTGAGCGTCCCGTTGCCTTCATTGTCTTTATCGACATAGATGAAGCCGTAGCGTTTCTTCATCTCACCGGTCGACGCACTCACCAAGTCAATCGGACCCCAGCTTGTGTAGCCGATGATCTCGACACCGTCCTTGATGGCCTCGTGCATCTGTTCGATATGTTTCGCCATATAGTCGATGCGATAATCGTCTTCGACATATCCGGTCGCATCCGGTGTATCGACGGCACCGAGTCCGTTCTCGACGACGAATAGCGGCTTTTGATAGCGGTCATACAGTTGGTTCGCCGTGATCCGGAAACCGGTCGGGTCAATCGTCCAGCCCCATTCCGATTTCTCGAGGAACGGATTCTCAAGTGAACTGAAAATGTTTCCTTCGGTCGACTGGTTTATCTCTGGATCCGTACTCGTCGTCCGACTTGCATAATAGCTGAAGCCGATGTAGTCGACCGTATGCTTTTTCAACAGTTCGAGGTCTCCTTCTTCTATCTGAAGCGTAATACCTTGCTCCTCGAGATATCGTTTGGCATATCCCGGGTACTCTCCACGTGATTGGACGTCGATGAAGAAGAACGATTCACGGTCTTTGTCCATTGCATCTAACACATCATTCGGGTTACACGAATAGGCATACGTTTGACCAGCAGCAAGCATACAACCCACCTGTAGATCAGGATTGATTTCGTGAGCTGCTTTGACGGCTTTCGCACTCGCGACGAGTTGATGATGGGCCGCCTGATACTTCACTTGTTGCTTGTCTTCTCCGTCCTCGAACACGATGCCCGCTCCAATGAATGGGAGGTGGAGTAGCATATTGATCTCGTTGAACGTCATCCAATATTTCACTTTACCGTTGTAGCGGGTGAAGAGGGTCTTCGCATATGTCTCGAAGAAGTCGACGACTCGTCGATTGCGCCAGCTTCCATATTTTTTGATCAAGCTGACGGGTACATCGAAGTGAGCGATTGTCACGACCGGTTCAATCCCATGTTTTAATAGTTCATCGAAGACATCATCATAAAACTGCAAGCCTTCCTCGTTTGGCTCAACGTCATCTCCGTTCGGGAAGATTCGTGACCATGCGATCGAGAGACGAAGCGCCTTGAATCCCATCTCAGCGAATAAAGCGATGTCGTCTTTGTAGTGATGGTAAAAATCAATCGCTTCATGCGAAGGATAAAACTCTCCGGGCATAGGTTCTAATGATGGCAATTCTCCAAACATGACATCGAAGCGTTTTTTACCCGTCGGCAACAAGTCGACGGTAGTTAAACCTTTTCCCCCTTCTGCATAAGCGCCTTCTGCTTGGTTGGCGGCAATGGCGCCACCCCATAAAAATCCTTTTGGAAAACTCATCGTATCCATCCTTTCTATATTAGTGGGAGGAAAAATCCTCCCACTTGATTCATTAGATGATGAAAATCGGATCGCCCGTCTGGACATGTGAGGCGTAGTTTGGTGAGAGTGCTTTTCGGTTCGTGACAATCACAGGTGTCGTCAACGCACGACCTGATTGCTTGATCGCGTCGATATCGAATTCGATCAGCAGTTGTCCTTTTTCGACAAATTCACCTTGTGTGACGTGTGCTTTGAAATGCTTCCCTTCTAGTTGAACGGTATCCATACCGATATGGATCAGGATTTCAGCCCCTGATTCCGTTGTGATCCCGATGGCATGATGTGTCGGGAAGAGGGCAGACACGGTACCGGAAACCGGGGCGATCAGTTTCCCTTCCGTCGGTTCGATGGCAACACCTTGACCGAGTGAACCAGATGAGAAGGCGACATCCGAGATATCTTTCAAACGGACGACAGTTCCTTGAAGCGGGCTAACGACTTGTTCCTGACTGACAGTTGTCGCAGATACTTCTTTGGCGACCGGTGTAACTTCTGATTGTGGTGTCGCGGTTGCTGCTTGATTGACACCGCCAAAGAGGTAAGTCAAGACGAACCCGACGATGAAAGCAACGGCCGTTCCGATGAGTGAACCATAAAAACCAGTTGTGATGCCTTCAGGCGAGATGGTGGACGGATAGCCGAAGACACCGAGCCCCCCGATGATATAAGTTTGTGTACCCATGACACCCATGATTCCACCACCGACAGCACCACCGATACAGCTCATGATGAACGGTTTTTTGAGGGGGAGCGTCACCCCATAAATAGCGGGCTCGGTCACACCGAAGATACCTGAAATGAAGGACGGAATTGTGAGCGTTTTAATCTTTTGATTTTTAATTTTGAAGAAGACTGCGAGCACGGCACCGATTTGTGCGAACGATGCTGCAAACACAAGTGCGAGAATCGGGTCAGCCCCGAGTGACGTCAAGTTGTTGATGGCGACCGGGACAAGCCCCCAATGAAGACCGAAGATGACGAACACTTGCCAAAATCCACCGAGGAATAGGCCGGCGACGAGCGGGCTCAAGTTATATACAGCGACCGTGGCGCTACCAAGAAGCATCCCTGCCCAAGTCGCGATTGGTCCAATCAAGATGAATGTGAGTGGAACGACAATCAACAAAGTGAGTAGTGGAACGATGAACATTTTGATGACGTCTGGAATGACAGTCTTCAAGAACTTCTCAAGTTTTGCTGCAAAGAATGCCGCGATAATAATTGGAATGACGGAAGTCGAGTACGTCATCAAGATGACAGGAACACCGAGGAACGTGATATGAATCGGTGACTCGAACATGGTTCCGGCAAAGACCGTATAGAGAGGGTCTCCAGCCGTCAGCGTCGATAAGGTCGGATAGACGAGTGACGCCCCGATGGCCATCCCGATAAACGGACTTCCTCCGAATTTCTTAATGGCCGTATAGCCGAGGAAAATCGGGAAGAAGTAGAACAGCGAATCCCCGATGGCATTCAACAATTGATACGTACCTGACGTATTGTCGAGCCAACCGAGTGCGACGAACAGGGCGTTGAATCCTTTGATCATCCCGGTCGCTGCTAAGACGCCGAGCACAGGAGTGAAGATGCTAGAGATGATATCGATAAAACGGCTGAACAACGATCCTTTTGGAGCGTTCTCTTCTTCAATTGGAGACTGTTGTTGGAATCCGCCGACCTCGACGACGGCTTTATACACTTCTGGTACATGATTCCCGATGACTACTTGGTATTGACCACCGCTCTTCATGACCGTGACGACCCCATCCATGTTTTTGATGGTTTCGGTATCTGCTTTTTGTTCATCCTTTAATTTGAAACGCAAACGGGTGATACAGTGGACGACGCTATTGACGTTCTCTTTCCCGCCAACATGTTGAATAATATCGCGTGCGAGCTGTTCATATTTCATGTCCGTTCCCTTCCTTTTCCCATAATTTTGGTTTGCGTCAAATAAAAAACCTGACCCGTGTCAAACGAAGAACGTGAAATCACGTCATTCATCCGACTCGAGTCAGGTTATGCCCACTAAAGGTAACATTCCTGCGCAGGATACCGTTCAGTTGTTATTTGATAATTGAAATGTAGCATGCAGCAATTCAAAATGTCAACGCTTACATTTTACTTTTTTTGTTTTTCGACTCTCCCTACAACGTAAAAGAAGAAAGCGGAACGGCATCATGACATGATGTTGCGAAAAAATGATAAATCCTTCTTTTCAATTATCAAGATGAAGGGGGTAAGAAGGTACTACAGTTAACCTGCGCCTGATTTCGGTCATTTAATCTGTCTGTAGGGAGGAAACCAACATGAAGGAACAAACGACGATCGTGGGCGATCTCGTGGAAGTTCTCAAGAAAAGTAAGAAATGGATGTTCGTGAGTATGGTTCTCGTCGGACTCTTAGCTTACTATTTGAGCACTTCATTCATCCAGCCGAAATATGAGGCGTCCACACAAGTGCTACTCGTTACACAACAAGAAGACAACCGCGTAGACAGTTCGGAAGTGTTATCCTCGCTCTCACTCGTCAATACGTATCGCGTCATCATGAAGAGCCCGGCTGTTCTTGAGAAAGTCAAAGAACAGGTGCCGAGCGCACCAGACCCGCTCTCGGATGCACTCACCGTAGAAAGTGAAGAGGAATCGCAAGTCATCAATGTGTTCGTCACCGCGAACGACCCGGTCGTGGCAGCGGAAACGGCCAATGTGATCAGTGAAGTGTTCGTTTCTGAAATTCCGGATCTGATGAACATCGACAACGTTCGAATTTTATCTCCAGCCGAAATTCCGGAAGCGCCTGTCTCACCGAACGTACTGCTCAACACGGCAATCGGTCTTTTCGCCGGATTCTTGTTAGGTGGATTCATCGGTCTATTACGCCACGTCTTTGATAAACGCATCCGGAATGAGCAAGAAGCGGAACGGTTGCTGGATTTGCCAGTCATCGGATCGATTCCGACAATCGAACGCCGGGATTTGAAAACGAAAAATGTGAAAGAAGCGACACCCCAAGTGAAAGGAGACGTTTCGCATGTTCGGTCGAAAAAAGAACGCCAATCGTCTTGATTATAAAAAACGGGATCTCGTCACGTTGGCGAATCCGAAGTCACCGATTTCTGAACAATATCGGACAATTCGGACCAATCTGGAGTTCACGTCCGTCGGCCATAAGTTACAGATGATCACGATCACTTCCGCTTCGTCCGGGGAAGGGAAGTCGACCACGGCGGCAAACCTAGGGGTCGTCTATGCGCAACTCGGAAAAAATGTCGTCATCATCGATTGTGATATGCGCAAACCGACGGCACACCAAACGTTTCAGATGTCAGCACATGCGGGATTGTCTACCGTATTGGCCGGTCGCGTCACGCTCGAACATGCGCTCCAAAAAACGGATATTCCGCGTCTGACCTTGCTGGCGGCCGGTCCGATTCCACCGAATCCGACCGAACTGATCGCCTCGTCACGCATGACGGACCTCCTGAGTGATTTGCGTGAACAGTTTGATATCGTGATTGTCGACACACCTCCGATGATGCACGTCGCCGATGCTCGACTGTTGGCCAACGTATCCGATGGGACGATTCTCGTGATCGGTTGCGAGAACTCAGATCGTCAGCTCGTCCTGAAGGCGAAAGAACAACTTGAACGGACCGGGTCACAACTTCTCGGCCTCGTCCTCAACAAACGTTCTTCTCGTGATAACAACACCTACTACGCATACGAGTGAGGTCTCGGACATGAATATTCTACACATCAATGCCATCAACGAAGTGAAAAGCACCGGTCGGATGTGTAAAGAGCTCGCATCCGTTCATGCCTCTTACGGACACAACGTCCGAATCGCCCATGCGACCGGACCGGTGACCGAGACGAGTGTGGTAGTCGGACAGGCGTGGGAAACGAAGCGACATGCGCTCCACGCCCGCGTGACGGGGCGCCAAGGGTACACGTCTAAACGGTCGACCGCTGACTTGATTGCCTTCATGGACAGCTTTCGGCCGGACGTGGTTCATCTTCATAATCTTCACGCCAATTACCTTCATCTTCAGACGTTGTTTGAGTATTTGGCGAAGCAGGACATCGCCACCGTCATGACGCTTCACGACTGCTGGCTATTCACCGGGAAATGTACCCACTATACGGCGGTCGGATGTACGCGCTGGAAGGATGGATGTGGACAATGCCCGCTCTTAAAAGAAGACATCCCGAGCTGGTTTTTAGACCGGACCGGCGAGATGTTGGCGGACAAGCGCCAATGGTACGACGCCATTCCACGCTTGGCAGTAGTGGGAGTGTCGGATTGGATCACGATGGAAGCCCACTTCTCGATTCTGCAACACGCCTCCATCATTCGTCGCATCTACAACTGGGTCGATTTGGAGACGTTCACACCGAAAGAGGTAGCCCCACTTCGGGCACGCCTCGGGTTGACGGGACAACACATTCTTCTCGGTGTGGCGAGCCATTGGACGGAGGCGAAAGGATTGTCTGCCTTCATGGAGTTGGCCACGGCCAGACCGTCCGACCAAATCGTCTTAGTCGGACAGATGCCTGAACAACATGACCTGCCGGCGAATGTGCTTCACGTTCAGGAGACACATGACCCGAGCGAATTGGCTTCTTACTATGCCGCGGCAGACGTCTTGTTGAACCTGTCAGAGGAAGAATCATTTGGAAACGTGACGGCAGAGGCACTCGCCTGTGGCACGCCAGTTCTCGTCCTCAATTCCACGGCCAGTCCGGAACTTGTGACAGAACGGACCGGTGTCGTCGTCGCCACGCGATCGGTCGAAGATGTAATGGACGGACTCGATCGTCTCCATCACGCCTCGATCTCACGAATCGCTTGTGCGAACGAAGCGCGTCAACGGTTCGACTTATTCGACCGGGCGGAGGACTACCTGCACGTGTATGAGGAGCTGCAAACCGAGAAAGTGAGGAACGCTTTATGACACCACTCGTATCCATCATCATCCCCGTCTATAACGGGAGCGATTATTTACGGACATGTATCGACAGCGCCTTAGCCCAGACGCATCCTTCGATTGAAGTGATCGTCGTCAACGACGGCTCGACTGATGACGGGAAAACGGCGGCGATTGCGACAAGTTACGGCAAGAAAATTCGCTACGTGGAAAAGGAAAATGGGGGCGTCTCGAGTGCGTTGAATCGTGGGATTGAAGAAATGAACGGAGACTATTTCTCCTGGCTCAGTCACGATGACGTGTACGAACCGACAAAGATCGAACGACAGCTCGCCGCATTGCACGAGCAACATCTCCCGATGAACCAGACAATCGTCGTCACAGGGACGGCGTTCATTGACGAAAATGGGGAGGCAATCCGACGGGTGCAACGGAAAGTGAGCGGATTCTATTCGAGTCAGGACATGTTCCGTCACTTGCTGTTGTCCTCGACTTTGAACGGATGCGCGCTCTTGATTCCGCGACGAGCGTTCGAACATCGGCGTTTTTCGTTAGAGGACCGCTTCATTCAAGACTGGATCTGCTGGGTCGAGTTGGCGCTCGATGGGTTCGACTTTTACGTGATGCGTGAGCCGCTCGTCTATTCACGGATTCACGGCGAGCAACAGACGAAAAAAATCGCATATCGAGCCACGATGGAATCGAATCGCTATCTGAAGCGGCTACTCCAGGACGTCGAGGTGCGTGATAACGGAGAGGAATTGACCGCCATCATTCTGAAGCACACGTTTAAAGAAAATGCGGCGGACGTACGGGAACAGTACTTAACGACACATGATGTGAATCGTTACTTTGGACCGCTGGAATATCGGTGGCTTCGCTGGAACGGTATCCTGTTTTCAAACCTGCTGTCTCTATATCGAGGGATGACCAATCTGATTTATCGTTAGAAAGGAGGGGTTGAGATGACGATCTATTTAGTCAATATGGCGCTGTTGGTCGGTTGGGGACTGTTGTTGATCCGTCACGAGATTCCGAGTCGCCGTGCTTGGTTCGTATCTTTCGCCACGATTCAATGGATCGTCTTGTCAGGCTTCCGAGACGTCACCGTCGGGGCAGATACCGCGCAGTACAAGGCACTCTTCCTTCAGTCGCAAACGTTACCGCTCGGTGCGTTCACCGACCGCTTCTTTGAAATCGTCTTCACTGAGAGCGAGGACCCGGGTTTCTACCTGTTCCAACGTCTCATCCAGTATGTGATTACGGACTATCAAGTGTATCTCGTGCTCATCGCGATGATTTTCATGATCCCACTCGGCTATTTCATCTACAAATACTCGAGCGAACCGCTCATCAGTTTCCTGCTCTTTTCGGTCCTCTTCTACGAATTCTTCGCCGTCACCGGCTTACGCCAAACGGTGGCGACCGCGCTCGTCGTGCTCGTCGGATACCATTTCGTGCGGGCGCGGAAGTTGGGCTGGTTCCTTCTGCTCGTATGCATCGCCATGACGATTCATAAATCCTCGCTCATCTTCGTCCCGTTCTACTTTTTAGCGAACAAGCAACTGACCAAAGCGTATTTGATGACCATGTTCGGGGTCGTCATCGGATTGTTCGTCTTCCGGAATTCGTTCTTCGATCTGCTCGTTCAAGTGTCTGGCTATGAAACCTACAGCGCCATGGAAGGGGCCGGGGCGGTCAACTTCAGTCTGATGTTGCTCTCTGTTCTCTTCATGGCACTATGGCGAAAAGATCAAATTTTAGCGAACAATCCATCCGCCATCCATTTCTTCAATGCGTTGTTACTCGCCGCCTGTCTCTTGCCGTTGACATTCTTAAACCCGTCCATGATGCGGCTCGTCCAATACTTTTCACTCTTCCTATTGTTGATGATTCCAGAGATTGTCGGCACGTTCGAGCGGCGGGAACGACTCGTCGTCTATTACTCGGCAGTTATGTTGCTCGGTCTCTTGTTTATTCGCGAAGCGCCGGTGTATTCGTTCTTTTGGTAAAACGAGGAGGTGAAGCATATGTCGACACGCATGACGCTAGACGAGGCAGCCAGTAACCGCAAAATCAAGATTGGAGCGGTCATGTCCTACACACAGATCTTTTTCGGCATCTTATCCGGTCTCATCTATACGCCGTGGATGATTCATGAAATCGGGCAGGCGAGTTACGGGTTGTATATGCTGACCATCTCTCTCATCAGTATGTTCGCGATGGACTTCGGGCTCGATGCGGCCGTCTCACGATTCATGAGCAAGTATATGGCGGAGGGGGACCACGAGCGGGCAGGACGATTTTTAGGCATCGCCTATAAACTGTTCATCGCCATCTCACTCGTCCTCTTCCTCATCCTCACCGTCGTCTACTTCTTCTTGGACTCGATTTACTCGAGTTTGACAGCGACCGAACTCGAACAGTTGAAAGTGCTCTATGTCATCGCGGGACTGTTCATCGTCGTCTCGTTCCCGACGAAGCCATTCTCTGGCATTCTCGTATCCCATGAACAATTCCTCTTCTCGAGTGCCCTGCATCTCGCTGAGAAGGTCGGGACGGTCGCTTTGATGGTCACCGCGCTTCTTCTCGGCTATGGGTTGTATGCCCTTGTCATCGTTAATGCGCTGGTCGGCACAATCGTCTTACTCGTTGAATACGTCTTCATTCGGCGCAAGACTCTCGTCCGCGCCAACTTTCAGAATCGAGAGAAAGGAATATATCGGGACATCTTTAGTTTCACATCCTGGAGCACGATCACGCTCGTTGCCCAACGCTTCGTGTTGAACATCACCCCGAGCCTACTAGGGATTCTAGCAGGCAGTGCGTCGATTGCCCTCTTTTCCGTCGGGATGGTCATCGAAGGATACGTCTGGACCATTGCGGCTTCACTCGGCTATTTGTTCCTTCCGAAGGTCAGTCGGATGTTGTCCCGAAACGATCGTGAGGCCATCGGGTACCTCTTCGTCCGCATCGGTCGAATTCAACTGTATATCGTCGGACTCATTCTCGCTTCGTTCTTCATCCTCGGTCGAGAGTTCATGCACCTATGGGTCGGACCAGACTTCACCGACTCCTACGTGATCGCGCTTCTCTTGATTGCACCGAGTGTGATCACGTTGACGCAAGACATCGGCAACACGACACTCATTGCCGAAAACAAGGTGAAGTATCGGGCGTTCGCAGCCCTTATCGTGGCCGCCATCAGTATGACGCTCTCGCCACTGTTGATTCCACACTTTGGTCCGATTGGTGCGGCCATCGCCATTTGCATCGGCAACATCGTCGGTCTCGTCTTCTATATGAACGTGATTTATCATCGGGTCCTCGGTCTCGACATTCTTGGCTTTTTCCGCAAATGCCATCTGAAACTCTTGCCCGGTATTCTCCTGTACACGCTCATCGGCTGGGGAATCCAGTTCTTCTTCCCGTCCTCGAACTGGTTCGGCTTCGGCTTGAAGGGAATCGTGCTCATCAGCATATACGCCATCATCATGTGGGGACTCGCATTTGATGAAACGGAGAAAGCCATGTTCCGCCAAGTGTTCGCTCAATTGAAACTACGCATCCTATCCATTCACCACACATCCTAGGAGGGAACAAGATGAAACGACTCAAGGTCATGACGATTGTTGGTACTAGACCCGAAATCATTCGATTGTCCGCCGTGATGGCACGTCTCGAAGCCTCCGAGGCAATCGATCATGTGCTCGTTCATACGGGACAAAACTATGATTATGAATTGAATCAGATTTTCTTTGAAGACTTTGGCCTGCGGACACCGGATTATGTGTTAGACGCCTCGGCGGATGGTCCGATGGCGACGATCGGCAATATCCTCATCGCCATCGATCCCGTGCTCGCATCCGAGCGTCCGGACGCGGTCTTGCTACTCGGGGACACGAACAGCTGTCTCGCAGCCATCGCCGCAAAACGTCATCACATTCCCATCTTCCATATGGAGGCAGGGAATCGCTGTTTTGATGAACGGGTCCCGGAGGAGACGAATCGTCGCATCGTCGACCATATCGCCGACATCAATCTGACCTATAGTGACATCGCACGCGAGTATCTGCTTCGTGAAGGGTTACCGGCGGACCGCATCATCAAGACGGGGAGCCCGATGTACGAGGTGCTCCATCGTCAACGGGAGAAGATCGAGCGGTCAGACGTGCTCGAACGGCTCGACTTGGAGCGAGATGCCTATTTCGTCGTATCGGCCCATCGCGATGAAAACATCAGTGATGACGAGAACTTTTTCGATCTCGTCGACACGCTCAATGCGGTCGCGACCACGTACCAGCTCCCCCTCATCGTCAGCACCCATCCCCGGACGGCAAAACGCATTCGTGAGAGTGGGGTGCGTCTCCATCCAAACATTCGTACCCTCAAGCCGCTCGGCTTCAGTGACTACGTCCACCTGCAACTCCATGCGAAGGCCGTGTTGTCGGACAGCGGTACGATCAGTGAAGAAAGCTCGATTCTTGGAATCAAAGGATTGAATATCCGACAAGCGCATGAGCGTCCGGAGGCGATGGAGGAAGGGGCAGCGATGATGGTCGGATTGAAGCGGGAACGGGTGCTTCAGGCGCTTCGAATCTTAGAAGAAACGGAAGGTCCGATGCGACTCGTGAACGATTACGCCATGCCGAACGTCTCCGATAAAGTGCTCCGCATCTTGTTGTCCTACACGGACTATGTGATGCGAGAGGTGTGGAAGCAGCATCCGGTGTCGACCGAGAAGAAAGAGGTGTGAGCCATGGACTATATGACGTTCAAACGAGTTTTTGACGGGACGCTCAGCGGAGTCGCGCTCCTTCTTCTCGCACCGTTTCTGCTCCTCATCGCCCTCTTGATCAAAATCGATTCGAGGGGTCCCGTCTTTTTCAAACAGGAGCGCATCGGGTTACGGGAGACACGTTTTTGGATGTATAAGTTCCGGACGATGCATCAAGACACCCCGAACGATGTCCCGACACATCTGTTTAACGACTCCACGAAACACATCACGCGCGTCGGGGCGTTTCTTCGCAAGACGAGTCTCGATGAATTGCCACAGCTCGTAAACATTTTAAAAGGCGAGATGGCCATCGTCGGACCGAGACCCGCACTGTGGAACCAAGACGACTTGGTCGAGGCCCGTCGACAGGTAGGCGCGACAGAAGCGCTGCCGGGGCTGACCGGATGGGCACAAGTGAAGGGGCGCGATGAGCTTCCGATTGAGATGAAGGCGAAACTCGACGGGGAATACGTTCGCCAGATGAGCTTATGGTTCGATCTGCGCTGTATCGCCTTGACCGTCAGGAACGTTTTGCTCCGGGAAGGAATCGTGGAAGGGGCGCCCCCACCCAGCCCGACGTCTGAAGAAAAGAAGATGATGCATGTTGCGAAAAAATGATAACGGTTTCCATTAAGTTACCAATTTAAGTGAGACCAACCGGGTAAATGATGACATACCGCTCTTCCTACATCTGAGACTAGACAGCTACGAAAGGAGCCTTCTTATGTTTTCCAATAAAACATTGCTCATCACGGGTGGGACGGGATCGTTCGGCAATGCCGTGATGGAGCGATTCCTCGATACGAACATCAAAGAGATTCGCATCTTTTCACGGGATGAGAAGAAACAAGAAGACATTCGCAATCGCTATCATCATGACAAGTTAAAATTCTACATTGGCGATGTACGGGACCCGAACAGTGTCAAAAATGCCATGTATGGGGTCGATTACGTTTTCCATGCAGCGGCACTAAAACAAGTTCCCTCGTGTGAGTTTTTCCCAATCGAAGCGGTGAAGACGAATATTCTCGGTACGGAAAATGTCTTGAATGCCGCCATCGAAGCGGGTGTGGAGAAGGTCATCTGTCTTTCGACGGATAAGGCGGCCTACCCAATCAATGCGATGGGAATCTCCAAAGCGATGATGGAAAAAGTTTTCGTCGCCAAGGCCCGTGCGGTCGGACCAGACCGGACGCTCATCTGCGGGACCCGTTACGGGAACGTGATGGCCTCGCGTGGGTCGGTCATCCCATTATTCGTGGAGCAAATCAAAAAAGGGGAGCCGCTCACCGTGACCGATCCGCTCATGACGCGTTTCTTGATGAGCTTGGCCGATGCGGTCGAACTCGTCGTCTTCGCATTCCATCATGCGCATGCCGGTGACATCATGGTCCAAAAATCACCTGCCTCGACAATCGGTGTGCTCGCGGAAGCCGTGAAACAACTGTTCGGGGTCGATCTCCCCATCAAAGTCATCGGGACCCGCCACGGTGAGAAAGCGTTCGAGACGTTGATGACCCGGGAAGAGAAAGTCGTCTCCGAGGACATGGGTGGATTCTTCCGCGTCCCGGCCGACAATCGTGACTTGAACTACGAGAAGTACTTCAGTGAAGGCAGCCAGGAGTTGACTGCTCAAGGCGAGTACAACTCGAACAATACGAGACAGCTCGATGTGGAGGAAGTGAAGGAACTCTTGTTGACGTTACCTTACATCCAGGAAGAACTCGCGAAATGGACGATTCCCGCTTCCGCGAAACGAATCGGGTGAGTGTGATGACCAGAGAACGAATCGTCTTCTTATCCAATATGGCTTCCCCGTATCAAGTGAAATTCGCTGACGCGCTCCATAAATATTTTGATACTGAGTTTTGGTTTTATAGACAAATCACGGATCAACGTCCTGATTGGTGGGTCATCCCACTTGGTAAACGCTGTCGCGTCTTGAGAGGCTCCTATTTCTCGAAAAAGACGAACTATCTGTCACTCGATGTGTTTGTCCAACTCATCCGGTTTCGACCGCATATCTTGCTACTAGCCGGCTTTACCCCGTTTCACGCAATTCTCTTAAAAATTGTCAAACTGTTCGGGGTGCGCGTCGTCGTCATGAGCGAGCCAATCCGAAACGTTCGAGGTGAGACGAGCGGCGAATCGACGTTATTGACAAGAGAAAACGGCTTGCACAAGACCACACGGATTCATCGACTGTTCAAGCGGACCGATTTGATTTTCGGAATGGGAAACGTCGCACGCGATCAATTTATCAAGGAACTAGGCTTCCCTTCCGAACGAGTCGTCTCGGCGCCCTATCCGATTGATATCGAGACGCATATGTCGCACCCATTGCGTCAGAAAGGACCAAATGACCCGATTCATCTGTTGTTTGCCAATCGCTTAATTGAACGTTATCAACCGCTCGTCGCCTTGGAGGCGTATCGAATCTTGAAAGAAGAATATCCGAACCTTTCCATGTCGCTCAATCGCGACGGACACCTCGCAGATGCGTGTCGGCGATATATCGAGGACGAGCAGTTGAAGGACGTCACGTTCCTTGACGAAATCGAGTCGTGGGAAGGATTGAATCTCGTTTACCGGAGTTCGGACATCCTCGTATTACCGGCGACCTATTCGAACGGGAACATCAGCATCATTGAAGCCTGCGCGTCCGGGATGGGGATTGTTGTCAGCCATGACGTCAACAACGTTGAGAGACATCTGCACGAAGGCATTAACTGTTACAAATGCGAACCGACGGTGGCGTCACTCGTGACCGAGCTTAAGCGGTATCTGGAACATCCTGAAAAATTGAAAGCTCACGGACAACAATCGAAAGAACTCGTGACACCGCGACTGAACGCCAGTACTGCTGCCATCTACGCCGATTTACTCCAACCACTTTATCGCAAAGGAGATTCTCACCATGCTGAAGCTGATGTTGCTCGGGGGCGCGATGCATCAAGTTCCCATCATCCAAAAAGCGAAACAACAAGGGATATTCACCGTTCTCTGTGACTATCTACCGGATAATCCAGGTCGACTCGTGGCCGATCGCTATTACTGTACGAGCACGCTTGATCGGGAAGCAGTCCTCGCCATCGCGAGAGAAGAAGGCATCGATGGGATTGTCGCTTATGCCTCCGACCCGGCGGCGCGAACGGCCGCCTATGTCGGAGAAGCGCTCGGTTTAGTGACGAACTCGCTAGAAACGGTCGAAACGTTGACGAATAAAGCGAAGTTTCGAACATTCCTACAGCGACATGGCTTTGCCGTCCCGGAAGCCTTTGCGTTTACCGAACTAGAAATAGCCGTCGAAACGTTACGGAATCGAGCGGGCGAGTACATCATCAAACCGGCCGACGCCTCTGGGAGTAAAGGGGTCAACAAATGGAGTCGGGGGAACGGGATTGAGCAGCTTCGTCGCCATCTTCGAGTGGCATTTACGATGTCATTCAATCAGGAAGTAGTCGTGGAGGAGTTCATTACCCGAGACGGCTATCAATTAGCGGGTGATGGATTTGTCGTCGACGGGGAGTTGGTGTTTCGTTGTTTCGGAAACGGACACTTCAATGTGAACGGAGTCAACCCGTTCGCCCCGATCAGTGCGAGTTTCCCGAGTGTCCATCCGCCTCACGTGCTCGAACAGGTACATGAGACGTTGCAACGGATGTTGACTAAAGTCGGCTTCAAGCAAGGCGCGTTCAACTTCGACATCTTCGTCAAAGGAGAAGACGTCTATCTGATGGATATCGGTCCACGGAACGGAGGGAATTACATCCCACAAATCATCGAACAAGCGACAGGCGTCGACTTGGTCCAGGCGACGATTGATGTCGCACTCGGGATACCGGTGACGATCGAGATGAAACCAGTGACCGTACCGTCCGCCTATTTCATCATCGGCAGTCAAGAAACGGGGCGATTCATGGGTGTCCATTTCGATGAGGACGCATATACGATTCGACAAGCGAACATCTATTACAACGTCGGAGATGTGGTACCGCGCTTCGAAGGGGCAAATCAAGCACTCGGTAGTTTGATTCTAGAGTTTGAAGACGTCGAGACGATGCTTCGACTCGTCGAACATCCCGAGCGATGGCTGACCTTACACATCAAGTCGACCGAAGAAACGGAGGGAGAATCATGGACATCGTCGTCACCGGTGCGAACGGTTTTTTAGGCAGACACCTCGTCCACGCCTTGGAGCGGGCTGGGCATCTCGTCCTCCCGATCACCCGTTCGACCTCATCCGTGGAACGAAGCAGCTATCTGCGTCGAGCGGACGCCGTCTATCATGTGGCCGGAGTGAACCGTCCCGAACGAGTCGAAGAATTCACGACGGGAAACGTCGACTTGACCGAGGCGATCGCCACCGAATTGCTGTCCTATAATCCGGTCCCCGTCTTTTTCGCCTCATCGATTCAAGCGACTCAAGACAATCCTTACGGAAACAGTAAACGAGAAGCGGAGGACATTTTGCGGCTGTACGGTCAACGGAGCGGGGCACCGGTTCACATATATCGGCTCCCGAACCTGTTCGGCAAATGGGGGAGACCATTCTATAACAGTGCGGTCACGACGTTTTGTTATCAGATTGCACGAGGAGAGGACATCACGGTCACACATCCCAATCACGTGTTGACGCTCGCCCATGTCGATGACGTCGTCGCATCGTTTGTAGGGGCGTTGCATAAAACAGAAAGCACCGATTCAGATGTCCCGACACACCAGATCACATTATTCGACCTTGCCCGAATGATTGAATCGTTCGAAGCGGTCCGAATGGCTAGAGGGGTACCGGATGTATCGGATCCTTTTACGAAAAAGCTGTACAGCACGTACTTAAGTTACTTGCCGAAAGAACGGATGGTCACGCCTCTCTTGATGCATCAGGACGTGCGGGGATCGTTCACAGAACTGTTCAAGACGCCTGACCGTGGTCAAGTCTCCGTCAACGTGGCCAAACCCGGAATCACAAAAGGGGAGCACTGGCATGAGTCGAAACATGAACAATTCATCGTCGTCAGCGGTGAAGGCGTGATTCGGCTCCGATTGATGGACCAAGATCAGATCATCTCGTTCCATGTCAGTGAAGAACAGCTTGAAGTCATCGAGATTCCGCCAGGTTACGTCCATCATATCGAAAACACGGGCGTGAAAGATTTAGTGACGGTGATGTGGGTGAACGAGCCGTTCGACGCGAGTCAACCGGACACCTATCGAGCCACTGTCGCACAAGACGCGGAAGTCTCATAAAGGAGGGATTCATCATGGTCATGGTGAGCATCAACTGCATCACATACAATCACGAGAAGTACATCGCTCAGGCGATTGAAGGCTTTTTGTCACAGCGCACGAACTTCGAGGTCGAGATTCTGATCCATGATGACGCCTCGACGGATCGGACGGCAGACATCATCCGGGAATACGTTCAGAAATATCCTGAAAAATTCAACGTCATCTATCAGACGGAGAATCAATATTCAAAAGGCGTGTTCATCGCCCGGTTGAACGAGGAGCGGGCACGCGGCAAATACATCGCGGTTTGTGAGGGCGATGATTACTGGACCGACCCGTACAAACTGCAAAAACAAGTCGACTATATGGAAGCCCATCCGGACTGTACGCTTTGTTTCCACGATGCGTACGTCGAGACAGGTGGGAAGCTCCACACGAATTGGCACGTCATTCCATGGATGCCGGAAAATCGAAAGCTTGCTTCATCCGTGCCCCGGACGTATGATGCCGGAGAATTACAGTTACTCGGGTTCGTTCCGACGATGTCCATGTTGTATGTGAACGATTTCCGTGACGCCCCGCGATGGCTCGAGGAGACGCCGGCGCGAGATGCATCGATTCGCTTGTATATCACGAGCAGGGGATACGCCTACTACATGCCGGAAGTGATGAGTGTCTATCGCTACGAGGTGGAAGGGTCGGCGACGACCATGTGGAACGAGGGGAATGTCGAACGTGACGTGAAGCGACATGAGGACTTCATTCATTTTATCAACTTATTTGATGCCTATACCGATGGGAAATACCATCAGGATTTAGAGTTATCACGAATCTCTTTTGAAGTGGGGCTTCACCGATTGAAAGGAGAGTATGATGTGTTACGTTCCACTCGGTATGACGCGTATCTCGATCGATTCGTCGGAATCGATCGAATCCGACCTTACCTGATGATCAAGCAGCCGCATTTAACGGAGTGGCTGATCAAAGTACGAAACCGAGCATTCGCTTAAGCGAAAGGAAAGGGGTGATCTCACCATGAATGGTTCAAATGTAGAAGCAGATGCCGTCATTCCCGTCACGCGACCGAGTATGCCGGATTTTGATACGTATGTCGAGATGATTCGTCCCCTTTGGGAATCGCGTCACTTGAGCAACCGTGGCGAGCATGTGCGGGCATTAGAAGAAGAGTTAGAGCAGCGTCTCCACGTCCCGCACGTCTCTTTATTGACGAACGGTCATCTGGCCCTCGAAACGGCGATTGACGTGCTCGGATTGACGGGTGAGGTCATCACGACGCCGTTCACGTTCGCCTCGACGACGCATGCGCTCATCCGAAAACAAATCACCCCTGTCTTCTGTGACATCAACCCCGTCGACTATACGATTGACGTCGACAAAATCGAGGCGCTGATCACGGAACGGACGACGGCCATCCTCCCCGTTCATGTGTATGGGAACGTATGTGACGTGGAGGCGATTGAACAAGTCGCGAAACACCATGGGCTCCACGTCCTCTACGATGCGGCGCACGCGTTCGGTGTCCGGCACGACGGGCGCGATGTCTCGACGTTCGGCGATATGACGATGTTCAGCTTTCATGCGACGAAAGTGTTTCATACGATTGAAGGTGGGGTGCTCACGTTCCGGGATACCCGTTACATCGAGGCGATTCATCAAGCCGTCAACTTTGGGATCACCGGACCAGAATCCGTCGAATCGGTTGGGGGCAACGCCAAGATGAATGAGTTTCAGGCGGCGATGGGACGGTGCAACCTCCCACGGATTGATACCGACATTGAAAAGCGGAAACGTCTGGTCGAGCGATACGACACCCGTTTAAGGGACGCTTCGTTTCTTCGCTTGAACCTCCGGAATGAACGAACCGAGTCCAACTATGCGTACTATCCGGTTCTCGTCACGCCAGGGAGAGAGGCACGCGATGACATGATGGCATACTTAGCGCAGCATGGGATTCTCGCCCGGAAGTACTTCTATCCGCTCGTGACCGATTTTTCCTGCTACGCATTCGACGCATCCGTACCGAACGCCACGTACGTCTCGGATCGGGTGATCACGTTACCTCTGTATCCGGACATGACAATGGAGATGGTCGACCGCATTTGTGACGTAATCCTTGAAGGAGGGAATGAACGATGAAAGGGATCATTCTAGCGGGTGGGAACGGGACGCGTCTCTACCCGATGACGAAAGCAGTCTCGAAACAGCTATTGCCGATCTACGACAAGCCCCTCATCTATTATCCGATGTCGGTGTTGATGCTCGCCGGCATCAAGGAGGTTTTATTGATCTCGACCCCGAAAGACATCTCCGGGTATGAGCGACTGTTCGGTGACGGGCATCAACTCGGAATCTCGATTACGTACCAAGTACAAGAGCGTCCGGTCGGTCTCGCGGATGCTTTCATATTAGGAGAATCGTTCATCGGGGACGACTCGGTTTGCCTCATCTTAGGGGATAACGTCTTCTATGGCCCGAACTTGACGCGCTTTTTACAGGATGCGAAAGAGCGGCAGTCAGGCGCGACGGTGTTCGGGTATCCGGTCAAAGACCCACGGGCATTCGGTGTCGTCGAGTTTGATGCGGACCGTCGTGTCTTGTCCATCGAAGAGAAACCGGCGGTCCCGAAATCCAATTATGCGGTACCGGGTCTCTACTTTTATGACAATCAGGTCGTCGAGTTCGCGAAACAAGTGAAGCCGTCCCCACGCGGTGAGCTTGAGATCACGTCAATCAATCAGATGTATTTGGAACGAGGCGAGTTGAACGTCGTCTTGTTCGGTCGCGGGATGGCATGGCTCGATACCGGGACGCCTGAGGGGATGATCAAAGCCTCCATTTTCGTACAGACGGTACAGGAACGGCAAGGCTATTACATCGCATGTCTGGAGGAGATTGCGTGGCGTCGTGGGTTCATCACACGAGAGCAATTGGCCGACATCGGTCAAACGCTCAAGATGACCGATTACGGACAGTATTTGATATCGCTTCTAGAGGAAGGAGAACAGACCAATGCATACGATCCTAGTGACTGGCGGAGCCGGGTTCATCGGTTCAAATTTCATAAAACACTTTCGGGACAAACATCCAACGTCACGAATCCTTAACGTCGACGCTTTGACCTATGCCGGCAATTTAGAGAATGTCCAGGCGTTCGAGCACGACTCGCTCTACGTGTTTCGGAAAGTAGACATCCGCGACCGTCCGGCGATTGATGAACTGTTCTCTCTCTTTGAGATTGACGAAGTCGTGCATTTTGCAGCGGAATCGCATGTCGACCGAAGTATTCTTGAGCCGGAGTTGTTCCTCTCGACGAATATCCTTGGTACACAAGTGTTGCTCGACGTGGCCATGCGGCATTGGAAACGATATCCGGACGACAAATACAGTCGAGAATACCGAGACAATGTCTGTTTCGTCCATGTCTCGACGGATGAGGTATACGGGTCGCTCGGGGAGACGGGATTCTTTACTGAAGAGACACCCCTCGCCCCGAACAGCCCCTATTCCGCCTCGAAGGCCGGGTCCGATTTGCTCGTTCGTTCCTATCATGAGACTTACGGATTACCGATTAAGATCACCCGTTGCAGCAACAATTATGGTCCGTATCAATTCCCCGAGAAACTGATTCCGCTCATGGTGCACCATTGTATGACTGATCAACTACTCCCAGTATATGGGGACGGAGGACATATCCGAGATTGGTTACATGTACAAGATCACTGTGAAGCGATTGATCTCGTTCGGCAGCAGGGACAGGTCGGGGAAGTCTATAACATCGGCGGACATAACGAGAAGACGAACCTCGAGCTCGTCCGAACGATTTTACAGGCGTTTGACTTACCCGATGATCGCATCCAATTCGTGACGGATCGCCCTGGTCATGACCGTCGTTATGCCATTGACGCGACGAAAATGAAAGACGAATTAGGGTGGATGCCGCGCTATCGTTTTGAACAAGGAATCAAAGAGACGATTGAATGGTATCGGTCACATCCGGAATGGGTTGAGCGCATTGTCTCGGGAGCGTACAAAACCTATTATCAAGACATGTATTCTTCCTGAATTTGCACCGTTCTATCATCCCGGGGAAGGGGGGATCGACATGGTGATGGTCAGCATCGACTGCATCACATATAACCACGAACCGTACATCGCCAAAACGATTGAAGGATTTTTGATGCAGGAAACAGATTTTGAATTTGAAATCCTCATTCATGAGGATGCCTCAACGGATCGGACGGCAGACATCGTACGTAAATATGAAGAACAGCACCCAAACCTCATTCGGGTCATCTATCAAACGGAAAACCAATATTCTCAAGGTGTGTTGGTGAATCTGTTGAACGAAGAGAGGGCGCGTGGCAAGTACATCGCGCTTTGTGACGGGGATGACTACTGGACCGACCCGCAAAAGTTGCAGAAACAAGTCGACTATATGGAAGCCCATCCGGACTGTACGCTCTGTTTTCATGATGCGTATGTCGAAACGGACGACACACTCCATACCGGATGGCGCGTCATCCCGTGGATGCCTGAAAACAGAAAGTATGCCTCGACGGAACCGCGGACCTATCATGCCGGGGAGTTACAGCTACTCGGCTTCATTCCAACGATGTCCATGCTGTACCGAAATGGACTGACAGACCATCTGTTAGATTGGATCGGCGATACGCCTGCCTTCGACGGCGCGCTCAAATTGCACGTCGCAAGCCAAGGTTACGCCTACTACATGCCTGAGGTGATGAGCGTATATCGATTCGGTGTGTCCGGGTCGGTCACCACGAAGTGGCGTCAACGAAACAGGGAGCGCGACATCGAGCGGATCGAGGCGTTCATCCGAATGATGGATGCGTTCGATTCCTATACGAATGGCAGATTTCATCAAGAAATCGAAATCTCTCGCTTATCGTTCGAGGTCGGGTTGCATCGACTTCGACGAGATTTTCAAGCGCTGAAGTCACCTCGGTATGATCAATATGTGGAGCGATTTGTCGGTAGAGAGCGGCTACGTCCCTACTTGATGGTGCGACATCCAATCTTGATGGAGTGGTTGATTCGCATGCGCTCGCTCCAGCTCGGTTAAAGGAGGCGGCTCAAATGAAATTAGGAATCATGCAGCCGTACTACTTCCCATACCTCGGCTATATTCAATTGATGAACGCGGTGGACCAGTTCGTTATTTTGGACCATGTGCAATTTGCGAAACGAGGATGGATTCATCGAAACCGTATTTTGGTCGAGGGACACATCAAACCGATCCATCTGAAAATCGATCATATGACACAACATCGTACGATCCGTGAGCATGAGCGGATTCTCGATCCAGTTCATGAGACTTATCAACTGCGCTTATTGCACCATGCGTATCAACGCGCACCAAGTTATGCCGACGTCATGCCGATGGTTGAACGAATCATTCAAAATGAGGAACGCAATGTCGCCACTTATCTAGAAACGTTATTGACGGAAGTGCGTGACTATCTCGAGATGGATACGGAGTTATTGGTCGCCTCTTCGCTCGACTACGACAAGTCGCTGAAGTGTGAACAATTGGTACTCGAGATTTGTCATCATTTGCGTACATCGCATTACATCAATGCGATTGGAGGACAGGAACTTTATGACAAACAGCGTTTCGCGGAATCCGGAGTGCCGCTTGATTTTATCCAAATGAATGCTGTGGAATATGCTCAATTTGGTCATCCGTTCACGCCCAACTTGTCCATCATCGATGTCTTGATGTTCAATTCGAAGACGAAAATGCGTGAACTACTCGATGCCTATACGCTCGTCTAATGGGGCGAGATAGATGCCGCAACAATTAGGGGAAAGGGGACGAACACGTTGAATACATCATTTGAATGGACCAATCGACGTCTTTTCTTCAGCCCTCAACGAGACGCATCACTCGACTGGATGGATGCGTTCGCACAAGGACCTTGTGTGTTGGAACGCGATACCTATTTACGAATCTACTTCAGTTGTCGACCGAAACCGATCGATGGACGATACGTCAGTCACAGCGGGTATGTGGATGTCGCAAAAGAGGATTTCTCGATTCTTCGAGTGAGTGAACGACCGATACTGGAGCTCGGTGCACGTGGGACGTTCGACGAGTTTGGTGTCTATCCGTTCTCAGCGATTGAGGTTGGGGATGAGGTGCACGCCTATTATGGGGGCTGGACGCGTACGGTGTCCGTTCCGTTTAATGTGAATATCGGAAAAGCCATCAGTCGAGACGGCGGACGTTCGTTTGAGCGTGTCGGTCCAGGACCGATCCTATCGTATACACTCGATGAACCGTTCATCTTGAGCGGTCCGAAGATTCGGCGTTTCCATGACACGTGGGTCTTGTTCTATATCGCCGGACGAGAGTGGGTCATGGATGGCGAACGTCCTGAACCGGTGTATAAGATTCGGCTGGCCACGTCGAAGGACGGGGTCACTTGGGTGAAGGCGGGACGCGATTTGATCGAAAGCGTACTTCCCAATGAAGCGCAGGCTAGTCCAGACGTCTTTTATGAGGATGGGCGCTATCATATGTTTTTCTGTTACCGGGACGCGACCGATTATCGGAAGAATCCAGAGCGGACTTATCGAATCGGATATGCCTCTTCTCCGGATTTCCTCCATTGGACGCGTGACGATGACGTGATGAAGTTCTCGCGGAACGAATCAGGATTCGATGACGAGATGGTCGCTTACCCCCATACGTTCACATTGAACGGGAAACGGTATTTACTCTATTTGGGGAATGAAGTCGGACGAGAAGGATTCGGCATCGCGGAGCGCAAGGAGGGAGCGAGATGAAGTGGAAGAAACTCGGACACATCTTCGACCCGGCGCCGTACGGATTTTTCGGGAAGTACTCCTCGTTCGCCCAGTCCCCTCAGGCGCTCGTCTTCGGAGATTTTGTGCGCATCTATTTCTCGACCCGTGAACCGGACGGTGACATGTTCAAGAGCCACGTCCGATATGTGGACATGACACGTGATTTCAACGTCATCGACGTGTCCACAGATGAGATCATCCCACTTGGAAAACGGGGGACATTCGACGAACACGGGATCTTCCCATTCCACGTCACGCGGACGCGTGATGGGCTTTATGGCTATACGAGTGGCTGGAGCCGTCGAGACTCTGTGTCGGTCGAAACGGGGATTGGTCTCACTGTCAGTCGGAACGAGGGAGAGACGTTCGAACGGCTCGGCGACGGACCGATATTATCGGCGAGCATCGAGGAACCGTTTCTCGTCGGCGACCCCTTTGTGGTCACACGGGAACAATACTATATGTATTACATTTACGGGACGACATGGAAAGAGGGTCCGGATGGCGTCCAGGAAAGGACCTATAAGATTGCGCTCGCCACGTCAGAAGATGGACAGACGTTCAAGCGTCACGGAAGAATCGTTTCGGATACAATCGCGGACGAGAGTCAGGCGCTTCCGACCGTGTTCGAAGCGGACGGACGCTACCATATGATTTTTTGTTTTCGAGACACCTTTGGCTTTCGGACCGACCCGTTACGCGGATATCGATTAGGTTACGCCTATTCGGAAAATCTGTTGGACTGGACGCGTGATGATTCGGCACTCGGATTCGAACGAAGTTCCGACGGATGGGATGCGGACATGGAATGTTACCCGCACGTCTTCGAGTGGGACGGTCGGCACTACCTCCTTTATAACGGGAACGAGTTTGGGCGACATGGGTTTGGTGTCGCGATTTTGGAGGATGTATGATGACTCGCGACCAAGGGACGGTTTCTGATTATGTGGCGCATCTTGAAGCGTGTGATCATCTGTTCCCGACCAAGCTGTCGGAGCGGGTAGAGTTAGAGCCATACGCTTTGAAGCTGCACGAACGGGCGACGTCGTATGAAATCTGGAACGACGGGCGTCTCGTCGGGCTAATCGCAGCTTACATGGATACGGACATCGTCTTCATCAGCCATATTTGCGTGTTGCCGGAAGCGCCGTCCGGTAGTGGGCACGCCTTACTGGAAGCATTATGCGAAGAAGCGATCCAGACGAACAAACGAAAGATTCACTTGCACGTCGAGGCAACGAACGAACGGGCGATTGCCTTCTACATGCGACACGGCTTCAGCGAGCTCGACCGAATCGATGATGTGCTCGTCATGGAGAGTATATTATGAAACGCATCTCTCTCGTATTTTAGAATAAGAAAGTTAAATACAAACCGAAGCTGATCCTCGTCCATCGTACGAGGATTTTTTGATGAATGCAGGAATCTGATAAGCTTTATCGAATACGACAAAAAGAAAAAGCGCCTGACCGAGGTCAAACACTTTTCTTGAGCTCTTGTTTCCGGTCGCGTTGTACTTTCCAAATCACCGATCCAACGATGATCAGAATTGGCGCGATGACCCATGGACGGGCTTCGAGAATCGAGACGAGTTCAAAAATGGAGAGCCATCCGCTCACCATAATCAAGACTAGCAAAAAGGTTTTCAGTCCCCCCCGGACCGGAAGCCAAAAATAAACGAACAATGTCACTAAGAAGAAAGCGATTAAGCCCATGCGGTTTGTCCTTTCACCCATCATTTTGACTCATTATAGCAAAGAACATCGAGAGAGTGTTAGAAGCTTCACTTCTTCGGCGTGTTTCGGTACGCTTATAAAAGATGATTGAAGGAGGAACTGATGTGAAATTTGGAATTATTGGTTTAGGATACGTTGGATTGGCTACACTTTGTGGTTTGGCAAAAGCCGGTCATCACGTCATCGGGGTTGAAGCGGACGAAGAGAAGCTACGTCTTCTCATGAGTGGACACCCGCCATTCCATGAACCAGGCATGGCAGAGGTGTTGCAAGAGCACGCCGACCAGATCACCCTGACAAGCCGAATCGCGGATACGGAGCAGGTCGACTATTTGATTCTTGCGGTCGGGACACCGAGCAAGTCGGATGGAAGCTGTGACTTATCTTATATCGAAGCAGTCTTGTCGGAACTAAACACGAAGCATAAAATCGTCATTCGTAGCTCGGTCCCGCCCGGCACGACAGACTTACTGAACATCATGTATCCCTCTCATACGTTTGCGATCGTACCGGAATTTTTACAAGAAGGACGCGCGCTCGCAGATGTCATGAAACCACACCGTGTCGTCATCGGGTGTGTAAACCTCGAAGTCGCAGAAGAGTTGGCAGGAATCTACGGACGCCTTGGCGTTCCGCTCATCTGTACGACACCGATCAATGCAGAACTCATCAAATACGCCTCGAACGCCTTTTTGGCCACGAAAATCAGCTTCATGAACGACTTGTCGCGTCTAGCCGATCAAGCTGGCGCTGACATTTCGACGATTGCGGACGGGATGGGACTCGATCCGCGAATTGGGCGTTCGTTCTTGAACGCGGGCATCGGGTACGGAGGTTCGTGCTTCCCGAAAGACATGAACGCACTCCTACACGTCGCGAGTGAAAACGAGATCGACCTACGTGTCATCCGGGCGGCGACGAAAGTGAATGAGACGCAAATCGAGTACGTGCTCTCAAAATTGAACGTTGAACCGAATATGCGCATAGCTATTCTTGGTTTGGCATTCAAACCAGGAACGGACGATATGCGAGATGCCCCATCAATTCTACTCGCTCACCACATGGTGGCCCGTAACGTGGACGTCATCGGGTATGATCCGATTGCGACGTGGGACTATCCACAAGCGACGACGGTCGAAGAGGCGCTGAAGGGAGCCGATTATGCCATTCTCGTCACAGAATGGGATGAGATCGTGAACTTGGCACCGGATGCTTTCAACGGCATGCGCCAGCGTCGATTGATCGATGCACGAAACGCATGGAAGTTTGCACGCGATCCGGGCGATGTGTCATACGAAGGAATCGGACGGATGCAACGTCCGTCGAACACACCGACTTCAAACTAAAACTGTTCAGGACCGCTCATATAGGCGGTCCTGTTTTTGCGAGACGTGAATCTTCTGTAGCGATCATGACGTA
The DNA here is from genome assembly GCF_018617255.1 of Exiguobacterium sp. s43. GTDB lineage: Bacteria > Bacillota > Bacilli > Exiguobacteriales > Exiguobacteriaceae > Exiguobacterium > Exiguobacterium profundum. The sequence goes on from NZ_JACSJT010000001.1 coordinate 393,777, forward strand.
TAGAAAGGAGAGGAGGCGAGGCATATGTGGATTCTCATTCTAGCAGCAGGAATCGTCATCGGGTTAGGCTTCGCGGTTGACAGGCTCGGTTGGTATCACTTGATCTCTGGATATAATACGATGTCGAAAGAAAAACAGGAGCGGGTCGACATCAAAAAAGTGGCGCGACTGATTGCCTGGATGTGTTACGGGATTGGTGCACTTTTTCTCATCATTGCACTTATCGAACTGTCTGGTTGGAACGTCCCGCTCGAACCGTTCTTTCTCGTCCTGATGGTATTCATTGTCGGGATGCTCTGGCGGATGCAACGCTATGACGGTAACATCTACGATGGAGCGGGGCGCTTGAGACCAGATGGGAAAAAACGTCTCATTCCGATCATCATTGTCTCTGTCGTCTTACTCGTCGGTGTGCCGGCGCTCATGTTTTGGTTCAGTCAACCGACTGAGGTGATCGTGACGGATGAAGCGATCGTGATTGAAGGCAGTTATGGTCGTGAGGTCCCGTTTGATGAAGTGGCAGACGTGACATGGACGACATTGCCGGATATCGCGCGTCGAACGAACGGAGCAGATACGGGAACACGTCTGACCGGACATTTTCGGACGGAAGCAGGGGAGGATGTGCTCCTCTTTATCGACCGTGATGTCGAGCCGGTGATCCGACTCGATTGGTCAGACAAAACAATCTATCTCAATCAGTCTTCGGTTAAAGAAACGAGACAGTTATATGAGGACATTCGTTCACGCTGAAAAAAGGGACACTCAATGCGAGTGTCCCTTTTTGTTGACCCATGATTCGAATGAGGCTGCGTCCAGGGCGGGTGAGAAGTAGAAGCCCTGTCCGAGTTCTACCCCTTCACGAAGCATGCGTGACAGGTCGCTTTCGGTCTCAATCCCTTCGGCGAGAGCGGTCAGCTGTTGCTCGTTCGCAAAGCGAGAGACGGCACGTAAGAAGGAAGTACTTTCTTTCGCCTTTCCACTCACATACATCCGGTCAATTTTCACTTCTTGAATCGGTAGGTGCCAAATCGCTTCGAATGAGGCGTATCCGGTCCCGAAGTCGTCGATTGATAGGCAATAGCCGAGGTCGGAGATGTCTTCTAATCGTTCGAGTTCACTCGCATACGACATGATATCCGAGGACTCCGTCAATTCAATCTTCAATCGGTCAGGTAGCCACGGGTATACCTCAATCGAATCCCGGAGCTTCGCTACGATGGAAGGGTCGACCGAATGGGCCGACAAGTTGAACGACAAGGAGATGTCTTCAAATGAAGTTCCTTGCCATGCGACGAGCTGGGCAATCGTCTGATCGAGAATATTATGTGAGAGCCATAAGATTTGATCGGAACGTTCCGCGATGCGAATGAACTCGTTCGGTGGGATGACTCCGATGTCAGGATGTGTCCAACGAGCGAGCACTTCCGCGCCGACGACGCGACCGGTTTTCAATTCGACTTGCGGTTGATACGCGACCGTCAATTCTCCTTTTCGGATGGCGTCCGGAAGCGCTTGTTCAATCAGTGCGGCGAGTTGCATCTGGGCTAAAATTTCCGAGTCATACCAAACCGAAGGGGTACGTGTCTCTTTGGCGTGCTGTAACGCCTTCATCGCCTTGAACAGACAATCGTTGTAAGTCGATTCCGTCTCAGTTGCCCCGATTTGAATATGCACATTTTGACGTTTATGGTTGATTGTCACTTCTGTCGGGAAGAGCTCCAACAGCTCGTGCTCATCCTCGTACGAGAAGCCTTTGACATACAGCATAAACGTGTCGTCTCGGTATCGACCGAAGAGATGTTGGGCATATTTCGAAAGACGGGACTCGACGGCTCGCGCAAACTCAATCATGAGCAGATCAGCATACGCAGGGTCGTACCAATCAACGAGATGATGATAGTCATGAATCCGGATAAGGACAAATGCACCGTCAATCTCTTGCTTTTCCCACTTGCGAATAAAACCGTATTCGTTATAGAGATTGGTCGCCAAGTCGAAACGGACGAGACGGTCGACCTTCCGTTCCCGTTCGACCCGGTCTGTCTCATCTTCGACGATGAGGTAATACGTCAACTTTTCCTCTCGCTTGAGCGGCGTCAGTTTCACATTCAGATAACGGAGATGTTCCCCTTTCAGATGAATGATGAACTGGGCACTCGTCCCATGTTCAGTCACACCTTCGAGCGCTTGCTCGAACAAGCGGCGACCCGTCTCGGTGAACAATTGATTAATCTCATATAAGTTCCGGTCACCGAAAAACTGCCGGAACATCTCGTTGCGCTCAATTAAATTATACGAGTCATCCATCAGTGCGATGGCGAGTCCCGTTTCAGAGAAGAGGGACGACCAACGTTCGTGATAGCGCACGAGATCTTGCGAACGATTTTCAAGTTCATGAACAGTCGAATGGACACTCGTGGCAATCTCACGTAACTCGTCCTCGATCCCTCGAAAATCATGTGTTTTCGGAAACATCGCTTCGACAGGTTCTAGGCTCGGGTCGATGGCGAGTGCGCGTGCCTTGAGATGCGCCAAATCGTGATTGTAACGATTGCGTGTATAGTAGAGCAGGAATAAGAGTCCGAGAGATAAGAGCAACGTCACCACGAATGAAGTGGTGGCTAAGACTTGATAATGCTTACTTTCTTCTTGAAGCATCGTCTCAGAACTCGAACGGATGGAACGAAGGGCACCATAGGCGTCCTCGTAGACATTCGTTGAATTGACGTAACGAGCTTCTAGAGACACCTCGCGATTCGCCATATTCGCAAAGGACTGCCCGCTTTCTGCTACGTCGATGACCGCTTTCGATTGCAGTGTCTCATTCGATTCGATGATGGTTTGAACAAGTGTCGCTTCGCCGACAATCATGTCCACGGTGTTTGTGAGTTGATCCGCATCAATCGGGTTACGGAAGAAGGCTTCGCGATTCCGCATAAGAATCGATTGCATTCGCATGATGGCATCAGTCAGTTCGTATGCCGCATTCGATTGATTCGTTTGCTCGAGTGCTTGATATAGCCATCGTCGATTGATGGAACTGATGACATCCGTTGGGACCGCTTCGAACTGTTCTGCCTCGAGAATTTGATTCAACTCATTTGAAAACGTCTGGAGTGTCTCCCGTTCCCGTTCGTTCACACCGTCCTCAAAGTCGTTCAATAAACGCTCATTGTATTGGAGTGCCCGTTCTTTGTACGGTGTGGAGAGGAAGGATGTCGTCTGATTCGACTGCTCCTCATACCGGGTCGCCGCCTCGAACAGAGACACGTATGCTTCGACACCAGCTAGGTCTGCCGCTTGATTCAAATTCGTAATCGTCTGGTCGATGGCTTCTTGTTTTTCATGCCAATAAAAACTCGTGCCAAGTCCAAACAACAGGACACCGATGAGACAAGCAATCGCGAGCACCATCGTGTAGGTACGGTATGGAATTTTTGCAAAACGGGGTTGGCCCATCCGGCACCTCCTTTTTTCCTTCATCATACTTCCGAATTCGGGTCAGGCGATAAAAATCCTGCAAAACGAAAGAAAAACCCGACTTTTGTCGGGTTTTTTAGCGTGACGAAAGTCACGGTCGTTTATAACCGATTAAGCGTGACTGCCAATACGGTTCTTTACTGATTTGGTTGTATCCTAATCCGGATGAACCGGCATGGATGAACGTATCGGAATTGATCATGATACCCATGTGCGATGGCCCAGCGGTATATGTGTTTTCGAAGAAGACGAGGTCACCGGCCTGCGGGACGAATGACTTGGGTAATTGTGGTCCGAAATAAGCACCACCCCAATAATTAGCCACGTTTGTCCGTGGGATGCTGACGCCGGATTGATTGAATACATAATAGATGAGTCCTGAGCAATCGAATCCACCATTTGCCGGGCTTGATGATGCCCATACGTACGGTGTGCCGACGAAGCGTTTTGCCACATCGATGGTCGAAAGCCTAGTAGCTTGGGCACTTTGCCCTTTGATTTCAGTGACGGCTGATTTTGCGACGAATCCTGATGCGAGACGATAGTGGGTCGATGTCTCTCCGATCACGTTCAAGAGTTCTCCCCGAAGTGTCGAGCCGACCGTGCTACTCGACTCGTTCGCCTGTGACCGAATCGATGTCGGATAGTACGTATAATATGAATTCGAATCATAAGAACCTTCAACCCAAGACGGGCCGTCTGCCGAACCTTTCGGGACAGTTTTCACATAAGCCGAGGCGACAAATCCTACCGTATTCCCGTAATAGATTTGAAGCCAGCCTTTTGACGACTGGACGACGCGCAACGTCTGTCCTGCTTTGACACTCCCGATGATGGTCGCGCTCGTCGATGCGCTCGAACGTACGTTCAAGGACGGTGTGTTGACGATATAATCGACAGCCGCATTACCAGCACCGGCATCGCCTTCGTTCGGAGCCGGGTTGCTCGGTGTCGTGGACGTCTGCTTCAAGTAACCGGCGCTCACGTATCCGGACTTCCCATTATACGTGACATAGTACCAGCTGCCCGACTGTTTCGTCGCTTTGACGACGGTTCCGTTCGGGATGGTCGTGACGAGCGGATAACCGACGCCTGCACCTTGTCGAACGTTCAAGTTTGCCGTCGTAGTGAATTGTTGATTGATCGATTGTCCTGTACTCGGTGTTGTCGGTGTCGCCGCTCCTGATGTCGTTAAATATGTATTGGCGACATATCCTGTTTTCGACCCGTACTTCACTTTCGACCATGACCCTTCGACAGATAAGACGGTCACGGTCTTGCCTTTTGGAATCGTGAGCAATACGGTCGTCTTCGTAGACTTCGACGAACGCAGATTCAAGTTGGCTTTCGTTTGAGCTGTAGCCGAGCTCGGTGTGACCGTTGTTGGTTTGTCGGTACTGCTAGACATAGATGCCTTTTGCAAATAGTCGTTATGCACCCATCCGGTCTGTCCGCCGTAACTGACTTTTGTCCATGAACCGTTTGATTGAATCGACGTGAGCGTCGTACCTTTTGGAATCGTCAAGAGGACGCGATGCCATGTTCCGCCCGCGACGCGCATGTTCAATGCGTGTGTCGTCGTGACGCGGTTCGTACTCGCCGTGGTTAACGAGGAACCACCTGTCGCAGCAGAGGGACTGCCTGTGAGCTTTAGTTTTTGACCGATGCGAATGCTATCGGAAGATAGACCGTTCAACGATTTAATCGTCGCAACGGACACATCATAGGACCGACTGATCGACCATAACGTATCACCCGAACGCACCGTATGTGTGCTCGCCGCTGCAGCTTCGTCTGCGTGGGCAAGCACGCTGACCGCTGCAAGTGCCGCGAATGAATAGGTGAGACCAGACTTTGGATTCATAGCGTCACATCCTTTCAAAGAGTGAGAACGAAACAATTCAACAAGTGAAACAATACAAGTTCATTGTACGGTGAGAGGAAAAGGACAATCAATGGGACAAAGGGTCAATTCACACCACTTTCTTAAAAAGGAGGTCAATAATTTATAAATGGGAATAAATTCAAATTTTGTTTATATAAAAACGAAGCAAGCATTGACTCTCTGTTGAATTTTGGAAAACGCTGTATCGGATGATTCATGCTATCATTAGGTCAAATTTAAATGGGTGAGGTAGCAGACTGATGATCGAGAACAACTTTTCAAACCGAGTATATCGTAAGCATCAAGAGAAACTGTTCGCGCTCGTACGGATGCCGATTGTAACGGAAGAAACGGTGCAGGAGGCAATTCTGTATATGTGTGAGATTGTCGCCGATATGTTGGCAGTCGATACAGTCTCGATCTGGCATTTTGATACATCGCATCGATCTATTTCATGTCAAGTCGCTTATTCTCACGAATCAGGGACACATCATCCGAAGTTGACGGTCCATCGTGAACTCGCGCCTGACTATTTTGATGCGCTTCAAACAGAGCGAATCCTTTCGTTTGAGGATGTTCGCAGTCATCCATGGGTGAAGGACTTGTACAAAGAGTACTTTGTAGAAGGAAAGCGTGTGTACTCCATGCTAGACGCTCCGATTTATGCAAACAATCGTGCCACAGGTGTGATTTGTTGCGAGACGTTTCTGCCTCGGGAGTGGAACTATCTTGAGGAATTGATTGTGAGTACACTTGCGGATTTTATTGCCATCCTGTACTTCCGGCTTGACCGGCAGCTTGTGGATGAACGGATTCATCAGTTAGCCTACACGGACGAACTGACAGGTTTGATGAACAAATATGCATTTGTCGAGGAAGTCGATCAATTACGTCAACAAGCGAGAGGGTTTTTAGGAGCTGTTTTATATATTCGAGCAGACGATTTTCGGTCTATTGAGGATGCGATTGGAACCGAAACATCGAATTTGATCGTGAAAGAAATGGCGAAACGACTACGAGCAGTAATCGACGAATCTAGGATGGCACGTACCTCGCAATCGGGATTTGTCATTTGGGTACCTTACGGGGAGCGGAGGAAAATACGTTCGTTTGCAGAACATTTATGCGAGCAAGTGACGCGTGCGCCATATCGAGTCAATGAATTAGACGTTGTACTGACGACGAGCGCATTCATCTCCATTGAACATGAAAGTCGATCTACTTTGGATATGATTCATACAACACGTGTCGTTGCAGGTCAATCAGATGAGAAACGTGGGGTCATCAAGTTTTTTGAAGAGGCCATGGCGCAAGAAGCATCTGAGAGACTTTTGTTAGAGATGAATTTACGTACTGGTGTGATATCAGGTCAGTTTGAACTGTATTTCCAACCGAAAGTGAATGCTTCCTCAGGTAAACTGAAAGGGTTTGAAGGGTTGATGCGCTGGAATCACCCAGAGCGAGGTCTCGTGCCGCCGCTCGACTTCATTCCGCTTGCCGAATCAACGGGTGTCATCATCGACTTAGAGGAATGGGCGTTCGTGACGGCTTGTCGCCAACTCAAACGTTGGCATGAACGGGGAGACCGGTATGAACTCGCCCTCAATTTATCGGCGCGTCACTTCTTATCCGAAGGGGTCGTCGAAAAGTTTGCCCAAATCGCACGGGAAGAAGGGGTCAGTACGAGTTATTTGACCTTAGAAATCACGGAAAGCGTCGGGATGGAGAACCAGAAGCACGTCATCGATCGTTTTGTTGCATTCCGAGAAGAAGGTTTTTCCATCTCGATTGACGACTTCGGGACAGGGTTCTCGGCGTTCGTCTACTTGAAGCACTATCCGATTCATGAGATCAAAATCGATCGCCAGTTCATTCAAGTGACTGAGAATGACCCGACCGGCAACGTCATCGTCGAATCGATTGTCGATCTGGCACGTGGCTTGAACTTGAAGACGGTGTGCGAAGGCGTCGAGACGCCTGAGCAGTGGAACGCGTTACGCGAACTCGGCTGTGACGAGATGCAAGGATATTATTTCTCTAGACCGTTACCGCTTGAAGAACTTGAAGAATGGATTGTTGACTATACGACACAGAAAAGGGACGCCTGAGCGTCCCTTTTGCTATGTCATGAATGTGATTCGAATTGTGGTGCCGTGTCCCGGTGCACTGTCGACTTCTATTTTCCCGCCGTGGGCTTCGATGATGTCCCGTGAGATGGCCATGCCGAGACCACTCCCGCGTGCGTCGTCTGTATTCGTGCCTCGGTAATAGCGTTCAAAGATATAGGGCAATTCGGATTCTGCAATCCCATTTCCATCATCTCCAATCGTCACGACGTCACCCTCGATGTGGACCGTCACGTGCACCGAATCGTCATTATGGAGAAGAGCATTATACAAGAAGTTGAGCAAGGCTCGCTTCATAAAGTGACGATCGAGCGAGACGGTCGCTGCTTGAGTAGCCTCAAACTCGATGTGACGCTCCCCAAAGCGAGAATCGTTCAACACGTCGATGACGAGCTCACGAACGAACGGCTCGAGGTTTGTCTCTTCGAGCGTAAGTGGGAAATCGCCGTGTTGCAGACGCATCGTCAAATTGAAATCGTCGAGCAGTTCCTTCATATACTTAGCCTGTCGTTCAATCACATGTACGTATTGTCTGTGCTCGGTGTCATCTAACGAATCATCATCAAGTAGTTCGGCGTAGCCTTGGATGGAGGCGAGCGGGGTCTTCAGGTCGTGCGATACGTTGCTCATCCACTCTTTTCGACGTTCTTCGAGTTCTTCGCGCTGACGTTCATACGTTTTAAGTGTCTGTGAGACGGCATTCAAATCATAGAAAACAGGACGGTAAATCCCTGACTGCTTCGGTTCGGTAGTCGAAAAATCACGTTGCTTCAGCTGTTGAATCCGTTCGGTCAAGCGATATACAGGGCGCGTCAATCGTGAACTGAACAATAAACCGATCAAGGCGGCGACAAGTAAATCGACAACTAGAATCCAGAAGAACGCCTTCGTGATATACGAAAGGACTGCCTGTTCGTCTAACATAAAGAGCACCCGACGCTCATTTGCCTCCGGCACACCGATGAGATAACTGTACGATTCATACTCCCCGATGAAGTAGAGTCGGAGGTCATCATCCATATATTTATACATTTGAATCAATTCGATTGGAGAATAGGCGTCTGGTAATCCACTCGGGGCATCGACCTCGCTGACGACACGTCCCGTCTCATCTAAAAAGCGGACGAATGCACCCGTTTGGCGAAGAGCTTCCCGCCCGGCTTCTGACACAACGGGTTCACCGTCCTCAAGCGATACATAGGTGCTGAAGTTTCGGGTGAAGGTCTCCCCGGCGTTGCTCTCGACATCATCAAGTCCCGTTCGATCATTGATAAGGAGGCCGAATAAGATTGTAATGTTCAAGAAGACGACGAGCGCGACAATAAGGAGAATCGACAACAAATAGCGACCGGTCAGTTTCCATTTCATCATGATCGCTCCTTATACCGTCAGCCGATAGCCAAGTCCCTTGACCGTCTTGATATATGTCGGATCAGATGGATTCGGTTCGACTTTTTCACGGAGACGTCGGATGTGTACCATGACCGTGTTGTCGGATCCGAAGAATGACTCACCCCACACTTGCGTGAAGAGCGTCTCCTTGCTGAGAATCCGGTTCGGGTTGCGTAAAAAGCAGGCGAGAAGACCGACTTCTTTAGCCGTCAACTCCAATCGTTCCCCGTTCACATACACTTCTGTCTCGTCTTCATTCATTTGAAAGGGGCCGACGGTCGTCGTCTCAGGCATTGGTGCTTCCATCATTGAAACCCGTCGGAGCTGAGCCTTTACACGGAATGCCACTTCTTTTGGACTGAACGGCTTCGTGATGTAGTCATCTCCACCGATGGCGAGACCGAGCAGTTTATCGACCTCTTCCGATTTGGCAGAGAGAAAGAGGATCGGGATGTTGGACTGCGCTCGCATCTGTTGGCAGAGCTGATAGCCTTCACCGTCCGGTAACATAACGTCTAAGATCGCCAAGTGAGGGCGGAACGTCTCGAAGACATCAAATCCGTCTTTCAATGTGTGAGCGGTCCGAATCTCATGAAATCCTTCTTTTTCAAGCGCGCGTTGAATCAATATACATAAATCTTGTTCATCATCCACGATGAGAATCCGTGGCTGTTCCATCGTCATCACCTCTTTCTAAGCATATCACGTAAGGATTTTGTAAGGTACGCGTGAGTTGGAGTTAAGACAGAGGGCGTAATGTAAGGGACAGAAAGAGGTGCTGAACATGGAAACATTATTACAAGTAAAAGCGATTCAAAAGACATACGGGAAAGGGGACGCGACGTTTCGAGCGCTCGATGACGTCTCCTTCACCATTGAACATGGCGAGTTCGTTGGAATCATGGGGCCGTCCGGGGCTGGGAAATCGACGTTGCTCAACGTCCTCGCGACAATCGATACACCGACGTCGGGTGAGATTTTAGTCGAAGGCGATGACATTGCGGCGATGAATGAGGAGGCTCTTGCCGATTTCCGACGTGACCATCTTGGATTCATCTTTCAGGACTATAACTTGCTCGATTCATTGACGGTCCGGGAAAACATGTTGCTCCCGCTCGCCGTCTCGAAGACGCCGGTTCATGAGACACGTGCAAAGGTCGAACGGTTAGCGAAACGATTCGGACTCGAAGGGATCCTCGAGCAGTACCCGTATCAAATCTCAGGCGGACAGAAACAACGGACGGCTGTTTGTCGGGCGCTCATCTCGGACCCGAAACTCATCTTTGCCGATGAGCCGACTGGTGCGCTCGACTCGAAGTCGGCGACCGATCTCTTAGATACCCTCGCTCGGTTGAATGAAGCGGAGACGACCATCATGATGGTGACGCATGACGCCTTCGCCGCAAGTTTTTGCCGCCGAGTCCTCTATATTCAAGACGGACAGTTGAAGAAAGAGCTCATTCGCGGCAACGCCTCACGAGACGCATTCTACCAATCAATCCTCGAGGAGCTCGCGAAAGGCGGTGCGGTCGATGACGCTATTTGAGCTCGCTAAGAAAAACGTCGTACGGAATCTGTCGCGATACGCACTCTATGTCGGGACGACCATCTTTTCCATCGTCATCTACTTCACGTTCGCGACACTCAAGCACAGTCATGAAATCAGTGCGCTTGCGGAAACATCGCAAAAGATCAGCGGGTTGATGAGCACGTCGACGTTCATCCTCATGTTGTTCGTCGCTTTGTTTATCGCCTACTCGAACGCCTTCTTTTTGAGAGGACGTAAGCGAGAGGTCGGGCTCTACTCATTACTCGGGGTCCGAAAGAAACAGATTGGACTCTTGCTCTTGTTTGAGAATATTGTCATTGGAGCGGTGTCCTTGGTCGTTGGAATCGTGCTCGGCCTGTTCGGGTCGAATGCGCTTTTGCAACTGTTGATGCGATTGATGGACAGTGACTTGAACATCGGATTCGCTTTCTCTGCGTCGGCATTCATCGAGACGTTCCTTGTCTTTCTTGCTATTTTCCTTTTCACATCATTCCAAGGGTACCGCGTCATCTATCGCTTCAAGTTGATTGACTTGTTCCATGCGGATAAGAGTGGGGAAGGAGTTCCGACGGCGAAAGGATGGGTCGCACTCACAGGTGTGCTCACAATTGGAGCGGCGTACTGGCTCGCGCTCCAAGATTTGATGACGTCATCGCTATGGCGAATGCTCGGACTCGCGATGCCGCTTCTCATTATCGGATTGAGTGTCATCGGGTCTGCGCTTCTCTTTCACAGTGTCTTGATTTTCGCATTGACATGGTTGAAAGGGAACGAGCGCTGGTCGTGGAAACGACTCAATTTGTTGACGACATCACAGCTCCTCTATCGCATTCGCGGGAACGCGAAGACGCTCACGTTGATCAGCATCATCAGCGCGACAGCAATCACGGCAGGAGGTGCCATCTTTAGCGTCTACTACTACGCGGAAGAGAATGTCGCCTCTTATACACCATACACGTATGCCTGGAAAGGGGATGCGGTCGAGGTGAACGGAGCGACGTTCGAATCAAGTGTCGAACAAAAGACGATTCGGACGGAAGCGCAATACGGAGAGCGTGAGCTCGCGGTCATCGATGAATCGACATATCGCCATCTTCTGCAAGGTCTCGGCGTGGCAGAGCCGGCACTGTTCAGACAGGATGAGGTCGTATGGGTCGACCCGTTCTATGACGAACGTTACTCGGAGAATCTTGAATCGGTCGAACTGTCAGGACAGACGGTTGACGTGTCGACGCGTCTTGAAGAATCACCGCTCAACGTGATGACGTTCGGCGGATCGTTCCTCGTCGTCGCCGACGACATGTTCAAAACGATGACGGAGCCGAGCGAGACGTATCACGTTGCCCTCACGGAGTCGTTCAAAGATCAGCGCGAACAGTCTGAGCGTCTAGCGGGACTCGGGCTTGAATCGTTCTCGAGTGCACCGGACGTGTACGCCGAGACGATGGCAATGAACGGGGCGCTCCTCTTTGTCGGGACATTCCTTGGGCTCGTCTTTCTCGTTGCAACAGGTAGCGTCATTTACTTCAAGACGATGACGGAGGCAGAGGATGACCGGGCGAAGTATGCGATATTACAGAAAATCGGGATATCCGATCGGGACGTGCGCCGGACGGTGCGCCAACAGATCATCGTCGTATTTCTCGCCCCGTACGCGCTCGGGATTCTTCATGCGACCGTGGCGCTCATCGCGTTTTCAAACTTGTTGAGCATGAATTTCACGATACCGGTTCTCGTGTGGATGGGCGTCTATACGACCATTTATGCGGTCTATTATGGCATCACAGTTCGCCGCTTCATGACGGCGATTCGATAAGGAGAGAAAAATATGAAAAAATGGATTGGAATTGCAATTGTTTCGATTTTAATAGTGGTCGGAGTCACTCAGGTGGATTGGAATCGAATTGGGAAGGACACCCTTTTCGTTGAAATCGGAGGGGCGATGGATGTGGAGGAGACGACGCTCGAGAACGGCGATGTGATGAAGCGTTACATTTATACACAATCCGCATTCACGGAGGAAGGTGACCAGAAAGAAGTCACCTTTACCGCCGGGAAAGAACTTCGGGAGGGGGCGTTCTTACGTCTTTATGTCAAAGATGAAGATACCGTGACCTCGTACGACGAAGTGAAACGGGAAGAGCTTCCTCGTCCAGTCATTGAGAAGTTGTAACAAAAAAATCATTCGTCACGAACATCATGACGAATGATTTTTTTTTTTGCCTACTCAGACGAGAGGAGTTTCCTAGGCATGAAGTTCAAGTTTGAGTATGTACGTTAGTTCATGATGCGCCAATTCAGAGAAGTTTGTTTTCTTCACATGTGTTCGTGGACGCAATCCGCATTCCAGTGCGATGTCGACAATGGTACGAATCTGATTTTCCGTATAGAATCGCTTCCGGCCGAACGTAAATGGGGTCGGTGGCAAGACGCCATCTGTTTCCCATTTGATCAATTGCTGTTGGCTGCGTGGGATGCCGGCCACGCTAAAGGCGCGACTCAATTCTTTGAGCGGATAGACCATTAGATGCTGCTCTTTATACGAAATTAGTTTTCCCTGTTCCGGTCGGTATGTATCCCATTCGGTCGCTGAAAACGTCAGGTCGGCTTGGTCGAAGTCGTGTTGAGCGGAAGGAATTGAGGCAAAGCTTGCGAGGTCTAGGCTGTTCATCGTGTATGTCTCCTTCTTCAAGACTGACTAGTGAAATTCAAAAAAATGCCCTCCTACGTATCGTACCCCATTTACAAGAATTTAACTTACAGTTTTTTCAAATGTGGGGAATAAATCATGGTACTTTTGACGTATTTTTGAATGCTGTCTGCCGAAGATTAAGATACCCTACTTAATATGAAAACTCAAGAAAAGTAGACAGAAATTGAAAAATGAATAAATATTCAGATAGTTTAGGACTATCGTCACTTATTGTTATAGAAAAATAGAATGAGCACTTCGACTTTGTAAGCGGTTAATAAGGACAAAGGAGGTGAGACAGATGGCAGCATATCGAGAAACGGCGACGATGCTTTATTTGGACACCCGGCGACAACTCGACGGCAAAGAGAAAAAGCAACTCGTCCGCTATGGACCGCTTGGAAGTCGGATGGATGAGGCACGGATGAAACAGTTTGGTGACTTGATCAAGGCACTGATTGATGTGGAATTCGCCAACTACGTCGTGGCCCAAGAATTTCTAGTGTATTAACAGGGAGGACTTATGAAAAACCTCACTCGTCCCGCTGCCAATCCTCGGCACGATGAGCAGGTGGTCACATGAGTTGGCCCGAACTCATCTCAAATTTGGGGTTCCCTATCGTTGTCTCACTCTATTTGCTTCATCGGATTGAGACGAAGCTCGATCGTATGATCCAGCTGCTCGAACGAATGGATACCTCGACCGCATCAGAAACCTAATCCCCTATTGAAAGGAGCCATCCCCCATGGCTGTCTTAACAGAGAAGAAAGCAACGTTCGTTTTGACGACGCATCATGACGTACAAACAGCGAAACCGACAAAAAAAGCACAACGGTTCGGTCCGATTCGTGCCGACCTGACGGCAGATACGATTGATGCGTTCGGTCGTCTCTTGATTGATCTCGTCATTCAAGAGGGAGCAGACCTCGGCATCGTCCGTGAATACGATTTAGTCTAACCCACATCTTAAGGAGGAGAATAACCCATGACTGACACAAAACTTGAAATCTCATTTTTAGATGCATTCCACAAGGTCGTACGCTTCCGCTTGAACAACGTGAAACAACCGGTCGAAGCCCAAAAAGTAGAAGCGCTTGCTGACTTCATGGTCGCCAACGATCCGCTCGCAAAGAACGTGATGGAGTGGACCGAAATCAAGATGATTGAAGGTACGCAGACCGTATTGAGTGAAAAGTAAGGTCAAGAAGCATCGCCATGGCGATGCTTCTTTTTATTTACATAATTATCTTTCAAAAATCATAATTAACAATTATATTAAAAGAAGCAAAAAATAAATAAAATAAGGAAGGGTTTGTAAAAAGTTGAAACGATATCTATATGCCATCATGCTGATGATGATGTTGCTTATGTTGCCAAAGCAGGAGGCGTTGGCTGCTTCTGTCATCGAAACCGGGACGAAACTTGAACAATCAATTAAAGTCATCCCGCAGTCACCATTTTATCTAGACTATCTGAACGGGAAGACGCGCCTGCATGACCCGAATAATCAGTCCACCGTTATCATTGACTATCCCGGGGACTTAACGACGCATTCATCTGGTGACGAGGGGAGCTACGGAGGTGTTCGCTCGTGGATTGCGAGTTTAGACAGACAGGAATGGATTGCCGTTCCGCAATATGACCAACCTCTCATCCGTATCCAACGAGACGGAACGACGTCTCGAATCGACTCCTTGGAATCACCATATCGGGCGTACCTCGTATCGTATGATGCCAGTCGAGACGTGATGCTCTGGCGTGATTCGTACAAAGGCGAGTGGGCGTTGACGGATATGAAAGGAACGGTCAAAAGGACTTACCCGCTCATTTCGGGACAAAGTCTGATATTAGGGACGAATCTTGATGAATTGATTGCATTCAACACGTCCGACAAGTCGATCACACACTTCTCACTCGACACGGGAGAAGAATTAGGAAAAACGACGTATCCGAATGAATCGTTGTCCATCGATTTTGAGTCGAAGACCGATCGACTCTTTATGAAAGGATCCAATCATTTATACGTCTACGATTTCGCAACCCGAACGATTCAAACGCTCAATTTGAACGGGCAGGTCCACTACGATCTCACGTCATTGGTCTATCACGATGGGATTTACTATGGTGTGACGTTTGATGATTCGATGGTCACGATTGATTTGGCGGAAGGTCGCATCACGGAGACGAGCTTGCGCACGCGCAACACGAATAGCGAGTTCGATTTAATCGAGAATGGGTATTTCGTGCAAGACGACCAGTGGTTGTTGTCAATCGAACGTTTCGGGCAAAAACCGAAAGAAATGTACACGTGGTTGAAAGCTACTGGCAACTCGGAGGAGGGGCATACGTGGCTGAATCATGCATATCAACTCATGGCGACCATCACAACCGTTGATGGGATCGAGCATAAGGTGCCTGTTGCTGAATTGCCGACGGATGTGACACAAGTCGAGTCGGCACAATCGTTCGCGGAAGGCTATACGATTCCATCATTTGATCAATCGTTCTCCGCTAAGGTCAGCTTTGCCATGCTGGACCATTGGAAGTCGTTCAAACCAGTCAAACAACTTCCGCTTCAAGTCGACACCTCGTTCGAATACGGAGCAGTCGGGGAGATTAGCGGAATGACGGCACCGAATGCGACCGTATATCTTTCGTGTGAAAAAGCATCGTTTGCTACGTGTTCGAGTCCCGTTCAAGCAGACGAGACTGGTCGCTTCAAGCTCTCGAATGGAATCATCGAAGGAAATCAAACAATCGAGCTATATGTTTCTGATGCATGGGATTACCGTCAAGCAACAGAAGCGTCTGTCAAAAAGAGATTTATGCTTGGACAGCCGGTAATCAACAATCCAACAAAAGTTCTGACAGACACTCGAATGGAAGGGGTCTCTATCCAGACAGAACCTCACGCAAAAGTGGAAGTAAGACAATTAAATTCGAAAACAGCATTTGAAGTGAAAGAAGTTCAGGCGGATGAACACGGTGTGGCGCAATTGACGACATACAGTTCTGACCAACCCTGGTCATACCGGATCTTTTTCCGTGTCCTTGGACAAGAACGTCCTTACGAGATGGTCTACGTTACGAAAGACTATCCGATGCCATCTTTTACGTGGACAAAACCACCAAAAACAGGTGACACGACGATTACCGTATTTAACGACAAGTTAGACCCGGTTCTCGCTGTTTCTCGTAACGGTAGATCCGAATCGGCGAAACGCCTGACGAAAGGTCTCAACGTCATCAACTTGAAAGAACCGCTACGCGAAGGCCAGACAATTAAACTTGTTGCGAGTTTTCGTCCAGAACTTACCCAAACGCTAGAGAAAAAAGTGACGAGTGACACACCAAAAGTATTGACGGTGAAAGATGTTCTCCTCACGTCTTCATCCGCGACGTTCACGTTGGCACACGATCCAAATACGGATATCAATTTCATCTCAAACGGAGTCGTACTCTATACTCGCGTTGTCGGGACGAATCGATATCATATTTCGGCAAAACCGGGAACAACAGTCATCATCGAATCTTCATACGGATCGAAACGAAAGACGCTAACGTATAGGCTACCAAGTGCGACAATCCCATCGGTGACGTTGACGGACGAACAGACGAAACGGGTCGGGAAGACACTACCGAACGCGACCGTGACGTTAAAGAATGGCTCGAAAGTCATCGCGACAACAAAATCGAATGCAAATGGGTCCTACACGCTCACGTTCAGCCGTCCTCGTGCTGGAACGAAACTCTATTTCGAGGCGAAGTCGGGTATTCATCGTGACGCGAAATCAGTTGTGGTTAAGTCGGGGATTCGTCCGACAATCAGCACAGGGACCATCCGTTCGACGACAAAATCAGTAGCGGTGCGAACGAACGTCCCGTATGGCACGCTATATGTCTACAACGGCAGTAAGTTAGTCGCCAAAAAGTCCATCGGCTCGACGACGACCAACGTCTATATCGGAACGCAGCGACGTGGGTCGAAACTGACATTCAAAGTCGTGACGCCTGCGAATCGAACGAATCAAACAACGAAATCTGTGTATTGAATAGTCAGAAGGTGACTCTTGCAGTTTGAGTCACCTTTTTTAAGTTTGGTCAATCCTCTTCATTATTTTCTGAAAATTGTCGATAGTATAGAAAACACTGCATGATTGAGAGGGGAATACATAGATGGCATGGAAATCAACATGGTCTAAGGCACTGAGCCGGATCAAACGAAAACCGACATGGACGTGGAAACCGACACTCAAATGGAAGCGCGGAGAGAAGCGTGAACGCACGACATCTTTCGGAGCGAACGTTGGAAAGAATTTGACGATTCGTCAAAAATTATGGGGGCTCGTCATCATATCGCTCGTCATGGTCTTTGGCGTCGGTGGTTACGCACTGTTTTCAATGAGTGACGCGAATCGTCAAGCGGATGATATCGTCAATAACTGGAACAAAGGGCTCGATTATGCTCATGAACTCAACACACTCGCCGCAAACTATCGAACGCTCGAACTCGATCACATCGTGACAGAGGATGCGACCAAAAAAGAAGAGCTCATGACACGGATGAAAGAGATTCGTGAAGAAATCAATACGATTGCACCAAAGTATGAAAAAACGGCTTCAGGTGCGGAAGACAAAGAACTATTCCAGAATTTCTCGCGTCAATGGGAGATGTATCAACGCGTCTCGGACAACATGTTGACGTTCAGCTCGACCGGTAACACAGGGATGGCGCGCTCATACTATGATGCGCAGTCCAAGTCTACATATGACAACTTCACACAAAAACTAGCGGACCTTGTCGACTACAACTCGGAAGGCTCACAACGTGTCGGACAGAACATGGAAAGTGAATTCATGCAGTCTCTTATGGCATTGATTGCCGTGACCATCGGGGCTGTAGCGATTCTCTTATTCCTCGGGCTCAGCCTGTTGCGCTCGATTATCCGACCGATGCGCACACTTCAGACGCGCTTTGATGAACTCGCGACACAAGGTGGCGATTTGACGATGACGATTCCGGTCACGTCGAATGATGAGATTGCACAAGTCAGTCGTTCATTCAACACATTCCTCGCGACACTACGTGAGATCATGATTGATGTCGACGAGACAGCGAAAGTCGTTCTCTCGTCTTCAAAAGACGTATCTGCTGAAGTGACGCGACTCAGTCACTATATGGAAGAGACGTCTGGAACGGTCGAAGAATTGACGGCTGGTATGGAAGAAACGGCAGCCTCTTCGCAAGAAATGAGTGCCTCGACGACAGAAATGGGAAGTTCGATCGATTCAATCGTCGACTTATCCAATGAGAGTGCCGAAACGGCAAATCGTGTCGAAGCTCGAGCGCACGAGATGCGGGAGCAAGCCGTTGTTTCGAAAACAGAAGCAGTGTCGATTATCGAGAAGAAACAGGTCGAACTCGCGGAAGCCATCAAAGGAGCACAGTCGGTTGAAGAGATTCGTGTCTTGACGACAGCTATTCTTGCGATTGCTGACCAGACAAACTTACTCGCTTTGAACGCTTCGATTGAAGCGGCACGTGCTGGGGAAGCAGGTCGCGGCTTTGCGGTCGTTGCATCAGAAATCCGCAAATTAGCGGAAAACTCACGTCAGACGGTCAACGAGATTCGTGACGTGTCAAACACGGTCATCGATTCGGTCGAACGACTCAATACGAGTTCGGAAGATATGTTGACGTTCCTCAATACGAAAGTCATGGCCGACTACGACCGTCTCGAAGAGTCGGCAACGCAATATGAACAGGATGCGACGGTGTTCGGTGAGACGGCGAAGACGTTCGAAGGTAACGCGCTTCAACTTCGTCATATGACGGACAACATTCTTGGTGTCATTCAAGAAGTGGCGACGACCGTGACAGAAGGCGCGGACGGAACGCAGTCGATTTCAGAGAAAGTTCAACTCTCAGTCGAGCGTTTCAACGACGTTCAGGCGAAGATGGGCGAAACAGAAAAACGGGCGACCGAACTCTCGAATCGCGTGGCGCAATTCAAGCTATAAGCAAGACTCAGAACCAGGCAGATGTCTGGTTCTTTTTTTGTGCCCAGTACAAAAAAATAAAAAGATAGGTCAATACATAAATGAATTTCAAATTGTTGGTACAAATTAGGCTGTTGTGTCCGATAAAGAAAAGGCAATACATAAAAATAGAGAGAAAAAGAGGTGGAAGAGGAGATTACTCCTCGTAGTACGTGAAAAAGATGTTGAACGAATGGACGTTATCAAGAAAAATCATGATGAGTATCGGTTTGATTCTAATTTTGACAATCGTTGGAATGGGATACAATCTGTGGACGCTCGACCGGATGACGAGTCAATATGAACACATGATTTCAAACGATGTCATGAAGATGAAAGCGGCAGACGACTTGGCGCTCGGGATGGTCCGTCAAGCGTATGGTGTCCGCGGGTATGTGCTTCTACAGGATGATGAGCGCAAACAACAAATCAGCCGGGGCGGAGAAGAGAAGAAAACCGCCATCGAATCGTTGATTGAACTCGCGGACAATGAGACCGAACGAAAGGAATATGAATCGTTACTCGGATACGCGACAGGATATGATGAGTTGGCGACTCAAGCCATCGCTGCGATTGACTCAAAAGATCAAGAAGCAATCGATCGATTAGTATTCCGTCTCATGCCGGACGTGACAAAATCCATCTCATCGACAGGTGAGACGCTACAAGCCGAAACAGAAGAACAGTTAATTGCAATGCAAGCCGAATTGCAGGAGGCAGGTGAGCGTGCCTTTTGGTACTCAGTCGTGATCGCAGTTGTCAGTTTGATACTGATGTTTGGTGCCGGATATGCCATTAGTCATATGGTCACGACCCCGTTGCGATTCTTAGCGAAAGAAGTAGAAGTAGTCGCGGAAGGTGATTTGACACGTGAGGATCTTCAGGCGCTCACACAAGATGAAATCGGACAATTGATGACCGGCTTCAACCGCATGAAGGGTAATTTGCGTGAACTCATTGACCGCGTCACCCAAAACGCACAGGAAATCACAGCACAATCGGAAGAACTGTATGCGAGTACGGAAGAGATGGCGTCACAGACGGAGGAAACGACACGTCTCATCGACCGAGTCGTGGAAGAAACGGTCGCGCAGGCGAAAGAAGCGACTGGAACATCTCAAGCGGTGGCTGCTGCCGATGAAGGCATCGGTCGTATCGCTGGCTCGATCGGCTCGATTGACGATGACGTGTCACAGAGTTTGAAGCTCGCCGAAGAAGGTGGTGCGACGATGGCTCAGGCGAAAGACGAGGTGCTCGCACTGGAGCGGGAGACACGTCTGACGGGAGAATTGATTTCGGCATTGAAGCAACAGTCTGACGAGATCGCCCTTATCACCGAGGTCATTCAATCGATCACCGACCAGACGAACTTGTTGGCATTGAACGCGGCCATCGAAGCGGCACGTGCCGGTGAGCAAGGAAAAGGGTTCGCCGTCGTTGCAGAAGAAGTGCGTAAACTTGCCGAGCAGTCGAAGCAGTCGGCGACACAGATCGCCGGGTTGATCGAGTCGATTCAGACACAGTCGAACGCTGTTCTCGACCAACACGTCGTCAGTGCGAAACGCGTCGAGACGAACACGTTGTTGCTCGAACGAGCGACACGCGCATTCGAACAGATTGTCAGTCAGCTCGAGACATCAGTCGATAATACGTCACATATCCGCATCGCCTCGCATGAGATTGCGGAGACGACGAAACAAGTTGCGACGTCCTCTCTTCAAATGTCACAAGACAGTGAAGGGATGGCCGACACGATGCGTACGGTCGGTGAGACGGCTGACGCCCAACTCGCGATGATTCAAGAATTGAACGGTGTCGCCGAATCACTCGGCAATATGACGAGTGACCTGCAGACACTGATTGGTCGATTCACGACATAAGTTGAAAGCCCTGTCTCCTTGGAGTCAGGGCTTTTTCGTTCACATCGAAACGATTTGCGATGAAGAAAGTGGGGAATGAACAACAAGGTAAACGACAAAAAGGAGTGGATTATATGAAGTATACGGTCATTACAGGAGCCAGTTCAGGTATCGGGTATGAGACAGCGAAGTTGCTCGCTGAAAAGGGAAAGTCGCTCGTGCTCGTCGCAAGACGAAAAGAAGAGCTCGAATCGTTGCGTGATGAAATCAAATCGATCTCGTCGGACAGTGACGTCATCATCAAATCGACCGACCTATCATATAGCGAGAACGTGTACGGATTATATGAATCGCTTGCGGACCTCGACATCGAGACGTGGATCAACAATGCGGGATTCGGGGATGCAGATCTCATCAAGGACGTCGACCTCGGTAAAATCGAGAACATGATTCGTTTGAATATCGAGGCGCTCACCGTCTTATCGAATCTATACGTTCGAGATTATCATGATATCGAAGGGGCACAGCTGTTGAACGTGTCGTCTGTCGGGGGATATCGAATCGTCCCGAACTCGGTCACGTATTGTGCGACGAAGTTCTTCGTGAGTGCATATACGGAAGGACTCGCACAAGAGTTGAAGCAGAGTGGGGCCAAACTTCGGGCAAAAGTACTCGCACCGGCCGCAACGGAGACGAGCTTCGCCGACCGGGCTCGCGATACGGAAGGATTCGACTACAGTGAGAACGTCGCGAAATATCATACGGCGCGCGAGATGGCGGAGTTCCTATGGGAGTTACTTGAAGGCGACGAAGTCGTCGGAATTGTCGATCCGGAGGACTACTCGTTCAGCCTGCGTGGACCGATTAAACCGTATGCCGGATAAACAAAAACATCACGCCCTGTTGGCGTGATGTTTTTTAGGATGTCGGTACAGAGTAGCCACCCGTGAAGCGGTGTGTCAGGCGACGTGTCAAGTAACGTAACCGAAGGCGCCATACATAAAACTGTGACGTGTTCGGAAGAATGACGTTGTCGACGTATTCGGCGAACATATGGCGGAACATCCGCTCTTCACTGCGGTCATAGGTCGCACTCCACATCCCGTGATTCTCGACTTCAAGGAGCATCCAAATCATCTCATCGGTAAGCGGGTCATCGTCCTTCAACTCGGCCGTCAGTGCAGCGAAACGATGGCTACACATAGACGCGTATAAGGAATGGGCATGCGGATCATGCGGGTTTAATGTTAAGTAACCGCTCGCCGTCTTCATCAGTTCATCGACCATATCGAGCGGAATGTCGTCATACACTTGGAAAAATTCGAGCAACATCGGGACGGTGTCCGGACCAAATCCGGCAAGCCGGACATAGTTCATGATATGAAGACCGGCCTCGCCATGGAATTTGCGGTCGAAGTAGTGGACGGCAAGGGCGCGATGCATGATTGGGACGTCCGGATAGCGTTCGACGCCACGGAGAAAGTGTTGTTCCGCCTCGAACGTGAACCCGGTGTCTTCACTGACAAATCCTTTTAACATATGAAGAATGTAGTGGTCACCGAGCGAACTCGCTTTCTCGAGCCACGGATTGGCCGAATCGGTGTCACCTTCTCGAATATATGGATAAGCACGCATCGCCGGGAAGAATGGGTCGTCCGGGAACGCGGTCTCGCCCCGTGTCGCCATGTCATTGATGGCTTCAGCGTTATAAGCTTCCGTTAATTCTGCGAGGAGCATCATCTCAAGGAACGTGCGCTGGAACTCTGAGGTGTGTAAATCGATCGTTTGTGTCATAGGGTGTCCTCCTCACAAGTACTAGTGTCGCTCTATTATACTTGTTCTTGTCACAGTCGAGTAACATCTTTTGCAAAAACGGGAAATGGAAAGTAAGGACTGGAAAGGAGGGGAACGGCATGGCGACGTTCACTGGATATGTCGTAGAGGTGATGGATGAGAAAATCCGCGTCACGCCGACGCGGGAAGCAGAACCGTTTGACGGCATCGTGTTTCATGTAGCGAGACCTCTTTTGGATGAGACACCGCTTCTCATCGGACAACAGGTTCGAGTCGAGCATGATGAACGGTTGACACGCTCCTTGCCACCGCAAGCGACGGCACGTCGGGTCGATGTGTTATGATGAAGACGAGGTGAATGACATGGGACAACGGAACTTTCTATGGCTTGGAGCCGTCGTCGGCTTCAGTGCCCTCGTCGTCTGGTTATTGCAAGACGCGCTCCCGTTCTGGGCGCTGTCGATTCTACTACTCGGACTAGGAGCGGTGCTCGGCAATCTCCAACGACGTTTCACACGTGACGAATAACAAGCACTCCATCATTCGGATGGAGTGCTTGTGTCGTTTTCTTCTTCATTTATGTTTTCTTCAGTGTCCGGATCGTCTTCGACGATGGAGCCCTCATCCCCGTCTGGTTCGAGCGTCGTCGGTTCTTCTGGCTCCGCTGGCTCTTCCGGTTCGCTCGGTTCCTCCGGCTCAGTCACCGGAGGATCTTCTTCAATCGGCTCTTCCGTTTCCGGTGGATCCGTCGGTTCCTCCGGTTCACTCGGCGGTTCCGCAGGTTCTTCTGGCGTCACTTCAGGGGTCGTCGGTTCGGGCTCTTCCACAACCTCCTCTTCGACTTCTTCCTCGACCGGTGCCTCCGGTTCAGTGACAGGTGGGATTTCAGGTTGTGCCTCAGGAATAGAAGGCGTTTCCGGAACGACGACCGGTTCTTCTGTCAAATCCGGTTTGATCGGTTCAACGGGTGCGAGTTCGATAGGTGGCGGTGCCGGTGCATCTTTTGCGATGAACGTACGGATGTCTTGTTCAAATAGTGCGGTCGGCAAGGCGATCCCACGCAAATGGATGGCGACGACTCGCCCGGATGCTGAAAGAAGTGGACTGCCATACGCATGACGTGGCAATTCAAAGTTTCGACTATAGCCGTTCTCGGCGAATGTGACCGTACCGTTGATGCGTTCTTGCATCGTCAAGGTGGTCAACGTCTCGTCCTCTGCGGCGATTGCTTGCGTGAGTGTGTATGGTGTGTTCTCCGTCTCTTCGATTCGAATGACAGCAATGAGCTTCGTCCGACCGACGACGGTGCCGGAGACGGCCTCACCGTCATGGTACATGATGATATTCGTCAACCCGGCCACATTCGAGGCGGCGGTGACGACATCGCGTGAGCTCACCAAAAATCCCGTTCCGTAACTGACGGTGAAGAGGCTGTCCTGTAAGGCGGCGAAGTCGACCGGTGTCGCTTCGTCAGCGGAGACCGTATCTTCCCTAATCGGCAAGTTGACCTGATCGGCGAGCGAGTCGGTCGAACGTAGCATGTCCGTGAAATAGGCGTTTCCAATGAAGGTGACAAAGGCAATGAGTGCGATAGCGAATGTGGTGGCAAATAACCAAATCGTGCGACGTGAGCGGCGGCCACACGTCGGACAGACCGTTTTCGATCGTGTCTTCTTTCCGCAGTGGGGACAAGTCACGGGGGCACCTTCTTTCCATAAAGTTCGATGCTATGCTTATTCCTTCATTTGGAAAGAGGTAAACAAATATTTTGGAGGGGTCACACATTTTAAGTCACATGATAAAATCTTCAAAAGATATAGGGGGAAATCCAATGAAATTCATCATCTTATTTGGTCCACAAGCCGTCGGCAAGATGACGGTCGGACAGGCGCTCGCTGACAAAACCGGACTGAAATTATTCCATAACCATATGACGATCGACCTCGTCGGACCGTTCTTCAATTACGGGACGCCGGAAGGGAAGCGACTCGTCCAACACTTTCGTCAAGAACTGTTCGAGGCGGTCGCCAAGAGTGATTTACCCGGCATGATTTTCACGTTCGTCTGGGCGTTTGACATGCAGGAGGACTGGGATTACGTGAAGAAGGTGACGGGCTTGTTCGAGTCACACGGGGCGGACATCTACTATGTCGAGCTCGAGGCCGAGATAGAGGAACGCCTTGCGCGCAATACGACGGAGAACCGCCTCACCCATAAACCGTCGAAACGTGACATCGCTTGGTCCGAAGCGGAACTGAAGCAGACGGCGACGATGTACCGATTGAACTCACGTCCGGGGGAATTAGACGTCGAGCATTATCTCCGGATCGATAACACGAACTTAAGTCCAGAAGAGACAGCGGCACAGATTCAACAAGCATTTGACCTATAAAAAAGCGAGTCCCCATATGGGAACTCGCTTTTCTTATGCCCACCATTCGGGGCGTTCA
The DNA here is from genome assembly GCF_018617255.1 of Exiguobacterium sp. s43. Classification (GTDB taxonomy): domain Bacteria; phylum Bacillota; class Bacilli; order Exiguobacteriales; family Exiguobacteriaceae; genus Exiguobacterium; species Exiguobacterium profundum. The sequence goes on from NZ_JACSJT010000001.1 coordinate 419,047, forward strand.
TAGTCGACCAACACCTGTTTTTCGAGGAGGCGTGGTACAAGGTATGAGGTGACGTTCGGAAGACGATCATCGAGGTCGGCCGGATGGACCATCACTTCGATGGATCGTCCTGGTTCGATGGCATCGAGCGTCGCATGGGAGACGCCATCCGCGTAGAACTGATCACTGAACCGTTCGGTCACCCACAAGTCTCGGCGTGACCCGAGCGTCGTTAAGGCCCGAAACGTCGTGTCGTATTCTTCAGCGAGACGAATGATGACGTCGTGCAGGACCGGCCAACCGTGAATGTGATGGTGGCTGTCGAGATGGTCGAGTGAAAGTCCTGTCGCAAGGAACGCCTCGATTTGGGCTTTCCACTCCAAATAGACGAGTTCCGGGTCAGGCGAGTCTTCAGTCATGAAGCGGCTCGTGTAGCGGAACGTACCATCTTCTTTCGTGAGGGGAGCACTCGTGTCGGCGAGCGGTTTGCCCCAAGACAAGACGAGATGGACCCCGACACGGAGCGACGGATGTTGTTTCGCGAGTCGGACCGCTTCCTCGACGGCATACCCGTTCATGATCATCGTCGCCGAATTGACGATTCCATTCACGTGACTGTCGAGTGTGCCGGCGTTCACACCCGTCGTCAAGCCGAAGTCATCGGCGTTGACGAGGACGAACGTTTTAAGCATTGACGAGACCAAGTGCCTGGTCGAGGACCAGGTCGCCTTTCATCATCCCATACGCCATGTTATCGATGACCGCGACCGGGACGTCGACGGACGACTTGATTTTGCCTTCGAGGTAGCGGACTTGTGGTCCGATCAAGATGACGTCGACGTTCGACTGTTCTTTCAAGCGCGACTCCGGAATCGCGTCAATGGATGCGTCTAGTCCGCGTGCGGCAGCTTCCTTCCGCATTTTTTCCACTAAGATTGATGTCGACATTCCTGCCGAGCAGACGAGTAAGATGTTCATGTCGTTTCCTCCAATCGATTCAAACGGGTGATCATGTCAATCATTTCGACAGCGAGCTCTTTCACGGTCATCGCCGTCATAAGATGGTCTTGTGCGTGGACGAGGAGGACGCTCATGTCGCTCGTCGTCCCCCGTGCTTCTTCTTGTAACAGCTCCGTTTGTAGCTTGTGTGCGTCCAAGAAGGCCGCGTCGGCTTCTTTCAACTTTGCCGCCGCTTCGTCCGCTTCACCGCGTTTCGCGGCAGCGATAGCCTCGAATGCAGATGAGCGTGCATTTCCGGCATGTAAGATAATCATAAACGAAAGTTCTTGGATGGTTTCGGTTTTCACGAAATCTTTTCTCCTTCCTCAGTAGCAGCTTTGTTTTTATTGATTTCGGCTGTCATCGCCTTCGCTCCTGCCATGACGAATGGAATATACATCGCTGTCGCAATCGACAAGTTGACGATTTGGAGCAAGACGCCGCGAACGCTACCGCCCGTGACCAAATAGCCACTGATGATTGGTGGCGTTGTCCATGGGACGATGGCGACTGTCTTCGGAACCATGCCTGTCGAGAGCGCGACATAAGAGACGATGGTGAGCGTGACCGGCACTAAGATGAACGGTACGAGCATGATCGGGTTCAATACGATCGGAAGACCGAAGATGACCGGTTCGTTGATGTTAAAGAGACTGGCTGGTGTCGACAGTTTTGCCACTTGGTGATACGGGTGATTCCGTTGTTTGCGGACGACGATGAAGATCGCGAGTAAGAGCGCGAACGTCGTACCCGATCCACCCATGAAGACGAACGCATCCAAGAACGGTTTTGTGACCGTGTACGGTACATCAAACGCTGACGTTCCAGCTTGGAAGGCAGCCAAGTTTTGCTCGATGAGCGGGAGATAGACCGGTTCGATGACCGAGCCGATGATGTTCGTCCCGTGAAGCCCGAAGAACCAAAGGATGTGGTTCAAGAAGGCGATGAGCAAGGCAGCCGGGAGTGAGTCGCCGAATCCTTGGAGCGGTTGTTGGATCGCTTTAAAGATGACTTCAAATACACTGAGTTCGACGACGAGCGTCATGAAGAGCTGGAATCCTGCGACAACCGTCAAGATGATCATTGATGGGATGAGCGCTTGGAATGAACGGGTGACCCCACCTGGTACACCTTCTGGCATCTTGATCGTCAGTTTCGTATTGATGAGGTAGCGGAACATTTCTGTAACGACAATCGATACGATGATGGCGACGAAGAGACCTTGTGCGCCTAGCCATGCGAAGTTGAGACCCCAGTCAGCAGTGACCGGTACGAGCATGATATACGAGGCGAGCGACAAGATCCCCGCCGCGAGCCCGTCAATCCCGTATGAACGGGCCAAGTTATACCCGATCGAGAAGGCGATCAGGAGCCCGAGTATCGCGAAGGACGCATTCCAAATGCTACCGCCAAGCCCTTGCCAATTACCTTCGCCGAACATACTGTTCATCGATCCGACGAAGTCGAGTGAGAGACCACCGATGTTGATGGCTGGGAAGTTGTTGATGAGGACCGCGAGCGACCCGACGATGATGAGTGGCATGACGGAAACGAATCCGTCACGGATGGCGACTAAGTGCCTTTGGGACCCGATACGTCCCGCGATTTCAATAAACTTGTTCATGAGTAAACCTCCTTCTTAAATTGGGGTAGGTACGCCTCGTGCGCTGTGAACAGCTCTTTAAGAAGCGGGTCGATCCGTTTCTCGTCCTGGATGAGCGGGTTCATGAGGCAGGCAAGGTAGGCGTCCTCGTACGTGCCAGATACAGCCGCTTGGATGGCGAGCTGTTCAAACGTTTTTAAGTTCGTGATGAGCCCACGGATCGGTAGCGGCAACGCGCCGATGGAGATTGGGCGAGGCCCCGACTTCGTGATGACGGCGTTCACTTCGATGACCGCATCGTCTGGTAAATCTCGAATCGTGCCGTTATTGAGCGTGTTGACCGTCTGGATGTCACCGCGGTCGTTGTGAATCGAGTCCATCAAGTTGCAGGCGGCGTCTGAATAGTAGGCGCCTCCACGTTTTTCAAGCTCTTCCGGTTTGACGGCGAGATCGACGTCTTTGTATTTCTCGAACAACTGCGCCTCGACTTGTTGCACGACTTCGGCACGGGTGCCATTTTGTGCGTACGCCTCAAGATCTTTCTTCAACACATCTTTCGTCTGGAAGTAATACTGGTGATACGGGTTCGGTAACATGCTGAGTGACGATAGGAACGATTCGCTCCAACCGAGACCGACGATGTTCGCCGGAGAGTAGTCGTTGCCTGAGTTGAGTGAGGCGAGGACGTCACTCGTCCGGTCCACGCCGTCGACCCATACGTGACGACCGAAGACGAAGTGGTTCAATCCGATAAATTCAATCGCGACTCGTTCGACAGGTGTCTCGAGGATCTCAGCGACCGAGTTTCGCATGTTGAACGGGATGTTGCATACACCGATGACCTTCTTATGAGATGAGTGCTTGAGTACGGCCTCGGTGACGATGCCCGCCGGATTGGTGAAGTTGACGAGCCAGGCATCCGGACAAATCTCGGCGACTTCATTTGCCAAGTCGATCAAGACCGGGATGGTACGGAATGCTTTGAATAATCCGCCTGCGCCGTTCGTCTCTTGCCCGATGAAGCCGTGCTTGAGCGGGATGCGTTCATCGAGCGCGCGTGCCTTGAGTCCACCGACCCGAATCTGTGTGGATACAAAATCTGCGCCGACGAGTGCGGCTCTTCGATCGAGCGTCCAACTGAGTGTGATCTCGGCGTTTGCCTTTTCAATCATCCGCTGAGCGAGACGACCGACAATCTCTAGTTTCTCCCTCCCTTCTTCGATATCGACGAGCACAATCTCCCGAACGGGGAACGTTGCCTGTCGATCAATCAATCCTTCGATGATTTCCGGGGTGTAACTGGACCCACCGCCGATGATGACGACCTTGACTGCCATGGTGCCAACTCCTCCTTTTGAAAGCGATTTCTTTTTGTCGTAACAAATATAACAAATGATACAACTTTCGGCAATATGAAAAATACAAATAATACAAATAAGTTTTTGTATTTGCATTTGTATGCTTGCTGTATCACAATAAAGGAACCAACCCAACGTAAAGGAGATGGAGGCATGTCGCAATCGACGCTCCAAACCGCAATCAAGGATGAATTGTTGTCCCGCATCAAGAGTGGGCACTATAAAGAAGGGGAAAAATTTCCGACCGAATACGCGCTTTGCGAGGAGTTCGATGTGAGCCGGACGACGGTGCGTGGCGCCCTCAACCAGTTGACGACGGAAGGCTATCTGGTCCGTCAACAAGGTCGCGGGACGTTCGTCGCCGGGAAGAAAGTACAACAGACGTTGTCGTACACGCCGAACAACTATGCGGCCCAGCTTGCCGTTCAAGGGAAACGTGGGCAAGTCGCCTTGATCGACATCTCGGTCATCTCGGCTTCCGGTCAAATCGCATCGGTGTTTGAAGCGGAAGACAACGCCCCGATTCAAAAGATTGAGCGAATCCGTCATGCGGACGGGGAACCGACGCAGTATGAGGTCTCGTTCATCCCGTGGCAGATCGCACCGGGGATCACGAAAGAACAGGCGGAGCATTCACTCTTCCGGACACTAGCGGAGGTCCATGACGTTCATGTCGCGAAGACGACGGAGGCATTGGAGATTGCCTTAGCTGATGAGAAGGTGAGTGCGCTCCTCGACTGTCCACTCGGATCACCGTGCTTCCATATCGAGACGGTGACAGAGGATGAGTCGGGACGGGCGATTGAATACTCACGCTCCTACTTCCGCGGGGACAAGACGAGCTTCGTCATTGAACGGGATTATAACTAATAAAAGCGCCCGACTGTTTCGTATGGAAACGGTCGGGCGCTTTGTTCGTTTAACCTGTAACAAAAAGAAACATGGTCATTTTGAGTGTGAATGACTATGTTCAACAAAACTGAGTACGAATCTCTTATATTCGCAACAACCGATTACAGACTGCATTCTTGACCACCTCATCCTCTCTTTTTTGTACACTAGAACCAGGAGGCGAGAGAAGCATGTCAATCATTGAATTCAAAGATGTGAGTCATCAAGACATCCTGCACCATGTATCCGGGCCGTTTCGAGAAGGACGAATCACAACGTTCGTCGGACCGAGCGGCGCCGGCAAGACGACGTGTCTGAAGCATATCAACGGATTGCTGTCACCAGATACGGGCACGATTCTTTTTAAAGGGGAAGACATCGCGGAGATGGACATCCTCGAGCTACGAAAGAAAATCGGAATGGCGTTCCAAAGTGCACCCATGATTCAAGGGACCGTATACGACAATTTGAATCTCCCGAAAGCCATCTTCGACGAGACACTTGACCGCGATCGGGCTGCCGAATTGCTCCATCGCGTCGACTTGAGTGAGGCGCTCCTCGACCAACCCGTCAAATCACTATCGGGTGGGGAACGGAGTCGGGTCGCCATCGCCCGGACGCTCGTCAATAAACCGGACGTGCTCTTACTCGATGAGATCACGGCGAGCCTTGATTACCGGACGGTGAAAGAGATCGAGCGACTCATTCGAAAACTGCAACAATCATACGGTGTGACCGTCATTTGGATCACCCATGACCTCGACCAGGCACGGCGGGTGAGTGACGACATGTGGTTCTTGAAGGACGGGGAACTACTTGCATTTGGGGACGCATCGTTCATCGATGAGTCGGACAATCCCGTCATCCAACGATTCGTCAGGGGGGAAGATTGATGTCATATATTGAACTCGCGACGGCGCTCATCTTCGTTGTCATCCCGCTTGCCTTGACACTCGTCCTACGACTTGGACTCGAGCGTGATATTATCATTGCGACCGTCCGCTCCATCATTCAACTATTGATCATCGGCTATATCCTGACGTTCGTCTTTGAGAGCGACAGTCCGATCTTCATGCTGTTGATGATTTTACTCATGATTGTCGCAGCGACACAAAACATCCGACGGAAAGGTGATGGGATTCCGGGTATCATGTGGATCATCGTCTTGACGCTCGTGACGATCGAAGCGCTGACGATGGGACTCATGCTCGGACTCGGTATCATCCCATTTGAGCCGGAAAAGGTCATTCCGATCAGCGGGATGGTCATCGGGAACAGCATGGTGTTGTCGCTCCTGTTCTTGAACAAGTTCAAAGACGAGGTCGAGCGGAGTGACGACGTCATCGAACTCATTCTTTCACTCGGCGGCACACCGAAAGTGGCCATCGACCGCAGCTTGAAGAATGCGATTCGCACGAGTATGATTCCGACTGTCGAGGCGCAAAAGACGATGGGGCTCGTCCAACTACCGGGGATGATGAGCGGTCTCATCATCGGAGGAGCTGATCCGATGGAAGCGGTCCTGTATCAACTCTTGATCCTGTTCTTGATTTTGACGACCGCCTCAATCTCGGCGACGCTCGTCGGCTATCTGGCATACCCACGTCTGTTCAACGAGAAGATGCAGTATATCGGACTGACCTATCGGAAATAGAAATAGGAGAGATATAGAAATGGCTGGATGAAAGTTTTACTTCATCCAGCCATTTTTTGTGTATTAAAAGTTAGTAAGACAAGTGAGAACCGAATAAGACTTTCGGCAAAACAAAATATCTTGTATGAGGGGATAAGTGGATTACATCTTGATAAGTGCCACTAGAGTCTTTCCAAGTTACTTGAACGACATATTCATCCTGTTTATCAGAAAATGTTTTTGTTGTAGACAGATACTCAATTTCTTGGTTCCTTGTTACGGTTTCATTGACATCTAAATTATGAATGAGTCTATCATTTTTACTCAAAGCAATCGTTTGGACCTCAACTCGGTGGTCCTGTTCAGAATAGATTTTTCCGCTCCAATACCCTTTTGGAGAAGTCACTTCACTATTGAAGTCCGCTTCCCATTTACCATCCGTTGATTGTCCGAACCATTTTGGAGGCTGATTGATTGAATATGTCATCCAAAGTACAAGAAAAGCGAAGGGGACAGTAATGTATATGACTTTTTTGTTTTTCCACATGACCTTATCCTCAATTCCTTTTTACCACATTGTATATGAATCATTTGAAAAATGATTCATATACAAGATATGATCAAAATTGCTTAATACTCTTTGAATCTCATTACTCAATACCGAACAGGCGAGTCACGTGCTCCCATTCGGACGGATAGGCGTTGCTGCCATGATGCTCGTGAATGAGTGTCCCGTTCGTGAATACGCTGAGGCTCCACTGCGTACCGTCTAGAGTGCGAACCCCTTCGAGTTCTTCGAATACGGTTGGCCACCAATTCGTTCCAAGCAGGTGAAACGCGACACGCATCTGTTTCGCTTCCTCGCCCTCATAGTATTCGAATTCAAAGGGCTCGGTGATCGATCGGTCGGACCGCTCGATGTGACGAAGGACGGTGCCCCTCTCAAAAAAGGTGATCGTACTCACATCATACGTGCCGAACCCACCGACGCGGAAGATGACCTCGACCATCGATTCTTGAGGACGACCGATCGCCTGAAGGATGCGCTTTTGGAGCGGGTGTTCGACGAAAGAAGGAGGGATATGATAAAGGGCGCGAAACGTTTTGTCTTTCATGAAACTTCAACCTTTCTCGGGCATAAGATGCCCCGAGTATAGCGGAATCTTCCGGACGAGGGAGACAAAATAAAGTGCAAGGTACGAAAAAAGCACCTCTTGAAGAGATGCTTCATTGTTAATACACTTCGTACGTCTGTCCAGTCTGCGCGCCTTCGACGCTCTTCACGTAGGCGAGGGCGACCCGTTCACCTGGTACTGCCGCGTAACCACGGAAGTAAGGACCATACGAATCGAGTGCTTCGACGAGGACGTTCGGGCTGACGTTGTTGATGCGGATGCCCCGTGGCATCTCAATCGCCGCACCGGTCACGAATCCTTTGATGGCCCCGTTCGCTAGTGCCGCCGATGCGCCTTCTTTGATGGGGTCGTCCATCAAGATTCCGCTCGTCAGTGTGAAGCTACCACCATCGTTTACATGATCGAGCCCGAGAAGGACGAGGTTGACCTGTCCTTTGATTTTGCTGTCGATACTCTTCTGATTATCTGCCGGCGTCATCTCGGAAAGCGGACCGAAATGCGTGCTACCCGCCGTACTGATGACCGCGTCGACCCGACCGACCGTTTCATACATGTGGCGAATGCTGTCTTCGGAAGTGAGGTCGACTTGCACGTCCGCCCCGTTACGTCCAGCCCGGATGATTGTATGTGTTTTCTCCAACTCTTTTGCGACGGCCTGACCGACCGTACCGCTTGCCCCAACGAGTAAAATTTTCATAAAGAAACTGCTCCTTTCGTCACGCTTAGATTCCATTTCAGAGTAGCGGATGGCGAGGACGTTCGGCAATCAAGTTGCCTCTGGCGGGACAACCGTGCCTTGATGGAATCGCATCTTCCAACGTCCGTCCACGAATACCCATATCGAGCTGCGGCGTGTTTCGCGATTCAATACCGGTTGAACGAGATGATACGTCACCAAAACGTGACCTTCCGTCAACGGATGCAGCGTGAATTCGGATAACACCGCCTCGATCGGGTCGAGCTGGAGTGCCGTCTGATCCCAGTCTTGATACAACAACCGTCCCGAGCTACCGATTTCAAAGAAGTCGTCGGTCAACAGTTCACGCAATCGCTCTGTCGACTGCCTGACTTCCGTCGTCAATAACGCTTCTTCTAGTGTTTGAAGGTGATCTGCCAACTCGTTCATGTCACGACTTCCTCTCTCCGTTGATTCATCACGATGACGCCGAGGACGATCAACAAGAGACCGATTCCGTTCAACGCCGAAAGAACTTCCCCGTAAACAAACACCCCGATGAGTCCCGTCGCCACGGTCCCGAGTCCGGCCCAGATGCTATAGGCGATACTGAGCGGGATTGTCTTCAACACGATGCCCATGAGGGTGAACGACGCGGCGAAACTGACCAACAGAATGGCGCTCGGCACGAGATTCGTGAATCCATCCGACAGTTTCAACATCGACGTCCCGAGTACCTCAAATCCGATAGAAAAGAAGAGTAAAAGATAGGCTTGCATTCCGATTCACCTCACACTTTCATCAAGACGAGCCCGATGATGACGAGCCCAATCCCTGCAATTTTTTGACGACTGATCTGTTCACGGAAGACGACGAACCCGATCACTGCCGTGAGTGCCGTCCCGACCCCGCTCCAAAACGCATACGCGAAGCTGAGCGGGATGGTGAAGAGGGCAAGTGATAAGAGATAAAACGCCGTCCCATAACCGAAGGCGACCCCGAGAATCGGGAGTCGACTCGTGGAGGTGGCGTTCACTTTCAACATGCTCGACCCGAACAGTTCCGAGGCGATGGCCCCGATCAAATAGATGAATCCCATATTACAATCCTCCTTGAAGCAACTCGTCACATGCTTCCCGAATGAGTGTCGCCGCACGGTCCTTGAACGATTCGCTATACCCATACAAGACAGCGAACCAAAAGCCGTCACAGAGAAGGCGAAGTTTTAAAATCGCATCCTGGTCCGGCCCGTCGACAGCGAATCGCTCGTCCCAACCGGTCGACACGTCACTCCAAATCGACTCGCTCGTCGCATCCTCTTGCGAGGAGATAAAGACGGCGACGAGGTCCATATCTCCGTGATCGACATCATCCAATGTCGCCAGCGCATAGGCACGGGTAAACGAATATGGACCGTCCGATAGATGGGCGGTGATTCGTTTCTCGAACGTCTCGATGGCGAATTCGTTCATCTGTCGCAATAAGTTGGCCTTATTGTCGAAATGATAGAGGACTCCGGCTTTCGTGATTCCTGCTTTCGTCGCCAATCGTTCGAGCGACAACTGACTGATCCCGTCCTCTCGAATCATCTGGGCGGCAGTCTGTAGCAACAATTGTTTTTTACTCATCCAATCACACCTCTCTTTACTTAACTGACCGTTCAGTAAAGTTAGTCTATCAAAATTTGCGAGGGGTTGTCGAGATAGAACATTGATGGAATAATCAGGGAAAAGGGGGCGTGACATGGGTTCACATTTGATGCATCTCGTCATCGCGAACGAGATGTTACCAGCGTTATCGGAGATTGATGAGGTCGCATTTTTGCTCGGAAGTCTCGCACCGGATGCAACGACAGAAAAAGAGGCATCCCATTACTATACGGGACGCCATGATGATTTATCTCGTCGCTTGGATTTGTCCCAATATTGGATTGACAGCAAGGAGGAAGACTTCTCGTATCGACTCGGCTATTACGCGCATCTCGTCGCGGATGAGATCTGGTTGCAGGGATTCTATAAAGGTTGGTTGAAAGAGCTCATCACCCAGGACCCGTCAAAACAGGCGGCCTATTATGCGGACTTTGATGCGTACAATGCTCGGCTGTCGGAACGCCTCGGGACGTTCGATTTTGAACGCTTGAAAGGAAATCCAGAGCTCGTTGAACTGGTCGAGAAAGTCGAGCGGGACGCGGCGATGACGGAGGAGGGGACATACACGATGTTCCTCCCTAATCAATTGGATGGCTATGTCGATACGTGTGTCCGCCGCTGCCTGGAGATGGTCAAACGGAAGCGGGCGATGCTCGTATGAAGAGGCGATACGCACCACTCTACGCCACGCTCGGTCTCTTCCTATTGACGGTGATCACCTTCTTCACCTTGAACGGTCGGGTATTCCCGAATCTCGAATTGATGACGGTCATTTGGGTTTATCTCGCGATTGACATCGCCTTGTTCGCCACGTTGATTTGGGGACTGTTCATGAAGGATCGAATCATAAAAATGTACACACTTCTTGCGACAACCGGGTTGATGATCCCGTTGTCGATTTGGATTTTCTTATTGCTGTTGGCGAACGGAATCTCGGAGGCATGAGATAGATGGATGAACCTAAGAACATTCCGTTTCTAATGCGTCGTGTACCATTTTTCATATTAGCAGCCCTCGTGGCTCCGATAGCAATCGTCCTTTTAATCATCTATTGGCGAGATTTGGACGATGATTTACGATTTGGACATCTCATTTTTTCGGTCATCTTATCCTTATTTTTCGTGGTAGACCTTCTACCGAGAGGGATGACACAAACCGTATTATTGGCGTTCACAATCACATGTGTATGGTTCATCACCTATATTGTGTTTCGAGGTAAAAAGAGGGCACGGCACAATAACGATTGAACTCTAAACTAAATCGCATGAACCCAACCGAGAAAGTGGACCTCCCACTTTCTTTTTTTGTGCGTGCATCTATAGAAAGAAAAATTTTCCTATCCGAATCTTGTCAAATTGGCATTGCGTATCCTTTTTTTGTTTGTTATGCTACTTGATGAAAACGACAATGATAATCATTATCACTGATAACGAGAATACGATACTAGACATACATAACCAACGTGGCTCGTTTTTTGGTGCGAGGATCATTGAAACTTACATACAGAGGAGATGGATGAAGTGGGGAAATTCAAGATTTCACTCATGTTGACGTTGCTCGTCTTCGTACTCGCCGCATGTGGCGGAACGAGTGAGACGAAGAAAGAAGAAAACGTCGACGGCGCAACAAAGACAGAGACGGTCGAAATTACAGACGCACATGGCACAATCGAGGTACCGGTCAACCCGGAGAAGGTCGTCGCCCTTGATAACCGGACGTTTGAAACATTGGCAGCATGGGATATCGACTTGGTGGCGGCACCAATCGGACTCCTTCCAGCAGAGTCGCCATATGCATCAGACAAAGACATCGCGGACGTCGGCATGCACTTCGAGCCGAACTTAGAGGCGATTGCGGGAGTTGACCCGGACGTCGTCATCGTCGGTCAACGTTTCGCAGATTACTACGAGGACATTAAAAAGTTGGTTCCAGAAGCAGCGGTCATCGATTTGAACATCGAGATCCCAGAAGACTCAGGTACACCGGGTGAGATTTTAGTCAAAGGATTGACAGACACGACGCTCACACTCGGAAAAATCTTTGACAAAAACACAGAAGCTGAAGCCATCGTCGCTGACCTCGACAAGTCGATCGAAGACGCGAAAGCGGCATACAACGGAAAAGATACAATCATGTCGGTCATCGTATCGGGTGGAGACATCGGGTTCTCAGCTCCGGTAACGGGACGCGTGTTCGGACCGATGTACGACATCTTCGGATGGGTCCCAGCTCTTGAAGTCGAGAAGAAGACAGGTGACCACGAAGGTGACGAAGTATCCGTCGAAGCCATCGCAGAAAGCAACCCGGACTGGTTGTTCGTTCTCGACCGTGACGCACCACTCGGTGACGCAGAAGGCGCAGTACCAGCAGAAGACGTAATCGACAACGCACCTGCGCTTCAAAAGACGACGGCTGTGTCGAAAGAGCAAATCGTCTATGCCCCGAAAGACACGTACTTGAATGAATCGATTCAAACGTACGCGGAATTCTTCAACAGTGTCACGGAAGCGCTCGCGAAGTAAGGTTCCGTCATGCAAAAACCATTGACAGCCAGGGTTGAGACGATGTCTCAGCCCTCCTTTTCTAGATTGTGGACGAAGTCGTTCGTGTTCACCGTGATCATCGTCCTCGGTTTGGCGGTGCTGTCGCTCTTTACCGGGGTGTATGATCTGTCACGGACAGACGGCTTCGATATGTTTTGGATCACCCGAGTCCCACGGACGGTCGCCCTTATGCTGACGGGTGCAGCGATGGCGATGGCGGGGCTCGTCATGCAGCTCATCACACAAAACCGTCTCGTCGAACCGACGACGACGGGGACGCTCGAGTGGGCGGGACTCGGACTGCTCACCGTTTATTTACTCGTACCGGCACCGAGCCTCATGATGCGGATGACCGGGGCGATCGTCTTCTCGTTCATCGGGACGATGGTCTTCTTCTGGTTCTTACGTTCGGTCAAACTTCGTTCATCGCTCATCGTGCCAATCATCGGGCTCATGTTAGGGGCGGTCATCTCCGCCATCTCGACGTTCCTCGGTCTGTTCTTCCGGGCAAGCCAGGCGATCGAGGGCTGGTTCGTCGGTTCGTTCGCCTCGGTGCAAATCGGGCGCTACGAGTATCTATGGGTCATCATCGTCGTGACGGTACTCATCTTCTTACTGGCGAATCGCTTGACGCTCGCGGGGTTAGGTGAAGACATCGCGACGAGTCTCGGCGTGAACTATAACCAGCTCATGATGATGGCGACGGGGCTCATCGCCTTATCGGTCGGTGTCGTGGCGACGGTCATCGGGAATTTACCGTTCCTTGGACTCATCGTCCCGAACCTCGTCTCGATGTTCCGTGGGGATGATTTGCGCAGCAACCTTCCATGGGTCTGTCTTGTCGGGATGGGTGCGATTCTCGTCAGTGACTTGATTTCACGGACGATCATCATGCCGTTCGAACTCCCGGTCTCACTGATTCTCGGGACGGTCGGGGCAATCGTCTTCATCATGATCTTGATGCGACAACGGAAGAAGGGAGGGGTTCGATGAGTACGGTCATGGAACGAGACGGTGTCGAAGTCTCGATTGGGGAATTGAGAGAAGAACGTCACGCCTCGGCGTTTCAATCGAAACGGGCGAGCAGACGCTATTGGCTCTTCTTAAGTGCCTTCATTCTCGGCGGACTGTTGTGTGCGCTCGGGCTTCTCCTTTATAACAATCCGGTCCCGATAGACTCTCCGTCATTCGTGCCGGTCGTGGAACGGCGAATCGTCGCCATCGTCACGATGCTGATTGCGGCACTCTGTCAAAGTCTTGCGACGGTCGCATTCCACTCCGTGACGAACAACCGCATCATCACGCCATCGCTCCTTGGATTCGACGCGCTCTACTCGACGATTCAGACGAGCATGGTGTTCTTCTTCGGGGCAGGGGCGTTGATCGGTTTCTCGGGGACAAGCGCCTTCTTGACACAGGTCGGCCTCATGGTGACGATGAGTCTCCTCCTGTACGGATGGCTCTTGTCAGGGAAATACGCCAACCTGCAGCTCATGTTGCTCATCGGGATCATCATCGGGACGGGTCTCAACTCGGTGTCGTCGTTCATGCGCCGCATGCTCGCCCCGTCCGAGTTCGATATCCTGCAGGCACGACTGTTCGGTTCGGTGACGAATGCCGACGTGGCGTACTTTCCCATCGTCATCCCGATCGTCGTCATCGCCGGGACACTCTTGTTCCTGTTCTCGAATCGATTGAATATCGTCGCACTCGGCAAGGACGTCGCGACGACGTTCGGGGTGAACCATCGGAGGAGCGTCATTTACACGCTCGTCCTGATCTCACTCCTCATGTCCGTCTCGACTGCGCTCATCGGACCGCTCACGTTCTTCGGATTCTTAGTCGCGACGCTCAGCTATCAGGTCGCCTCGACGTATGACCATAAGTACGTCTTTCCGATGGCGTTCGCCCTAGGGTTCTTCGTCCTGACGAGTGCATATTTCTTTATGTATCACATATTCCAGACGCCAAGTGTCGTCTCCGTCATCATCGAACTGTTCGGCGGACTCATCTTCTTGGCTGTCATTCTAAGGAAGAGGTCGCTATGATTCAAATCGAACAAGTCAAAAAATCGTATACAGACGATGTCCACATTGGACCGCTCACGCTCGATATCCCGAAAGCCGGATTCACTTCATTGATTGGACCGAACGGAGCGGGCAAATCGACGACACTAATGATGATCGGACGGTTGCTCAACTTAGACGAGGGTCAGATCCAAGTCGCCGGCATGGACGTGTCGAGCACGAAGTCGAAAGACTTGGCGAAAATCATCACCATTCTGCGTCAAGAGAACCACTTCGTGACACGGCTCACGGTCCGACAACTCGCCGGGTTCGGACGTTTCCCTTACTCGAAAGGGCGCCTCACAAAAGAGGACGAGGCGATCATCTCGAAATATATCGACTTCCTCGACTTGACCGCGCTCGAGAACCGCTATCTCGACGAGCTCTCAGGAGGACAAAGGCAGCGTGCCTATGTAGCCATGGTGCTCTGTCAGGAGACGGAATACGTCCTCCTCGATGAACCGCTCAACAACTTAGACATCGCTCGTTCGGTACAGATGATGGAGTATTTGCGCCACGTCGCCGACGAGTTCGGACGGACAATCGTCACGGTGCTCCACGACATCAACTTCGCGGCGAAATACTCGGACCGCATCTGTGCGATGAAAGACGGACAGATCGCTGCGTTTGGAACGGTCGATGAGATCATGGACGCGAAGATTTTATCCGAAATTTTTGAGACGAAACTGGAAATCATCGAAGGGCCGTATGGGCCGATTGCGGTGTATTAACGAAAGGGAGAATTCACATGAAAATTGACTGGACACCGATCACTAAAGTCGTAAACGAGGCACCGGATACATACACGTTCCATCTCGCCTTGCCACCTGAGTTCACGTGGCAGGAAGGGGCGCATACGCATCTCGCGCTCGAAGGGTTCAACGCTGGGGACAAGCCGGACCGAAGTCTCGTCCGCCATATGTCGATTTCCACATTGCCGCACGAAGGAGCGATCGGGATCACGACCCGCATCAAGTCCAAATGCTCAACGTTCAAATCGATCCTTCGTGACATGGTACCGGGGGACAAGGTCGCCTTGTTCAAGACACATTCGAACGTCCCGCTCGAACGGAGTGGGAAGAACGTCTACCTCTTATCGGCGGGTGTCGGACTCGCGACATTCCGTCCGGTCGTCCTCGAGTACTTGGCGAACGGGGAAGGTGTCCCGCATCTCCATTCGTTGAACGTCGATTCGTCGAAGGCGTATTTGTTCGGTGACGTCTTCGAATCGAACGAGCACTTCACGTCAGAGTTCGTGCCGAGTCGGAAAGATTACTACGAACGCGTGGAGATGATGGCATCCGACAAGGACGCCTTGTTCTATATCGTTGGCAGTGATGAGCTGTTGCGTGAAACGATTCAGGTGCTTCGGTCGAACGGGGTGGCATGTGACAACATCAAGATCGACAAGCATGATTTTCAACGAGAAGACTTTTTAGGTTGATACTCAAACCGGGGACACGTGCCCCGGTTTTTTCGTGCACAACTTGACGAATCGTTCGAAGATGCCACGTCCGTCCGGGGTCCCGATCGACTCGGGATGGAACTGGACACCGTACGTCGGATGGGTCGGGTGTTCGAGTGCCATGATGACACCGTCTGTCGTCTCGGCCGTGACCGTCAGTTCGGTCTTTTGTACGACGAGCGAGTGATAGCGCATGACGTCCATCGATAACCCTTCGAAGAGGACGCTTGGCACCGTATTGATCCGTGAGACTTTCCCATGCATCACCTCGTTCGCCCGTCCGACGACTCCACCGAACGCCTCGGCGATGGCCTGATGGCCGAGACAGACCCCGAGAATCGGAATATAGCCGGAAAGTTCTCGAACGACCGCGAGCGACACACCAGCGTCTTTGGGACCACCGGGACCGGGGGAGAGGATGATGCCGTTCGGGTTCATGCGACGGATTTCTTCTATACTATGTTCATCGTTCCGGATGACGCAGACGTCACTGAAGCGGGCGACGTCCTGATAGACGTTATACGTGAACGAATCGTAGTTGTCGATGAGGAGAATCATGCGAACACCTCCAAAAGGGATTTGGCTTTATGCAGCGTTTCTTCATATTCCGATACCGGGTCTGAGTCATAGACGATGCCGGCGCCTGCTTGGACATGGGCCGTGTCACCTTGGACGACCATCGTCCGGATGGCAAGGGCGAAGTCGAATCCGCCCCGGACGTCGAGATAGCCGACCGCCCCGGCGTAGACTTCTCGTTTCACCGTCTCAAGCTCGTCAATCAACTGCATCGCCCGAATTTTTGGAGCTCCGGACACGGTACCGGCCGGAAGACAGGCACGGAGGGCGTCGATCGGGGTCACATCGTCACGTAAATCACCTTCGACTTCCGAGACGAGATGCATCACGTTTTTGAATCGTTCGAGCTCGATGTGTTTCGGGATGGTGACCGTACCGACTTTCGCGACCCGCCCGATATCGTTTCGTCCGAGGTCGAGGAGCATCCGATGCTCGGCGAGTTCTTTCTCGTCTTGAAGGAGTGACTCCGCGTGACGTATGTCTTCCTCGACGGTCTTCCCACGTGGGCGTGTCCCGGCGATCGGGTTCGTCGTCACTTTGCCGTTCTCGACCCGGACGAGACTTTCAGGAGAAGCACCGAGGACGATCGCTTCCCCGAGGTCGATGTAGAACAAGTAAGGACTCGGATTTTGTTTCCGCAGCGTCCGGTAAAAGTGGAACGGGTCCCCGGTGAACGTTGCGTCGATTCGTTGTGACAAGACGAGTTGGAACACCTCGCCCGCAAGGATCGCCTCTTTTGCCTGGAGCACACGGTCGATAAATTCGTCCTTCGGCGTCAAGATGCGCTCGCTCGTCCGGACGACCCGTTCGAGGGCGTGCGTCTCCGGTGTCTCGAGCTGTTCCCGGATGGACTCGAGTCGCATCGTCGCATCCGACTCGCTCGTATCGATCAGGATGACCTGTTCCTCGAGGTGGTCGTATAAGACGACCGTCTCATAGCGTTGGAAGAGGGCGTCCGGCAAATCACGCGTTACGGTCGGCGTGTTCGGGATCGGTTCATACACCCGAAGCAAGTCATAACCGATATAGCCGACGGCACCGCCGATGAACGGGTAAGGTGCAGTGAAGTCTTCACGTGTGATGCGTTCGGATAAGGCATGGAGCGGGTCGTCTGCATAGATTGTCCCTGTTGCATCTGTCACGTCATTCCCATCGACTCGGATCGTCTCGACCGGGTTCGCCGCGATGATGGAGTAGCGGCCGTGTTTGCCTTCCGCGCGACTTTCGAGTAATACTTTTCGTCCACCTTGTAGTCGGTGGAAGATTGCCACCGGTGTGAGTTCGTCACCATTGATGATCCGTTGTTGCATTGAAAGAACCTCCTTATAATGGGTAATAGAAAGGGGATATGCCGATGTCAGTCTTACGACCTGACCAATTTTCAGGTGAAGCGTTGACCGAGCACATCGAACTCGAGGACACGCTGTCACCTTACGTTGATATCAAATCCTATGAACTGAATCTTGAATATTTTGAGGCAGTCGTTCGTCATGCCCAGCAATTGTTTGATGCGTTGTTCGAAGAGGGCGACCCCATCCGGATCGTTTGGCATGTATATGGACAGCCCGTCAAACCGACCCTCTTGTTCCGTTATATCCGGGACAAATCGGTGCGCTTCAAGACGGCCGCCACATCGTGCACATTCGATGACGAACCGTTATGGATGTTCACCGTGCCGGTAGCAGACAAGTCCGAAATCCGTGTGCGACCACTCCTCGAGGCGATTTGTTATCAAGATTTTTATACAAAATCAAAGCCTCGTTTGAACGGAGAGTTCACAACGTATCCGTTCGTTCAGTTCATCCACGAACGAGAGGGTCACGTCTTGTTCGTATACGATGACCGAGGTGCGTATATCCGTGGTACGTCACCAGCCCACCTCCAATCGCTCAAACAAAAAATCTCCTCGTCCCGCATGCCCAATCGGACATGAAGGACGAGGAGATTCCCCGTGTTGCCACCTTCGTTGAAAGACGCCTTGTCTTCCCACTCATCGCGAACCATCATTCGCTGTCCCCGATAACGGGAGGACCCGTCAGAGCCTACATGTCGGTCTGAACGCTCAAAAGCCCATTCACGCAAGGCACGACACCGGTTCGCATCGACCACCGGCTTTCTGAAGACGTCCCTTCGCGCTACTCTTCTTTCTCATCGCGAGTTCGTATGAATGTTATCGTTACTTTAACGGGATAAAGATGCATTGTCAAGCATCATTTGACCGAAGCGTGCCCCACCTGACGTTTCCCGATGAACGTGAACGTGATTCCCAATGCCAAAAGGGGAAGGAGCCACCACTTCGTAAAGAAGAAGAGGGTGCCCCGATACATGAACCACTCCATGCCCAAGTAGGCGAAGAGCGTGATCAAGGGAGCGATAGACAAGCGCTTCAAGTGCAATGCGATGGCGACCCCTAGTCCGATCGTAAACGTTGGAACGATCACGAGTTGCCATAGGAACGGATCGATATAGTGAAACATGGAGAGTCCTCCTTATAACGATTAATCACGACACATCAGGCAGATTTTTTTGTTTTCAACAATCCGACGAAGATGAACGAGAACAAGAGCGAAATCAGCGGGAAGATGACATTCCACGAACTGAGATGGCTGACATCGAACGGACTGTGGTCATAATAGACGGCAAAGTACGTCAATTCGATGATGGCGTTCAACAAGAACGTCACCACAGGGCCGACCCAGACCCGTTTCATGATCATGGCGACCACGACACCACCGCCGATGGTGAGAAATGGGACGATGACGAGTTGCCATAAGAACGGGTCGATATATTGAAACATGGAGCATCCTCCTTATAACGATTTGTAGCCTAGGAAATACGGGCGCCACATCGGTTCATGGATCGAGTTGATTTGAAGCATCTCGCCCCCGGCATGGATGAAGAACTCATCATCGAGCATGATGCCGATGTGCGATGGACCGGATTTGTACGTGCCGGCGAAGAAGACGATGTCCCCGCGACGGCCACTCGTGATACCCGTCCGTTTGTTCTTGAAATGGCCGCTATGCCAGTAACCTGACACGTTTGTGCGACCACCGATTTTACCGGCTTGATTCGTTGCGTAGTGGATGAGACCGGAACAGTCAAAACCGCCGTTCAGCGGAGACTGTGAGCCCCACGTGTACGGTGTCCCGAGATGTTTCACCGCGACGGCAATCATGCGTTCTTTTTGTGAGTTGTCCCGTTTCTTCAACAATGCATCTCGTTTGATGCGAATGTCTTTCGTCTTGACGTAGACCGGACGCCAGTCGTATTGGATGAGATAGGAGTCGCCACTCTTCCCACGAGGGTAGATGCGACGACCGGCATCGAGATACCCGATCGGACGGGTGTCGTTCGGGTTGGCGTAGAACGGCGTCTTCTTCGTCGTCCCATAGTGGGCGGCCGTATAGACGCTCGCCGGTTGAATCGCCTTCGGTTTCGTCTCGGCGATATATGGGTTCAACACGTACACGCGTTTCCCGGACGGAAGACGGACGTGCCAGAAGTCGGCATCAATCGAGCGGAGCCCGACGAGTTTCGTCCCACGGGGCAGAGTGCCGGCCGGACGACCGTACGCGACGTCAGCCGAGAAGTAAGGTGTCCCGTTGAACTGTGTATAGAAGACCGTTCCTACCTTCGGCTTCGCGGTCGGTTTCGAGACAGCGAGGTAGCCAGTCGCGACATAGCGATAGGCTCCGTTTAATCGGATGCGCGTGTAGTAACCGCTCGTCCCATATGTCTCGATGAGCTGACCTCGTTTCAATGAACCGACTTGTTTCGCGATTGAGGTCGAGGCGTATACTTCGACCTCGTTATAACGGCTGTATCGTTTCCCTGTCGCTTCGAAGCGAGGTGGTTTTTTCGTACTCGTCACGCTCGTCGGGACGAAGTAATAGTTCCCTTTCGTGAAGATGCGGGTATAGCTTCCACGGGTGCCATAGATGTAGACGAGCTGACCCCGCTTCAGGGACAAGGTCGTCTTGGATGATTTCATCGTCCGAGCATAGACCGGTGTGTTTTTCGTGATGTACCGTTGTCCGGTTTTAAGATAAGGTGGCTCCGTCGTCCCAAGCGATGCGGATTCGACGAAGACATATTGTCCGTTGTAATAGACACGGGTGAACAGACCGTCTGTCCCATAGATGCTGACGAGTTGACTCCGTTTGAGTGAACCGACGACTTGCTTCTTGTCTGTGTCTAAATAAATCGATGTCTCTTTTTGAGCATAACGGCTCCCCGTTTTAGCGTAGCGGGGCATCTTGGCAGCGAGTGCGTCTCGCTTCATATACACGTACATGCCATTTTGATAAAGGCGGGCCATCGAGCCATTTGTGCCATATACACTTACTCGTTTGCCCCGGACAATCGTCCCGACGATCTCTCCGTCCTCATTCATATAAGAGGATGTCGTCAAGACGAATTGCGAGTCCGTCTTGAACGGGATTCGATTTGTCATCGAGAGCGGGATGTATCCGACAGTTCCATTTAGATCGACACGCATCTGTCCGTCGATGAGGAAGCCGTTCAAGGTTTGACCGGCTTCAAGCGGAGTCATGGTTCCACCATCTGGTGAAGACGAGATAGTCGCTCCCTCTTTTGCGTAGCGGGTCACTGCCGCCGGGACCGTCTCTCCGAGGGCGTCACGGGCGATATATGTCCCGTCCGTCGTGAGGAGAAGGTCGCCTTCGATATCGAAGACGTCGACCGCTGTCCCGATGGCGAGTGTTGCCACTACATTTCCGGCAGCATCGCGTGCATCCGTCTCCGTATGGACGTAACGGGTGACAGCGTATGATAAGGCGTCGTTTCGGACGAATCCTTTTTGTGAAGCGACGGTGACGGACGTATGGGTCTCGGTCACCTCATGGACATCCACACGCTCCGCTTGGTCTGTGACCAGGAGGACGACCGTTTCTTCTGGATCGGCATAGAGGGTCGTGCCGGCACGAAGCATGGCCTCAGACCCGACCGCTTGAGCGGTGAGTGTCCAATAGAAGGTAAAGAGAAAGAGCAAACTGAAGATTCGTTTCAACATTTCCACCTCGATTCATGAAATTTACAGTTTTTAGTATATACATAGTGGAGATGAAAAAGGTTGCTTATTTCGATAAAAGGGAAATGATTGAAGGAATCCGTGCTCAGCATTCCACTCGTTCGTTTGCGACCATCTGTGCTATGATGGACGGGGAAAGGAAGGGACAACTATGGAGACACTCAACATGAAACAACTTTCTGACGACCGATCGGCCCATCAGGTAGCCGGCGATCTCGACGCGATGCGGGCGCTCATGCACGACTCGTTCCGATATGTCGATTCGAGCGGGCGTCAGTTCGATAAAGAGACGTTCTTAGACCAGTTCGTCGACCCGACAGCGATTCAATGGATCGCACAGGACACGGTCACGTTCGATGAGACGGTACGCGGTGACCTCGCCGTCGTCCAACTCTTGCTCGAGGAGAAGTTCATTCTCGGCACGAACGCGTACGAAGGTCGCTTCTGGATGCTTCATCTTTATGTGAAAGAAGATGGCGTCTGGTTATGGCAAGGCGGACAAGCGACGATGATAAACGAAGGATGATAAGCGTTCAGACACTCCGAATCGATGGAGTGTCTTTTTTATAAAATGAAGGAAATGTGAATTTGAAAAATATATGCCTATTTTAGAAAAATTATGTACCCTTTTGAAAAAGGACAGATTATAATAATTTTGTAAACGATTGTCATTATTCTTGAGGGGGACCCTACTTATTATGAAACAACCGAAATATGCAGCACTTTTCCTAGCTACCACACTCGCATTCGGAGGTATCGCGCCTTCGACAATCGTCAACGCAGAGACGACGGAAGACGTGACTGCTCCTGACGCACCGGTATTATCGGCACCACTCCACACGTCGACAACACTCACGATCACTGGTGAAGTGGCTGCGAAAGCGGAGATCTTGATCAACGGCAAGACATACGTCCGTACAATCCTCGAAGGTGGCGAGGCCGTCTTCAAGATGTCACCACAGTCGGTCGGCAAGGTCATCGACGTCCGTCTCGTCGACGCGAGCGGCAACGTGAGTGACACGACGCGTGCCATCGTCGCCGAAGACCCGAACGCACGTCCAGACGCACCAGTCATCAAACCGTTGACGGAGACGTCACGTGAAGTGCGCGTCGTCGGGGAGCCGGGACAATATGTCGAGCTCTCGATCGGCAGCAGCACGTATAAAGGGAAGTTCGATGCGAACGGGCTCTACCGTCGTGGCATCGCACCGCAACCGGCCCACTCATGGCTCTCGGCGAAGACGATCTCGACGAAAGGCGCGACGAGCGACGTCTCGAAACGTAGCGTCTACACAGACCGCGTCGCACCGAGAACAGCGACATTGACACAGTCCGTGACGGCAGCATCATACGGTGTCTTCGGAAAAGCCGAACCGTATGCGACGGCCATCGTCAAGATTGGCACAAAGTCATACACGGCACCGGTCATGTCGACTGGGAAGTTCATCGTGAAGATCCCACGTCAAGCGATGGGGCAGAAGATGTCACTCGTCATCCGTGACGGCGCTGGAAACGTCAGCCAATCGAAGACAATCACAGTACAGCACGCGCTCTACAACAACTTCCACCGTGTCTACATGGAAGGCATGAAGTTGACGGTTCATAAAGAAGTCTTCTATGCAGATTCGACGACGAAATACGCGGACACGTTCGTTCCACTCTTCTTCGGACATCCATCGAAGTCGGGCCTCGGGTTCCTTCTCAGCAGTTACACGGAGGATGGCTCGGTCGCTGGATTTGAGAAGTTGACGCTCCGTGTCGGTCGTGCGACCTATTCGCAAAACATCGACGAATTTGATGTTTATTATGACGAGTTCGACGACGGCTCGGTCGAAGAGTCATACTTGTTCGAACCTAATGCGAAACTCATCAGCTTTGTCGACAAGTACGTCCGTCCGGAAAACCGGATCACGGTCATGGTCCAAGGAACGGACTACGACCTCGAGTTCAACCTATCGGGTGCGGAGAAACGCGCATTCATCCAATCCCTCCAATACGCAGGATACTAATTCTTTAGGACCGGTGGAGACACCGGTCTTTTATATGCACGGATTCGATTCTCTTCTATATAAATGAAGTGGCGACTGCCATCTGCCACCTAGGAAGAAATATTTTCGAAATCTTTTTGTTACATTTTTGAAACATAAACCGATAAATAACGTAGAACAACGTGGAGCCAAATGCTTCACTATTTAAGAAAAGAGGGAAAAGGTATGAAACAAGCTTTGCAACGCCTCGTTGCATTTGTATCGGTCATTGCGCTCGTCGTGTCGCTCGTCCCAATGCGGACGATGGCAGCTGGCGCGGCCGATGTGAGCGGGGCCACATTACTTACACCAGGACAGACTGTCGACTTCACGACAGGGACAGATCCGGTGAACACGTATTGGTTCAAGATGGAGCGAGAAGCTTCAGCCATGACACATATGGAGATTGCGATGGAAGCATCTGCTGTGACGAACATCTCGGTCTATCCGAGCGCTGAGACGGCAGCGGCCGATGAGACGTTCGATCGCTACCGGGCGAGCGCTTCTCCGGACGCAGAGACGTCAGTCGCAAAAATCCAATTCCCATACGCATGGGAAGGTCCATATTACATCAAAGTGGAATACATGCCACTCGAGACAATCGATGAAGAGGGCGCGGTGATTCCACCGACGGCAGCAGATGTCTCACTTGGTTATAAATCAGTGAAACTCCCAGTGAAGTATGAAGACGGAAACGGAACGATGTGTCCGGTCGAATCGTTGCTCCCAATGCCAGAAGATGGCGGGTTGCTCGAGTTGATTCGTCGCCTGCAAGAAGAGATCCTTGGTGGATCGAAAGAAGGACGTCAATTGGAGGCACTTTACTACAAGTCGTCCCCGTACATCGTCCGCAAGTTGGCATTCGACAAACAGAAACGCCAAGAGGCGTTGACGGACCTTCAGACGTTACGTCCGCTCATCACGTCACTCGTCAACAAAGAAAGTCACACCATCACGAAAAATGAAGCGACTGCAATCAACCGCATGCACGCCTTGGTCAAATCAAGCGTACCGAGCGGGATCAAGTCGGATGTCAATGACTTGGCTTCATCGGTTGATATGACACGCCTCGCCGGTTCAACGGTGGAAGACGTGTTCGCACAGATTGGAATGGAGCTTCAAACGGTGGACACACCGCGTTATATCGTCAAATACAAATCACAACCATCGACATCGATCGGCAAGATGAACGCGATGACGGATGTATCGGCAGAGCGTATCTCGATCGGTCGTCCGGGAGACTATTTCGCGCTCGTTGACGTCGAGTCGGCAAGCACGAAAATGCAAGCAAAAGCGAAAGCGACGTTGAACGCCGATTCGAACGTCGAGTTCATCGAACCGGTGCAGACGTACAAAGCGTTTTCGACAGATTCGAGCTATGAGTATCAATGGGCAATCAATGAAAAATCAGTCCTCCAACCGATGAAGTATGCGGGTGTCGGATTAGAAGGCTATGAGGCACTCCGCCTTCCAGGTCGTTCAATCAAAGTAGCCGTACTCGACACAGGCGTGGATGATCGTCTGCTCGACTTTAAAGGAAAAGTCGATGTCGCGAACGGAAAAGACTTCACAAACCCGAACGGGGATGGAAGCTCTCGCGATGAGAACGGTCACGGGACGCACGTGGCAGGTGTCATCGGGGCAGTACGAGACAACGGTGTCTCGATGCGCGGGATGGTACCGAACGTATCGATCCTCCCAGTCAAAGTGCTCGGAGCAGACGGGACGGGTGATACGGATCAAATCGCACTCGGAATCAAATATGCGGTCGACGCTGGAGCAAAAGTCATCAACATGAGTCTCGGTGGCGGCGAAAGTCGTACGATCGGTTACATGTTGAAGTATGCCTATGACCGCGGTGTCGTCGTCGTTGCGGCGACGGGGAACGAAAGTGAACCGGCAGTATCTTATCCGGCCTCTTCGAAGTATACTATCTCGGTCGGAGCGACGAACTCCCTCGGAATCGTCGCAGATTACTCGAACTTCGGATACGGCGTCGATGTCGTGGCACCAGGTTCGAAAATCGCGAGCCTTGTCCCAGATGGGAATGTCGTTTATTTGGACGGCACGAGCATGGCGACTCCGCACGTCGCTGGCGTCGTGGCCCTCTTGAAATCACAACACCCGACCCTCTCGGTCGAGTCGATCCGTACGCTCTTGCAACGGACGGCTGACCCGGTCGCCTTCTCAGGCGGAGATGTGCCGGAAGTACCGGTGGACGAGGAAGACGAATGGGCATTTGAAGACATGAGTGTCGAGTTCACGTTACCAGTGGCGTATTACGACGTGTTAGGCGGTTACGGTAAGGTAAACCTTCACCGTGCCGAGTCGATGCTCCGTTTGAACGCGAACCGTGCGGTCGTGGCGGAAAATGCAGCAAACTTCAAAGTGAACGTGAAGTCTGGCACGGTCGTCTCCGTATATAATGGCGATCAAGTCGTCGGACGCGGGACGGCGAAGCAAGCGGTCGCATCGTTCAAGATGAAACCACAACCTGCAGGTACAGTCTTACGCGTCGTTTACACGAACGGCAAGTATCAGTCGACGGAACGGTTGATCGTGGCGGCGGGCAAACGTCCGGCTAGTCCAGCGGTCACAACGCTCCGTGCTGGCGCGAGAGCGGTGTCTGGTAAAGCGACACCGGGTATGACGGTTGTCGTTCGCAATGCGCAGCGTCAATTGTTCGGGACGGCGATGATCCGTCCGGACGGCACGTACAGCGTCAAGACGCGGGCTCTCCGTAAAGGAGAATCGATCTACGTCCACGTGGAAGATTTGAACGGCCGTGCCGGACAAATGACACGTGCGATCGTCAAATAAGCTAGTTACAACGGGAGACGGGTATGCCGATGGGCATATCCGTCTTTTTGTATGGAGTGAATGCAACGGACGAGGTGACCTGACAAGGTTCGAATGATGGAAAAGTGGTTCTCGCAGAGAAAAGGCCGTCATGATGATGCGATTCGTCTGTAATCGGATGGGTCGAAAGTCCTCACGGCACGAGAGAAGGTTGAAACGAGAGGCGCAGATGCCTAAAATGGAACATACCCGTTACTTTTGGATAACTTTGGTTTTGTTAAACAGGTCAATGATTTTATGAGTTGGAAATAACTAAGGTAAACATTGGACTTTGAGAATCTCCACTGTAAATTAAATACTAAAGGTAATTGATGGTATAAAAATGGTTTTCAACTATTATTTCCGCGAAAAACGCATGAAATCAACAAAAATCGACGTGTTTCGACATTTCCAAAAAAGGTAAATCCAAAAATGAATTAAACTAAAATCTCCAAAATTCAAAAACGTTACCATTTTTGCGAAAAAAAACGCTTGTGTCGCTTGGAAGTGTTATGTATATTATGGATGTAAGGTTTTCCAAGAACAGTCTTGGTAAATTGTTCAAGATGATTCTTGCAAAGACTTCTACCGGGGGAGAACGTCCGGTCTAAAGAAGAGTCGGTTACATAATCATTAGTACTTTATTCATTGTTATGGATACATGACTCCGAACGAGATCGGTTGGGCGAGGACGGTAGAAAAACCTATCTACCTAAGGGAGGATTTACATCAGATGGCTAAGAAGAAACAATTCGTTACTGCAGCGGCAGCGTTCGCAGTAGCAGCATCAGCAGTAGCGCCTGCAATCACAGCAGACGCAGCATCAACAACAGTCCAACTTTCATCGGACTACGTACGCGGCGGGGACCTCGACGCGGCACTTGACAAAGAGTACAAAGGTAGCGAGATCTACTGGTACAAATCGTCAGTCGACATGAACAAACTTGGCGTGTTCCAAACTGCTAAAGGTTTTGTAAAAGGCCAAGGCATCCGCGTTGAGAAAAAACTTCGCGTCTTGAACCACGCACAAGATATCCAACCTGAAGAAATCGTCCTCGAAGAAGGCGTTCCTGCATCAGGTCTTCGTATTCAGCCAGTTCTCTTCGCAGACGGCGTGAAATACAACAAAGTTGTTACTTACAAAGGATTCTCAACTGAGAAAGCTGGAGAGTTCGAAGGAACATTCACTTACTCTAACAAAGCATTCGGCGTAGTAACAAAAACAGTTAAATACAAAGTAGTTGCTTCGAAAGTAGAACTTTCTGAAGTGAAGAGCGAAGTTATGGACGACGTTCTCTCAGTAACTGCTGACGTGAAAAACCTCAAAGACGGCGAAAAAGTTGAACTCGTTGTGTACGCTAACCGCGACATGAACGCAGCTCTTCCAGCTGTTCAAGCAGAAGTTAAAGACGGCAAACTTTCAGTTAAGTCTGGTAAACTTCCTGCAGGTAACCACTCATTCATCCTCCGTTCAGGCGAAGTGAAGACTGACGTTATGAACTTTGTTGTTGAAGCGCCAATGGTTAAAGAAGTTAAGGCGATTAACGCTAAGAAAGTTGTTGTTGAGTTCAACAAAGAAATGAACGAAACTTCGGCCGAAGCAACTGGCTCTTATAACTTTGTTGGTTTGACGGCCGGTACAACTTGGACTCCGGAATTACAAGCAGATGGTAAGACTGTAGTGCTTACATTGAACAACGCAATCTCTGCTGACTCTACATTTGTTGCAATTGTTAACGAAGTATCAACAAAAGCAGACGTTAACAAAAAAACTGAGAAATTCACTAAAACTATCAACTTCAGCGATACAGTTAAGCCTACATTCACAGGCGTTACTTACCCTGAAGCAGGTACTGCGGTTCTTAACTTCTCTGAAGACTTAAGCACTAAAGGTACAGTTGCAGTTTATGATGGATCTACAGATGTTACTTCTTCTTTGACAGTAACTCATGCTGCAAATTCATCTAAAGTATCAATCTCTGGTCTTACAACAGACAAAGAGTACAAAGTTGTAGTTGTAGGAGCTAAAGATCAGTCTTCAAACTTGATTCCTGCACCTATTGAAGTATTTGTTAAATCTTCAATCAGTGAACAAGTTAAGCCAGTGATTGAATCAGTTTCTTCAGTAGACACAACTACTTTGAAAGTCAAATTTAGCGAGAAGTTGAAACAGATTACTGCAGGTGTTTACGCAAATATCTCAATCAACGGAGTTGCTGTTACTGGTGAGACTCAAACATTCGATGCTGAAACTAACACGTTGACAGTAACGAAAGCAGGACTCACTACTCAAGGTGTTCAATCAGTTTCAATCGCTGGTTACAAAGACCTTTCAAATAACACTGGTGACACACTTACTAAAGCTGTGGCATTTGCACCAAGTGCGCCTGTGTTAGAGAAAACTGAAGTCGTTAAAGATGCAACGGATACTTACGTTCAATTGACATTTAACGAAACACCTAACTTAGCTGCTATTCAAGGTGTAGATATTACTGGAACTTACACGACTCCAGAAAACGTTCTAAAAGCATTTGGAACTGATGCATTAGATGAAAGTACTGACATTTCATTAGTCGGTAACACATTGAAAATTAAAGTTACTGGCAATGAAGCTGGTAAATACAAATTAACAATTCCTGCTGCTGGTATTTCAGATGGCACTACTGCTAGAACTGAAAACCAAGTGATCGAGTTCACTTTGGCAGCTTCAGCTGACACAGCGAAACCGGCTGTCAACAACGTATATCTTCCAGGTGAAAATGCTGCTGCTGTTAATCAAGGTACTGTAGCACGTAACGTTGTTTATGTTAAGTACTCTAAAAACATGGATTCTTCAGCTGTAAATGCTGATAACTACATGGTTGATGGTCAACGTTTATTCGACTCAGCAGTATTTGTTGGCGATAAGACTTTAGTTAAACTTACTCTTAAAGAATCTGGAGTAACTTTAAGTGGAGATCGTTCATTCCAAATCACTACTGCTGTTAAAGGTGAAAACGGAGTTGCAATTGATTCATTCAGCAGCACTGAACCTTTCGTTGAGAACGTTAAACCAGTATTAAGCTCTGGTATTGTAGTCGATGGAACGAACATTGACGTAACATTTACTGAAGCAGTGGTAGATGCACAATTAGTTGGTGCTGGTGTAGGAAACGATTTTGAAGTTTATATCGATGGAGTTAAGAGCACTCTTGCTTCAGTAGGAACTGGAGCGACTGCTAACGATTCTAAACTTCGTTTGGTTCTTGCTACTGGTATCACTCCAGCTCAACTTTCTGGAAGCACAATTACTGTTAAAGTACTTGATACTACTGACGGTACAGACTCTAACTTAAACCCATTGACTAAAGGCACAGTAATTACACTTGCTAAGTAAGTTGATGTAATTTAAAAATGCTTTAATCGAAAGTGGCCAATCGTTTGAATAGCGATTGGCCACTTTTATGTATTTTTAAAGTATTTATTGATTAACAAGGTATAGTTCTATTTTGAAATATATATTATTTCTCTGATACACCCTGCCCATCGCAGCTCAGGGTGCTTTTTTTATGTCCAGAGGAGGAGAAATGATGAAACCAGATCAACCAACAAAGCGTGTCGATATCGTTAGCATCAAGTTAGTCAAAGAAGGGAGTGTCCGCTATAAAGGGCGGACCATCCACAGACCGGATGACGGCTATACACTCATGAAAGAATTCTTGGACAGGCTCGACCGGGAGCATTTCCTCGTCGTCAGCCTCGACACGAAGAATCAGCCTGTCTCCGTCAACGTCTGTCATATCGGGAGCTTGAACGCGAGCCTCGTCCATCCGCGAGAGGTGTTGAAGGTCGCGATCTTATCGAACGCGGCCGCCGTGATGGTCGGACACAATCATCCGAGTGGGAACACGGAACCGTCACGAGAAGATCTCGAGGTGACGAAACGTCTGAGAGAGGCGTGTGAATTGATGGGCATCGATCTGCTCGACCAACTAATCATCGGTGATGAGACGTATCGTTCACTTTGAGAGTGAGTAACTATGAGCTCACAGTAGAAAAACAGATTCAACATTTGTAGAGAATCATGTTCGAATGGATGAGCTTTTTGATAAACTGAAAGGGGATTGAAAATATTGTAAATGGTATGGTGATGATATGGGATGGATCCAATCGGTACGACGGTTCTTTATGCTACGACGTGTCCTACCGCGGTTGAAAAGGGACATGAATGTTTTACAAATCGGCTTGAACAATTTAAAGGAGCAAATGGTGGGATGGGAATCTTCTAAGTCGATTATTTCTCCAGAAGAAGTGATGCAGGAGAAAAGACGCTTTCATCATGTTTATGAACTGAGTGAACAAGGATTCCTACTAGATGAAATAACACACACCAAACTGAAACATGAGGACGGTTCGCTCCCATCTTCAGTCGTTTCGCTGAACATGACGTACGTTCGTGTATCAGATGAGTTGTTGAATATTTGGCGAGAACTTGATGAACGAGTCGAACGTATCAATCAACGGCTTCGTACCTATTATGAACAGATGGAATCTTTTCATCGAGATGTCGAAGCGGCGCGTCGCCATTACATCGGGGACTCATTACGCAAACGACTTCTCGGCGATTATCGAGGCGCATACGACTTCTTCAAGGATGACTCTGTTCCGGAAGCAGCTTCATTCATACAATTTTATCGTGGCCTTGATCGACAGGTGGAAGTCTGGAATGAAACGTATGTGACCGAAGAGTTGAAGCGAACCCAATCCTTCTTTGACTCAATCGACGGAAAGTCGCTCGATGCTCAACAACGACGTGCGGTCATCGTCAATGAGGATGCGAACCTCGTCGTCGCAGGTGCCGGGTCTGGGAAGACGTTGACGATTGCTGCGAAAGTGAAATATTTGGTTAAGCGAAAACAAGTACAACCGCATGAAATCTTGCTAATTTCTTTTACGAAAAAGTCAGCCGAAGAGATGAAGGAACGCATCTGCGACCGTCTTCACATCCCGGTAGAGGTCAAAACGTTCCATGGTCTTGGGATGGGAATCATTGCTGAAGGTCGAAAGCAAAAACCTCAAGTCGAGGACGAATTGAAAAAAGTTATCCGCGATTATTGTATGCATCAGTTCTATGAACATCCGCATCGTATGAAAGAGCTGATTGACTTCTTTGGTTACTATTTCTACATTCCAAAAGGGATCGAAGAGTTTGAGACGACCGGGGAATATCACGACTACAACAAGCATGTGGATTTGGAACCGTTACGCAGCAAAGTATGGAAATCTCTCTCAGCCGCCGAGATGATTGCCGCACAACAAAGACAGAAGATCACGATTCAAGAAGAGAAGGTCAAGAGTCTCGAAGAGGTCATGATTGCGAACTTCTTATTCTTGAATGGCATCGAATATGAATACGAGAAGAACTACCCTCATCAGACAGCGACTCGATATCATCGTCAGTATCAACCGGACTTTTATCTGCCAGAATACGATTTGTACTTAGAGCACTTCGGAATCAACCGGATTAATCGCGCCCCGTGGCTCAGTCCAATTGAGGAGCAGAAGTATCTCGACGGAATGGAGTGGAAACGACAGCTGCATCGTGAACACGGGACAAAGCTGATGGAGACGTACTCATATTACCGGCAAGAAGGGAATTTGTTAGATCAACTACGGTTGAAGTTATTGAAGCAAGGTGTTGTCTTCCGGGAAGTGGACCCGATAGTAGTATTCGAAAAGTTATATCGTACGAAACAAAAGAGTCATTTTAACGACTTCGTCGATTTTGTGTCGAGCTTTCTTCAATTGTTCAAATCGAATCATTATACGGAGTCTCAATTTGATGTGTTCGCACAGAGTTTGAACAAGAAGGACTTGTTTCATTATCAACGAGCACTCCTCTTCTTCCGTCTCGTCAAACCGATGTACCGGATGTATGAGGATCATCTACGACGAACGAACAAGATTGATTTCAATGACATGATCAACGAAGCGACCTCAATTGTTTCGTCCGATGCTGTTCATTTACCGTACAAATACATCATCATTGATGAGTATCAGGATATCTCGGTCAGTCGCTATCGTCTGATTGAAGCGATCCGGAAGAAGACGGGATCAACCGTCATGTGCGTGGGAGATGACTGGCAGTCCATCTATCGGTTTGCGGGGTCTGATTTGAGTCTGTTTACCGATTTTGAACATTATTTCGGGAAGAGTGCTTTATTAAAAATTGAGAACACGTACCGCAACTCGCAACAATTAATCGATATCGCTGGTCGATTCGTGATGAAGAACAAGCGTCAAATCCGAAAGAACCTCTCTTCCGGAAAACGATTGGCCACACCTGTTCGCGTGATGGGAATCAAGGGGAAGAACGACTTTGAAATCGCCTTACGTAGAGCGCTTGATCAAATCGTTCAATCACATGGTCCGGAGTCGGATGTACTGCTCGTCGGACGGAACAACTTTGACATCAAGTCAATTGAGGGAAGCCCTTCGTTTCGAGTGAAGCATTTGAAAGATGAAGTGAAAGTGACCGACCGGACGCATCCGAATCTTCGAATCTCCTTTTTGACAGCGCACCGTTCAAAGGGGCTCGAAGCAGAGAACGTGATCTTGATCAATACGGCAAATAGTAAGAACGGCTTCCCGAACAAAATCATGGATGACCCGCTATTGTCATTCGTCCTTCAGAAACAAGAAGAGTTGGAGTTTGGGGAAG
Organism: Exiguobacterium sp. s43; assembly: GCF_018617255.1. Classification (GTDB taxonomy): domain Bacteria; phylum Bacillota; class Bacilli; order Exiguobacteriales; family Exiguobacteriaceae; genus Exiguobacterium; species Exiguobacterium profundum. The sequence continues at coordinate 452,239 of NZ_JACSJT010000001.1, forward strand.
AGCGCCGTCTGTTCTATGTGGCGTTGACGCGGACGAAACATACGACGTATGTGCTGACGCCGGATGACCGCATGTCGACGTTTGTCCAAGAGTTGATTAAGGAGCAACAAGTCCCGTATGAAATGGGAATCGAAGAAAGCAAGAGCATAAGGGATAACCCGAAATGCCCTCGTTGTTTGGATGGTCACTTGGTCATTCGCGAACAGGCAAATCGAAAGTCAACGTTTGTCGGTTGCAGTCACTACCCGGGCTGTGACTATACCGCCAATCATCCAAGCATCATTCATGATCCGATTGTCTGTTCCTCATGCAGAGGATATCTTGTGCTACGGGACGGGAAGAATGGTAAATTTTATGGGTGTTTGAACTTCCCGCTCTGTAAACATTCTATGGAACGAGAAGATGTGGAGCAGATGAAGCGGATCGAGAAAAGAGTGAAATGAAGAAATGGAATCGCCGATGGCGGTTCTTTTCTTTTGGAGAAAATAATGATTATTTTTTTGAAAATGACTGCTGATAGGTGTTGTCTAGAGAACGGATTAACAGGGTGAGGTATAAACGAAAGAGCAAGTAAACTCATTTAGTCTTATATTCTACTGGATCAAAAGTGCACGTGTCGAATGCTGTCGAATGATTGCTTAGCAAAAATTAAAAAAAAGATTTCCTTATCCTCAAAAAGTACACCGAAACTAGGAGAAAAACTCTTTATAATTTGTACGTATTAAATGAATAAGGAGGAAGTAATTTTGAAAAAATGGAATGGACTTATTTTGGTATTCGTCTTGATTCTTTCACTTGTGCAACCGCATGTCGGTTATGCGGAGGATTCACTCGTCTTAAATGGGAAAGTCAGCGGGCAAATCGCTGATGAAACGAATCGACAAGTATTTAAAATTGAATTGACTCAAAAAGGGTTGTTATTCATTGACTTGAAATCGTGGATTGATGTCGTAGAATATCGAGTATTTGACGAATCAGGTGAAGAATTTACAAATCGCTATGTCTACAGTGACCCAGTGACACCAAAGACAGATACGGTTTATTACGATTTAGAAGTAGGAACGTATTATGTAGAACTCGAACAATATAGCAAAGGCACTAACGGGAAATTTGAGATTAGTACGTTATTCACGCCATACAATACGAATGATATTGAACCTAATAACGGGACGGAACAAGCGCAAAATCTATCCTTTAACAAAAAAACAAAAGGATTCATATCGCGTCAAGACGAGAACGATGTGTACCAAGTGAAATTGCGGAGAGCAGGGAGACTTGAAATTGATTTCACTTCTCTAATTTTTACGCATGCTGAATTTTATCTAACGGATGAATTCGGCAAGTTGATTGATAGACAGACCGTAAACAGCGAATGGAAGACACCCGGTGTTTATAAGAAATCTGTCGACCTGGAGCCGGGAACATATTATATCGAAATCGAGTCTTGGGATGCGCCACGGATGACAGGGACATATGAGTTGTTTGCGAAATTCCAAGCAGCAAATAATCAAGAAAAAGAATCGAACAATGGGATTACAGAGGCGATGCCACTTGCATTTTATAGACCACTCACCGGTTTCTTAGCTTGGAACGATATTCAAGATTTTTATAAAATCGTTCTTCCAAAAGCAAGTAAGGTGACGTTGGATGCCCAATTGTATGTGAACAACAATACAGATGTCGAAGTGTATGATCAACGCTTTAACCAAGTACATTACAATCAAGTGACGAGTTCCTCAACTACGCCAAAACGCTACACGGAGTCATTTGCTCTGAAAGCTGGTACATATTATGTGGCTATCAAAGCGTGGGATGAACGACGAGATACAGGGAAGTATGTTCTCCAAGTCAAATCAAGTCATTTGTTACCCCCATTAACTGTAAACACTGTGACCACAAAATCGACAGCCATAACAGGAAAGACTGAAAAAAATGCGGTCGTATCATTTAAAGTGGGTAAAAAAACTTATACCCGCAAGGCGGATAGCAAAGGAAATTATTCGTTTAAAATCAGTAAACAAAAAGCAGGAAGCATCATCAATGTGTCAACAAAAAACAAATATGGTACGACAGCTAAACGCATCGCAGTTAAGAAATAAGTTTAGATGTGACGAAGGCAAAAATAAAAGTAGTTCATCTACGATATCAGGATATGTAAATAAAGTTAATTATAAAAAGACAAAACGGCTTGAATCCTTCAGTTGAAAGGATTTAAGCCGTTTTTCTTCACTTCCATTATGGATTCTGTCTAGTTGACTGGAAACAGACTTATTTTCACGCAGTTTGTTTTCGCTGTTGCTGTTCTTGTCGTCGACTGATGATTGAACGTCCAAGCTGAATTCCTGGTCGCTCGATGACCCGGTATGTGACAGACGCAATCACGCCCGAGACGACGAGCGTCACGAGGAACGTCAACATCCATACCGTCGTCACGTTATATTGCTGGGTCCACGTCTCGTTGAAGAGATGATTGACCCAGTCGAGGACGAAAAAGTGGACGAGGTACAGGCTGAAGCTGATATGCCCGATGTACTGCATCACCGGATGATTGAGGATACGTCCCCGAATGCCGGATAAGCCGAGAGCCAACAGACAAAAGGCGAGACCGAACAGCGCATGTTTCGGAAATGCGCTATAGACATCATATGGAGTAATCCCGAGTATGATAAGTAACGCAATCGATCCGAACGTCATCGCATAGTGCGTTCGCACGGACCACGATTGGTCGCGCCACACGAGATACAACGTGACCCCCATCAAGAAGATCGGCAGCTGGTTCGGGAACCAATAAAAGGCGAAACTCTTCACGTCCATGAATGGCTGACGCTGTTCGGTCAGGAGGTGCAGGACGATGCTAAGTACGAGCGTCGACGTTGTCCACAAGATCCCTTGACGCGCTGTCTTGATCCATTTGAACAGGAACGGCACACATGCATAAAATAAAAATTCGTTCGAGATCGACCAACCGCCCGGCACGAGACTGAATAACCACTCGGGATGCAGGACGTTCGTGAACGTCAACGTCGAGACCAAGAGGGAAAGTGTCACGTCTGGATAAGTCGTCGAAACCCCGATGAATTGATTGATTAGATCAAAACTTAAGTAGAAGAGCAGTGCGGCGTAAAACATCGGTGCGATCCGGAAGAAGCGCTTCGTGTAGAAGTCCTGAAGCGGAATCTGGCGCGATACCGTATAGCGCTCCAATGAATAGAACAACGTGAAGGCGCTGACGATAAAAAAGAGTTGGACGCCGCGCGACCCTTGTATCCCGATATGGTATAACCAATCGGGCAATTGTTGAAGGGACCGTGTCGAGTGCGTCAACACGACCCCGAGGATGGCATAACCGCGAAGGGCATCTAAAAAACTGAGCTTCTGCAACTGATGTAATCTCCTCTATACATTCCTATTTTTCTTTTCGTCAAACAATCTATCACGGTGTTGACTGTGTGTCTATTTGATTCAGACACTTGTGTTGAAACTGTAAAATATACTTCTCGTTAAATTGGCACGCGAATTTGTCTCGTCTCTTTGTTCGAGAGCGTATAGGTCACGATGTAGCTCGAACCGGACACTTTCACACTGGCCGACCGAATCGTCGTCTTCGACTGGTCGAGTCGGATGAGCGTGAGGTAGCGCACGTCTTTCCCGATATTATACGAGATGACTTGTGGACGCGGCTTCCATTCGTAATCCTCGACGGCGACGAAGCTCGTGCTGTTGCGCATCGATGAATTTTTAAGGTTCAGCTGCATGAGCTGGATCGTTCGTCCGTTCGTATCACCATAGACGACGTTCTGAGTCGCCATCGAACTCTGAAGGAGTTTCAGACCTTCGGCGAGATGGAACCGCTGCACGAACTTCGTGGTTGCGGGTGAACTGATCCGGTCGTAGACGATGAGCGTCTGTTCTCTGTCGTAGACGAGCGTCCGTCGATGCGTCGCCCCGTTCCCGATGAGCTGGCTCTCCCCAATCGTAAGAAGGGTCGAACCGAGATTTTGTACGGTCTTGATGTTGCTCTTCCCACGCATCGTGGAGCGGAGGTCGAGATTCGCCCCGTCACGGTGGACGGTATTATGGGCATCGACACCGAAGACGCGCTGACGTTCGGGGCGATTCGTATAGCCGTAGCGACCCGTCTCGATGATGAAGTCGCGGCCGAGTCCGTACAGGTCGATGCTCAAGTCATCGGCATGCTTGTGGGCACTGCTGTGATAACCAGCCGTCATCATCACCTGGGTCGCCTGATTGAACGCGCGAGGTGGAGATGCCCAGTATTCGCGCATGAAGCTATATTGGTTGCTGATCCGTTTCGCCGTGACCGGTGGGCGTGTCCCTTCCTTCCCTTGGGTGAGGGCGAAAACGAGCTCGGGGAAATCCTCGATATGCGGAATGATCGAGGTGTTCCGTCTGACACCGGACGTGTCCCCAAAGATCGGGAGTGTCCCGTTCGGTTTGATCATATACGTCAGTTGCTTCGGCATCTGTTCGACCCGTGCCATGCTCGAAGGGAGTGAGAAACGGTTCGCTTCTGCCCAGATGAGGAAGCGGTCGAGCACATGATACATATAGGATTGATAGCCGGGTGAATGCTCGAGATGGACGGCGTCCGACGTGATGCTGTGGCGGATCTGTTTGTCGAGGCGGCTATCTGCGAGCGTCTTCCACGTTCTGCTCCGGTCGAACTGTGGGAACGTTTGCGCGATGGCGGTGAGCGCCATGTCTTGGAATATCCCATGATTGTGATCATTTTTATAGAAGCTAGACGTCGCGAGTAACGTGCCATGGTCGTGGAGCGTCCGCAACATCAGACCGGTGAACGCCGTATCTTTATAGAGCGAAGAAGATTTATAGGCATCCCAAAAATTCAAGAGATGGAACGTCCGGATCGACGTGCCGTGGTCGTTATATGGCCAACGGTACTGTTTGTAGTTCGCAATCGGATGGGCTTTCGTCCAACTTTTAACGACCCGTACCCCGTACTTCAAATAAGCGGTATTTCCGGTCTCGTTATATGCCTGGGTCAATTGATTGAGCACCGTCAAATAATGAATTTGGAACGGATAGGAATTGCTCGACGAGCTCGGGATGTCCCGGTGCCAGTTAAACGTATCGACGTTCGGGACGGACAATTGATATGGTTTGGACGGAATCGACCAATCCCCACGAATCGCACGGTTGGCGTAGTCGACGGCGCGCGCAGGTGTCAATTTTTCATATTCATATGGCGCGTGAAGTGGCATCTGTTTCATATACTCATGCGCGAGTCGTGCCGTTCCACTCGACTTCAAATTCGAAGCGGTGAGTGGGTCACCGAGTAAGAGCTTGGCCTGACTTTTCTTTATGTAGATCTTTTTCGTATGACTCAGTGCGATGTAGTACCAGCCGGACGTACTGACGGCTGTGTAGCGTTTTGTTGTCGAATACGCTGCCACTTTCGTCAATCGACCGTTCTTCATTTCATAGACGGTCGCATTCGGGATGGAGCGGATATCGAAAGGGTTCGTCGCAGCCTGTACGGAGTCTGTCGGGGTCATGCCCCAAGCCCCTACTAAGACGAGGACGAGTAATATTCGTTTCATGCATACACCTCAATAAATTTGGATTTACTTCTTTTTCAAAGTATACCATGAGGTGCGTTTATTCCCTTAATTTTCTATATCATCTTTATTTTAAATGGAGGTAGGTTCAATTTGATTTTGTCCCGACAATTAATGAAGGATTACGACGGATGCATGTCGAGTCCTCATTTGGAAAAATATGATAAAGTGAGGTGAATCGAATGACGTGTATGTCATACGCCAAAGGGGAAGATGTGAATGAAGCACGTTAGTTTGTTTTTGTTACTATTTTTTGTGACGGCACTCGTCATTTACGGGATCTCTCTGACCGCGCCAGGGTTATTAGTACCGATTGTGTATCTGGCTATTGCAGCATTGATCGGAATCATCGTGTACTTACTGAAAGTGTATATCGTAAACAGATAAGAACGATTCCGCGTCGATCGGAGGTGGTCTGGTCCCGTTCAAGCAGAAACCGATTTCCCATACGAAGAAGACCGACCTAATTCACAGGTCGGTCTTCTTCGTATGTTCTTTAATCCAACGTCAACCGTTCCACGGCATCGCGAAGATGATTCTCGCGGACGCGGATGTACCGACGTGTCGTCTTCGGCTCGGAGTGGCCAAGTAATTCAGATAACGTCGTCTCCATGACCCCTTTGTCATAAAGGTGCGTCGTAAACGCATGGCGGAGCGTATGAGACGTGACAGGATAGCCGAGCACTTCTGTGGCAGCCGTCGTCAGGTGACGATTGATGGTCGTCTTACAAATCAAGGCACCTCGTGCAGACGGGAACACATAGGGTGAGTCGACGGGACGTCGCTCCTCATCGAGATAGGTGGAGAGGACGGAGTGAATCTTGTCATTCAACGGGATTCTCCGGGGCTTTCCCGTCTTTGATTCTCGGACATAGAGTAACCGCTCCTGCAAATCGATCGCATCGAGTTTTAACAGCCGGACCTCGTTGATCCGCATACCCGTATGGAGCTGAACGGTTAAAAACGTACGATACAACGGGACGTCGATGGCATCGATGACAGCGGACAATTGTCTAGGGGAGGGGATCTCCGCTGAATGGCGCTCGGTCACTTTCACCCGTAACTGATGAAAGGGGTTATGGGTGACGAGATGCTCGGCGATGGCCCAATCGTATAAGCCGCGAAGAGCGCTCAAGTAGTTGTTGATGGTCACCGGTTGACAGCCTTCCGAACGGAGCGTGTCGATATACGGCATGACGTCTTGCCTCGTTTTTAATTCGTCGAGCGTTCTGCCTTCTCCCATGATGGCTTCGAATCGGGCAAACTTATAGGTCGCCTGGCTGACCGTGTTGTCCGATTTTCCGGTCATGCGTAAATAGTGGATGTGCTGGGCGACGGCGTCTTTCATGTGTAAGGTCATCTTCCTGTCTCCTCTTACTCGTTGTCCTCACGGAGCATCCGTTGCAGTTCGGCCTTATAGGCGCGTAGTCGACTCGGCGAGTACCCGAGCGATGCCTCGGTCCCGTGAAGCATATGGCAGAGTAAGGTGAAATGGCGATTTGGTAAAGTGTATCGCTTGTCGTCTAGCCAAAGCGAGAGGGGCACTTCGCGCTGGTCGACTTGTTCGGGGAGTCGTTCGCTCGCGACCTCGTGTTGGAGCGTCTTCGCCTGTTTGGCCCGTTCGTTCAGGATGGCCCCGCGGATACGGATGAAACAGTACGTTTTTCCTAACGTCTTGCCGTCTTGAAGGGCACGCCATAGGGCGATTCGTGCCGTTTGGGCGGCATCGTCGACTTCGTTCGGATGGAGATGGAGCTGTCGGATGACGTAAAAGATCATCGGCTCCCACTCTTTGATCTGTTCGTTAGCATCTGGCATGGTGGGCTGCTTTCCCGCGCGCGTCTCAAGTTTCCTAGGTGGATACAGCATAATGGTTGTTATGCAGATTTCGCACCTCACGAACGTTGAAATTTCGTCAGCCCAAATCAGACACAGCACGGAAATGCTGTATGGCACAACCCGTATCCCTTATCCATCGGAAGCATCGATTCTCTATAACAACCATTATAGGAGGATGTCAGGTGATGATTTGATCAAGAGGTAAATGATATCCAAGTTTTAGTTGTTTAGCATTCGTTTAATGGATATAATTTACAGAGTGAAATCAAACCGGAAATGTGAGGAAAATCATGAAACCTTTGTATAGACGATTATCCATCGGGATGTTGAGCGGGATGCTCCTGTTCGCACCGATGACGACGGCTTCGGCCAACTCGGACTTCAACGTGCGCGTCGCTCCCTCGACCACGCTGCACCAAATGAAGGGGAAGAAACTGGTCCCACTACAGAAGACGAACACGACGAAAGAATACCGCATCGTGCGCCCGTCCGGTTGGTATTACCTTGCCATGTCCGGCGGCAAACGGATCTATATCAAGAAAAGCCAGGCGGAGGTCGTTCCGGCCCGTTCTTTGACGAAAGCACGCATCCAATCGAAAACGAACCGTCCGCTCGTCCATACATACATGGGGCAGACCGAGTCCCATATCCCGTATGAATATGACCGACTGTCGACAGAACAGGCGAAACAGTTCGCCGATCGGGCGCTCGCCGGCAACTGGTATATCCCGACGAAACCGAACAATCTGTCGGTCCCAAACATCGACACGTTCAACTGGCATAAGGACGTCCCGGCCGTGGACAGCAACTCGTTCCCGTTCCAGCTCCACTACTTGACGGTCCTCAATCAGTTGACGCAAGCGTACAATGACACGGGTGACCTCGCCTATCTGAAATATGGCGAACGACTAATCAAAAGTTGGACGAAGGCACACCCGGCCTATAACTACAAACGACTCAAGTGGGGATACAATGACCAAGGAACGGCGATTCGTGTGTTCCATTTGTTGAATTTCTGGGATGTATATAAAGAGACGTCACTCTATCGGGACCCTGCCTTCACCGAGCTCATGTTGAAAACATTGTATGAGCATGGGGAGATCTTGGCATCGTCCGACTTCTACAAACCGAAACATAACCACGGTATCTTCCAAGACATGGCGCTCACTGCCATCGCCCAGACGTTCCCTGAGTTTGACCGGAGTAAGGTGTGGCAATCGACCGCCAGCGCGCGGCTCCAGGCGCAAATCGCCCACAGCATCTCGCCGGAAGGGGTCCACCTTGAACACTCACCTCGATATCACGTGTATGTGTATCATACGTTGTCGCGCTTTATCGAATGGGCCGAGGCTAACCAGTTCGTTCTGCCTTCACGCTCGGGCTATATCGAGAAGATGCCGGATCAGCTCACCTACATGTTGAAGCCGAATCGGACGCTCCCGATCTTCGGTGACACGACCGGGCACCTTCAAGGGATGAACATCATTCCAAAGACGAACGAATATCCGGAGCTCAGTTTCGCAGTGAGCGGAGGAGCAGAGGGCGTGGCACCGACCCTGTTGACGAAGCAAATCGGGGATCAATACAGCTTCATGCGCGAATATTGGTCACGTCCACCTGAGGCGTTCTCGGGTGCGACACAAGTGATGATGACGGCAGGTTATCATAGCAGTGCCCACAAGCATGCCGATGACTTGAGCATCGACTTCTATGGACTGGCGCGCGACTTCATCATCGAGACGGGTCGCTTCGGTTATTCGGCACGACCGGAACGGAAGGAAGTCTTTAAAGTCGAGGCCCATAACACCGTCCACCGATACGGGGAAAACTTGGATTTAAGCAAAGGCATGATCGGTCGGAGCCGTATCGTGAAGACCGAAGACCGTGGAGAGACAAGCCTCGCCATCGGAGAGAGCGCGTTGATCGGGAAAGGGGCCACGCATCGCCGCACCCTCGTCTATGACAAGGCGAAAACGCTCGTCGTCTACGACCGCATCACCTCACCGAAGCCGGACATGTTCGTCCAGCGCTTCCACCTCGGAGAGGGTCTGAAGCTATATAAAGGGACGACCGAGGCACAGAACGTGACGTTCCGAGACAGCCGGCGTCGATCGATTCAACTGATGCAGCTCGAGACGGACGAAGAGTCATATATGTCCGTTCAACCAAGTCATCTCTCGGTCCGTGATGCGGAGTGGACGCTTCGCGACCAAGTCGTCTCCATTGAATACGGTACGGACGTGCGTTACATCACGCTCATGCGGATCGACCGGACGAACACCTCGATTGTCGACACGGCGGTCAAGGAACAAGCTAATCAGTATGAACTCACCTATACACTTTCCAACGGCGAGACCCATACTCTCGACGTTCCAAAATGATTGAAGCCTGGCGACTGCCAGGCTTTTTTACGTGGACGATGAGAGTAGTTGTTGAATCCCACCATTTGCTAAGGTAGAATTTTCAAGTAGAACAACTGACAAGTGAGGGAACGAATGGAACATTCACATGCAAAACAGATCGTGGCTCAACTTCGGGGTTCGCTCTCGGGGAAAGCGAGCGATGGTTGGGACGTCGTCATCTCGGCAGGGACGATGTGCTATCAATGGAAGGGAAGACGAATGGTGCCAGACAGTCGGCTCGAGACGACCGAGACGGTACGGCTCATCCGTCCATACGGTCGATATTATATTGTCCATAGAGAAGGAAGGGAAGCACTCGTCCGCGCGACGGATGTGATGCTCCTCATGACCGAACCCCTCTCGAAAATCAAATTGACGGACAAGATGGAGCGACTGCTCGTCCGTGACTATATGAAACAAAAGCGCACATTCGCTTCGTACCATTATGAACAAATCCGTGATGAACAGGCGGTTCATTTTGCGGAAGAGACGTTGAACGGAAGATGGTATATCCCATCGCTTCCGCATACATTGGCCGTCCGTGATGTTCGGACGTTCGATTGGAACAAAATGTTACCACCTGTGAACAACAACTCGTTCCTTTTCCAACTCCACTATTTGACGACGGTCAATCAACTGACTCATGCCTATGAGGTGACGCAAGACGAAAAATACTTGCACTATGCACACCAAATCATCGATAGCTGGCAGAGCCATCATCCGCTGCATGGCGGTCCGCGGGGGCGTGTAGCATACCATGCGCACGGTACGGCGATTCGAGTATTCCATATACTCCGTTTCTTTGAAGCGTATCGCCAGGCACCGATCCATCATGATGCCCGTGTGACGTGCCGCTTGTTACATCTGTTATATGAACATGCGACATTACTGGCGACCCCTACCTTTTATCGTCCGCTCCATAACCATGGGCTCTTTCAAGATATGGCACTGTTTGCGATTGCTTCCTGTTTTCCGGAGTTTGATCGCAGTGCGGATTGGAGAAGGATTGCGCGTGCGCGGTTGAATAAGCAACTCGACATTTGCCTTTCGGAGGACGGGACCCATTTGGAGCACTCGCCCGGCTATCACGTTTACGTGTACCATACGCTAAGTCGATTTAGAGACTGGGCCGATTTAAATGGATTCACGTTGCCGGAAGGGATTGGACGCATCGACCGGATGCCAAAGCGCCTCTTGCATTTCATTAAACCGAACCAAACCTTGCCGATCGTGGGGGATACGGGAGGACAGCTTCGCGGAAGCCGTTTAATTCCTCGGATTGAAACGTTTCCCGAACTAGCCTTTGCCATGAGCGGAGGGACACAAGGACAATGCCCAGAAGAACTGCTGGCGAATCTAGGCTCTCAATATGCGGTCATGCGTGAATATTGGCACCATGCGAAGCGTCCGTTTCGTGACGCCACCTATATTCTGATGACAGCGGGATACCATGGGGGTGCACATAAACATGCCGACGATTTGAGTCTCGAACTATATGGATTGGGGCGGGATTTCATCGTCGAGACTGGTCGGTATGGCTATGTGGACGGACCTGAGCGTGCGCAAGCACTACGTGTCGCGGCGCACAATACGGTACATCGACTCGGAGAAGAGCTCGACTTGTCGATCGAGCGAATCGGAGAGAGCGGAATCCTAGAGGTGAAAGAGGCGCGGAAACAGATGACGGCGACCGGAGTGAGCCGCCTGATTGGAAAAGGGGCCATTCATACTCGGCATGTCGTGTACGATAAGGCGCGAACGCTTGTCGTGTTTGATCGGATTGTTGCGCCGGAAGCGGACCTCTTTGTCCAGCGCTTCCATCTGGCACCCGGTTTGGACCTGGTAGCGGGTACACCAGAAGAACACAACGTTCGATTTAAAGATGCCTCGAATCGAGCCATTCAATTCATTCAGCTTTTAAAAAACGAAGAGGCTTATATGGCACTTGAACCGAGCCATGTGTCCATGCGTGATTTGGAGTGGACTCCCCGCCAGCAAGTCGTTTCGATTGAACATGGTAGCGAAGTTCGCTTTTTGACTCTGATTCGACTAGACCGGACCGGGAAGCGTGTCGTCGATACGAAGGTCGAAGAGCGGGATGGGATGTACATCGTCTCGTATTGGATTGAAAACGGGGGAAAGCATGTCATTCATGTGCCGTGTGAGGAAAGTCGTGACGTATAAAGGACAAAACGTCACGACACTCTCACGAAGTGATGTCGTCCTTTACATAATGAGGGAATCGTTTTTTGTGGAAATTGTAAAAACCTTAAAAATCTTCAATTTGTGATTGTTTATTGGACGCGTTTCCGTTACGTTAGAACTAGAGCGATTTGTACATATAAGGGAAAAACGGACGACTTTGGGGTAATCGTGGTAAGTAAAAAGTCGAATGATGTAAGCGCTTTCTCTTGTGTGTCCTCTTCGCAAATCTGAAAGGGGAATTGGACATGACAAAGAAATCATCTCGTAAGTTGTACACGGCACTCGCTGTAGCGGCCGTATCGACTGCATCGCTCGCACCGGCTGTTGTCACGGAAGCTGCGTCAAAAGCACCAGTCGTCAAAGCGAAATCAGCGTATGTGTACGCAGGGGACTTGGATGCTGCGCTCGATGCTACATATGAGGGCGCGCCGATCCATTGGTATAAATCGAGCGTCAACTTGGAGAAATTAGGTACATTCCAAACAGCTAAGGGAATCGTCAAAGGCAAAGGGAAGTACATTGAGAAACGCGTCCGCGTCCTCGATCACCCGATTGCGATTTTACCACCGAGCGAGCCACTCGTGTTCAAACAAGGGAAACCGGCACTTGGCATCGTGAAGCAACAAGTGAAATTCGCAAGTGGGACGTATGAAAAAGCAGTACGTTGGAGCAAAATCGACACGAGTGAAGTCGGCGAATTCGTCGCGACGGCTACATATACAAACCGTGGTAAAACGATCACACTTGAAGTTCCTTATACAGTAGAAGGATACAAGCTCTCGATCATGCACACGAACGACACGCACGCCGCGCTCGATCTCGCACCGAAACGTGCGACAGCCATCAAGCAAATCCGTGCAGAGAAGCCAGACAGCCTCTTGATCGACGCAGGGGACGTCTTCTCAGGATCGCTTTACTTCAACGAGTTCAAAGGTCAAGCTGACCTCAAACTCATGAACTACATGAAATACGATTTGATGGTGCCGGGTAACCACGAATTCGATCTCGGTACGGAGCAAGGACATAAAGAACTTGCTGATTTCGTCCGCTATGCGAACTTCCCGTTCGTCAGCTCGAACGTCAACTATGCAAATGACCAATACATGAAGAGCCTCTACCGTGACGAAGTTTCGCAAAAAGCGTACAACGGTCGTCTTTATGAAGGAGTCATCAAAGTAGTGGATGGCGAGAAGGTCGGATTCTTCGGTTTGACAACAGAAGAGACGGCATCCATCGCTAGCCCAGGCCCAATTGAATTCCAAAACTACATCGCAGAAGCACAAAAAGCAGTCGACGCGTTCAAAGAGATGGGCGTCGATCAAATCGTAGCAGTCTCGCACCTTGGGTATAACGATAACCCAGCGTTCGATAACGATTTGTTGCTTGCTGAAAACGTAGATGGAATCGACATCATCGTCGGTGGCCACACGCATACTCGTTTGAGCGCTCCGGTCCTCATCACAGAAGGAAAAACAGAGCCAACGGTCATCGTTCAAGCGGACCAATACAGCAATTTCCTCGGAACGGTTGATGTCGAGTTCGACAAGGATGGAAAAGTCATCAAACATGCGGGCAGTTTGATTGATGTGAAGGCACTTCAACCAGATCCATATGCGGTAGAATTGCTCGCACCATTCAAAGATGTCGTGGATACAATCAGCCAAGACCCAATCGGTGTCTCACTCACAGCTCCACTCGATAACCCACGTGACAAAGGTGACGAAACAGCACCGAGTGTCCGTAAAAATGAAACAGCCCTCGGTAACTTGATTACAGACGGTATGCTCACGAAAGCGAAAGAGTATGATTCTGCTGTCATCGGTGCTGTTCAAAACGGTGGTGGAATCCGTGCATCAATCGATGCAGGTCCTGTCACGACAGGTGAAGTGTTGACGACACTTCCATTCGGAAACACGCTTGCCATCATGGACTTGAAAGGTAGCGAATTAAAAGCTGCTTTCGAGCGTAGCGTTGGCATTTACCCAATCGAGAACGGTGGATTCCTCCACGTATCTGGATTCAAAGTATTGTTCGACAGCTCAAAACCGGCTGGTGAGCGCATCGTTAGCTTGCAGTACAACAACGGCACAGAGTTTGTCGATGTCGAAGACGCGACGAGCTACAAAGTCGCAACGAACTTCTTCACAGCGCAAGGTGGAGACAACTATGTTGAGTTTGAAACGGCATTCAAAGACGGTCGCGTCAATGACCTCGGTCTCATCGACTGGGAAAACTTCCGCGATCACTTGATCAGCCTCGGCGAAGAAGTCACACCTGCTGTTGAAGGACGTATCGTTGACGTCAACGCAGCTGAATAAGACAATCATTGGTTGCTTTCGGACGGATCCAGGAATGGGTCCGTCTTTTTTATAGGAAACTCAGGCGTGTACATTTGTCATCAAATTGCGACCGACATATAACTCTGTTAAGATACGATAAGATGAAGAAATACTGATTACTTAAAAAAGGTGGAGCGGACGTATGGATGTAAAAGCGACGCTGCGCGATGTGCAAGCGCACATTGCGTGGTTGAAAGAAGAAAAAGAACGGGTCGACCGGAGAGAAGCATTGAACGGAGATGACTTGATCACCCTTGAGGACCTTCCTTCATTGTCGAGACAGGCACAACGCCCGCGTCTTGACGATAAATTGTTTGAAGAACAGCAAGCTACCTTAAAAACGGAACTCGAATCAGCTCGAGCGCGACTCCCGAAACAAGATGTGACTCGTATCGCATCGAATGGGAGCAATTTTTATGAGAAGGCGGACGTACAAGTGGCATTCGTCGGTCCGGTCAAACGAGCGAAAGAGTTAGAGCGGCTTTGTCATGTCCATTTATTTGAGAATGTGACAGGCTTCTTAGAGCTGGCTGAAATCGAAAAGATTGATTTCCTTCTCATCTCGGCCGCGCTAGTGGAAGATGAGACGACCGCATTCCACCACATGGGCTCACCGCGTTCGCACTCCCGTCACTGGTTGGAGAATTTGATTCGCAAAGCCAAACAAATTGATGTTCGTGTCGTGTTTGAAACTACTCTCGATACGAATCACTACGATCGTTTCTCCTCACTCGCCGCTCAGTGTGACTATATCTTTACGGCAAACGAGGAGCGTGTGACGGATTATATCGAAGAAGCCGGACATGAGCGCGTTTTTGTCATCCGTCCGGGAATCGACCCACTTCGCTTCAATCCAATCGGGATGACGCGTGTTCAGTCGGATTCGGTCGTCGTCACGAACCGTTTCCCGGTACAACGTTTCGCAAAAGACTTGGAGACGCTCGCACAAGGTGTTCGTGATGCGAATAAGTCTCTTTATGTGATTCGCGAAGCGGATGAATCGAAGGTGTCGTTCGCACCGAAATCACTTCAAGATGTCCTCGTCCATGGGGACCAAGAGGAGATCGAGGCGTTGAAAGAAACCTCGAACTGGATTCTTCACGTCAATGAAGTGAAAAACAGTCCGACGATGAGTGCGCAAGCCATCTATGAGGCACAGGCACGGGGACAACTCGTCTTGACGAACTACAACGTGGCCGTCAACAACGACTTCCCGAACGTATTCATCGCGACGAGCGCATTGGATGCACAAGGGATTTTAGAAATGTTCGATACAGACGAAGAGCGTCTCGAGCATCAACTATCTGGTGTCCGCACCATCTTCTCGAACCATACAATTTATGATCGTTTCAACGAAATGTTATTCGTTCTCGGCATTCACCACGAAGTCCGTCGTGACGTCCTCGTCATCGGTCGCGGCGACGTGACGGCGACACGTGAGCAGTTCGAGCGCCAATCGTATCCGCATAAACGTTTTGTCGCAGAAGCGGATTTACAAGAAGTCGATTTACGCACAGCCGACTTCGTGACGGTATTTGACGACCGTTATCACTACCTCGACTATTATGTAGAGGATATGGTCAACGCCTTCAAATACACGGACGTCGCTTTCGTGACGAAAGGGCAGGACGTTGTACATGAATTCGTAGAGGGATACGATGACGTCGCATTAACGATGTTTGCGGCAAGCCACCTGTCGCTTGAGACGCTTCGGGACGACCAGCATATCGAGGGACAAGGCTATGCCATCGATCATTTCGAGCTGCTCGCGGCAGATGACGTACTCGTCCCGAACGAACCGGGCGACTATGCGCTTTCAATGATCGTCCCGATTTATAACAACGGTCGTTATCTCTACAACAAATGTTTCTCTAGTCTTCGCCGTAGCTCGATGTTTGAAGACATGGAGATTTGGCTCGTCGACGACGGTTCGACGGACCAAGAGACAATCGGCTATATCGAACGCCTCGTGCGGAAGTATCCGAACGTCTACACGTACTCATTCAACGACGGAGGCAGCGGCAGTGCGTCGCGCCCGCGAAACAAAGGCGTCGAATTGGCAACGACACCGTACATCGCTTTCCTTGACCCGGACAATGAAGCGGTCAACGACGGCTATGCGGAACTATTCCGTATCATGAAAGAGAATGACGCGCTTGACCTCGCAGTCGGAAGTATGTTGAAGCTTGCGAACCGTGAGGCCATGATTGAGCTAGACGGCCTTGAAAAAGATGGTGTTCGCGTCATCGAAGACCCGAGAGCGTACTTGCTCGAGCACAACTTCAAGGTACAGAGTATCCAGACGATGGTCATCAAAAAAGACTTCATCCAGAAGCACGATTTGAAACAGGTCATCGGTGCGGTCGGGCAAGACTCGCTCTTCTTCCAAGAGATGTTCCTCAGCGCAGGACGCGTCGCTCTTCTCGACTTGACGATTCATGATTATTACGCGGCTGTCGCCGGTTCGACAGTCAACACGATCACGAAGAAGTACTTTACGAAGTGTGTCATTCGGGAAACGGCACGGGCAAAAGCATTCGCCCGGGAAGGTGTACTCGATCAATACCGTTCCACACGATTCGAACGCTTCTTCTCGATGTGGTATTTGGTCTTCTTACGCCGAAGCAAACCGGAAGAGTTTGTCGACAATGCCGGTATGCTTTATGAAATCATCGAACAGTATCGTCCGATGGAATTAGAGACGCCGATTGTAAAACAATTCGTCGACTTATATGAATCAGGACAAACAGAAGAATTGAAGCGTCTCTACTTTGACGCATACTTGTGAGGTGAGAGCATGAGCAACGAATTTGAAAAAGAAATCGGATTGTTGAAACAACGAATCAAACTGCAGGAAGAAGAGATTCGTCATTTGAAACATGATGAACGTCTATTACGTCAAAAGCATCGACGACTCGTTCAAAAGTATGGAGATCTTCTGTACACGTTTGAATGGACCGTGAAGACGTTCGAGAAGAAAGAGCAAGCGCTCAGTGACTTGAAACGTAAATATGATGTGTTGAATCAGAAGTATCGTCGTCTTGTGCAATCGAAAGCCGGAAAAGCGATTTTGAAGGCACAGGCGGTTGCACGACGCATTCGCAAATAAAGAATCGAGCTCGAAAGACTCGATGATTTGGAGGATATGAGGATGGATTGGCAGAAAAAAGCACGTCGCGCCGCTTACCTTGGGGTACAACGGTCGAAGCGACTCGGTCGTAAAGTGTTGAACAAACGCCCGAACAAATCGCATCAACTACGTGAACTCGTACCGAACTGGTATACACGCTCACCTTACGTACACGTTGAAGGGACGGACCTTGTCTTCTCTGGGGACGAGCCGGTCACCGTCACGTACCGACCGAACGCGAGTTCAGATATCATCTCGGTGAACGACCTCGTCGAATCAGGTCAAAAGACGTTCACGGCTATGATGCGTGTCAAATCGCGCGAAGGTCTGATGCCAACGTTGACGTTAGAAGTCGTGCGTAAAGGTGGACGTACTCGTTACGTGACGGTACAGGACGGCGATCAGGTCGATGTGACGCTCGGCATGGGTGAACAAATCGTCCGGGCTCATCTTGAAGTCAACGGGGCAGGAGCGTTCAGCCTCGTCGAGCTCATGCTCGGCAAGCTGTCGCTTTGGACAGTCGAAGGGACGGCTGCGAACGTATCACTTGATGCTTTTGATTTCCGTTATCCGCTTACGTCGTCGTCACTCCGTTCTCTCAAACCACAGAGTGAGATTGCTCACTTCGACGGAGACACGCTCGTCGTCCGTGCCGAAGGGAACCAATACACGCACTATGGCGTCGATGAGATCGCGCTGCCACACGTCGATACAGAACGTGGCATCGATTTTGAGACGGGTGATATGGACGATGACTTGTATCGTTTCTATTTGAAAGGGGACCGCACGGGTACAGCGGACGCCTCGCTATTCATCGCGACGTATACGGTGTCTGGGCAGGATCGTTTGATTGAAGTGCCACTCGGACTGAGCGGTATCGTCCGCATCGCACCGTCACACCGTTCCATCCGCTATTTCATCCGCGTGAACGGGTCAGGACAGCTTGAGAACTTGAATATCGGCATGATTCACGAAAAGAGTGTCCGCCGTGAAGACGTCTTGTCCCTCAAACCGGACATGTGGACGATCCCGGCACCCGACCTCATCAAATTGAAGAGTCGAGATGACCAACTCGTCGTCCAGTTGAAAGGCGAGGACGATCAGCGCCGCTACATCTCGTATGCAGAGATGAACAACAGCTTCAAACTGCTCCCGACAGAGTTCCCGTATGAAGTGAAGGCGAACAGTCGTTACCGTGTCACGCTCGATGGTGTAGCCGATGAAGGGGCGAATGTTGTCCTCTACATCATTGCCTACTCGGCGACGGAGCGTCAGATTATGCAACAGGTTCAAATCGGAAGCGAGAAAGTCTTCTACTTTGACCGTGGCATCCGCTTCCTTCGTTTCGCCCTCCGTGTCGACGGTGTCGGAGAGGCTCGGGTCGACCGCATCCGTGTCGCTGAAGAACTCGTCAGCGATGGTACAGAAAACCCGACATGGATGGACGTGCGCGAGGCTCGCTTCTTCGCACCAATCCCACGTGAACTACACGAACTGAAGGTCGCGGCCATCTTCGATGAGTTCACGATGGCATCTTACAAACCAGAATGTCAGCTCATCACGTTCACACCGGACAACTGGAAGACGGTGCTCCTCGATGAGCAACCGGACGTCCTTGTCGTCGAATCGGCGTGGAAAGGTAACGCCGGTGCATGGGAGAAGAAAATCGTCAAATATGGCACGAACACATGGGAAGAGCTCGATGCGCTTCTCGCTTGGTGCCGTTATCACAATATCCCGACCGTCTTTTGGAACAAAGAAGACCCGATTCACTACGACCGTTTCATTGAAACGGCGAAGCGATTCGACTATGTGTATACGACCGACATGAACCGCGTTCCGAACTATAAAGAAGATTGTGGTCATGACCGTGTCGATGCGTTACCGTTCGCGGCGCAGCCGAAAGAACATAATCCGATCCGCTTACCAGGGACTCGTGAGCCTTACGCGTGTTTCGCCGGTTCGTATTATGCGAACCGTCACGAATCACGTAAAGCTGACATGGACAGACTGTTCGCGGCAGCAGACAAGTATGGTCTTGCGATTTACGACCGGAACTATGCGATCAACCAACGCGGGGAGAGCGACCAACTTCAATTCCCGGAACAGTTCCGTCACTCGATTCGCGGCAGTTTGAAATACAACCAGATTGCCAAGGCGTATAAAGGATATAAAGTCATGTTGAATGTCAACTCGGTCAACGATTCACCGACGATGTTCTCACGTCGCGTCTTCGAAGGGCTCGCCTGCGCCACACCGGTCGTCAGTACACGCTCGGTCGGGGTTGATGCCATGCTTGGCGATTACGTCTTCCTTGACGACGGAGAATCTGACTTGGATGAAACGTTCCGCCGTTTGATGACAGATGACTCATTCTATGAGGACATCGCGATGCGTGGTATGCGTCACGTGTTGACGTATCACACGTACACGCAACGTCTCGCGAAAATCGTCCAAGACGTCGGCATCCCGTACCGTGTCGACCACGAGAAGATTGCCGTCGTCGCCTTCATCAAGTCGCGCGAAGAGGCAGAACGCGTCGTCGCTCAGTTCGAGGCGCAACGTTATGAGCATAAACATCTCATGATGTTCCTCGATAAGTTCGAGGATCACATCGATGTATACAACACGTATAACACGCCGTCGATCTCGACGTATATGCGTAGCTACTTGACGCACTATACCTCGTTCACGGAGATGGTCGAAGCGTACGATTGGGTCGCCCACTTGAAGTCGTACGATTATTACGGTCCGAACTACTTGAGCGATTATCTGCTCGCGGCACGCTATGCAGAAGCGGACGTTCTGACGAAAGAGGACTACTATACGTATGACGGTCAGCTCGTCAAACAAGACCATGACGAGTCGTATCGTTATGTGTTTGATGCGACACCGTCCCGCTCGATCGTGCAGCCGTCGGCACTCCGTTTCTATACGGTGGAGGAGGCACTCCACATCTTTGAAGCGGATGAGAGCTTGAACGAGCTTGCTCGTTCTGGCAAACGCATCTTCAGTGTCGACCCGTATCAGTATGTGAAAGCCGGTGCCGCCATGGATGAAGCGGACCTTCAGGAGGTAACATTATGACGAAGCAACCGCTCCGAATCCTCGTATACGGGGACGTCAATTTGAACTTGATCGACGGATCGGCCATCTGGCTCACGTCGGTCGTGCATATGTTGAACCAAGACCCGAACATCGAGGTCGACGTGCTCTTGAAGCGCTCGATCGTGAAACCGGAAGTGACGGCGTCGATCAAACAGCTCGACCGCGTCAACTTCATCGACGTCTTCACGGAAGACTCGACGAAGAAAGACGAGCCGTACTATGAGAAGAAGGTGCTCCAGCCGGAAGAGGCGGCCCAACTCATCCACGAGCTTGTCGAGACGAAACAGTATGACATGACGTTCATCCGTGGGTTCCAACTCGCTTATGCGCTCTCCGATTATGAACATACGATGAAAAAGACGTGGACTTATCTCACAGATTTCACGCATGATTCATCGGCCGCGTCACAGGAGGAGTTGGCACGTTTGAAGAAGATTGCGGACCGTTCGGCTCGCATGCTCTGTCAAACAGCGGAGATGAAGGCGTACTTCGAGACGTTTTTACAGACGCCGAAGCCGTTCCTCATCTTGAACCCGATGATCCCGAACATGCGTGAGGCGACGCCGACGTTCAAACGTCAGGCGAAACGTCTCGTCTATACAGGAAAGTTCGCGCCACTCTGGTACTCGGCTGAAATTCTCGACGCACTCGAGAAAGTACGAGTCCGGATGCCGGACGTCGAATTGAAAGTGGCGGGAGACAAGTTCAACCAAGACCCGAACAATCCGAACTTCCGTAAAGAAGTGACGCACCGTCTCCAAACGGACGAAGGGGTCCACTGGTTGAAAGGTATCCCGCGTGCGGACGTCGAGACGCTCATCGAAGAGAGCGACATCGGCATCTCGTGGCGTCACCCGGACCTTGACGACAGCCTCGAGTTGTCGACGAAGCTCCTCGAATATGGGGCGCTCGGGAAGCCGGTCCTCCTTAACCGCAACAAGATGCACGAGATGTTGCTCGGGTCGAGCTACCCGCTCTTCGTCAATTCGGAAAACGAATTCATCGAAAAGGTCGAGCTCGCCTTCACGCATCCAGCCATCTATAAGGATGCGGCGGAACGGCTCTACAACATGGCGAAGAATTATACGTTCGCCAGCACGTTCGAACGTCTCCGTGACGCGATTTGGGAGATGCAGAAGACGACGATCCTCTTCGCCGGTCACGACTTGAAGTTCATCCGCATGTTCATGGAACGTTTCGAGGCCGACCCGAGCTACCGGGTCCTCGTCGACCAGTGGGACGGACACAAGATTCATGATGTGAATCACAGCAAGGCATGTCTCGCACAAGCAGACGTCATTTTCTGTGAATGGGGCCTCGGCAACGCCGTCTGGTACTCGCAACATAAGTTGCCGCATCAACGCCTCATCGTCCGGATTCATCGTCAGGAGAAAGAAACACCATTTCCACGGGAATATGCGCTCGACAACATCGACCGCATCATCCTCGTCTCACCGTATATGTTAGAAGAGATGCATCGTCTGTTCGGAATCCCGCGTCACCAGATGACGGTCATCTACAACGCCGTCGATGCGGACAAGCTCGAAAAACCGAAACTGGCAAACGATTTGACGTTCCGTCTCGGTATGATCGGCATGAACCCGAAACTGAAGCGTCCGGACCTCGCGCTCGACGTCCTCGAAGAGCTGCTGAAGAAGGACAAACGGTACCAGCTCCACTTCAAAGGACACCATCCAAAAGACGTCTATTGGATCGGGAAGCGCGAAGAGGAGAGCGCATACTACGAGGCGCTACTGAATCGAATCGAGGAGTCAGAACTTCGCGACCACGTCCACTTCGATGGCCACGGCAATGACGTCGATACGTGGCTCCAATCGATCGGATTCGTCTTCTCGACGAGTGACTTGGAAAGTTTCCATCTCGCACCGGCCGAAGCGATGGCAGCAGGATCATACCCGCTCATCCGCCACTGGACGGGTGCGGAAACAATTTACCCAGACGAACTACTCGTCACGGATACGTCGAAATTTGTCGATACGATCCTCTCTTATAAAGAAGATACCGAGAAGCTGAAGACGGACGCAAAAGCCTATCAGGCGTATGCCCGTAAACATTTCGCGCTCGATCGTCTCTATCGAGAGATGGAACAAATCATTTCAGGCAAAACACACGAACAATTTGCGACGACATTGTCATGAAAATGTAATTGCACCAAAGAATTGTTCAAGAGTATAATGAGTATTGTTTTATTATCGAATGTGAAATAAAATGATGGACAATGCGCTATTTAAAAAGCGCGTCAAAACATTTGGAGGTTACCACACAATGAAAGTATGTACAGTAGGTCTTGGATATATCGGATTACCGACATCGGCTGTCTTTGCGAACTATGGCGTCGACGTCGTCGGAGTCGATATCTCACAACATGTTGTTGATAAATTGAACCGTGGAGAAATCCACATTGAAGAGCCAGGTCTCGGCGAAATGGTCGCAGACGTCGTGGCAAAAGGGAAGTTCCGTGCATCACTCTCTCCAGAGAAAGCAGATGCCTTCATCATCGCGGTCCCAACACCGAACAACGACGACGAGCACAAATCATGTGACTTGACGTACGTCTTGGATGCGACACGCAAAGTGTTGCCATTCGTTGAGAAAGGCAACGTCATCATCGTTGAGTCGACAATCGCACCACGTACGATGGACGACTTCGTCAAACCACTCGTCGAAGAAGCTGGATTCACTGTCGGTGAAGACATCTATCTCGTACACTGCCCAGAGCGCGTATTGCCTGGACAAATCCTTCATGAGCTCGTGCACAACAACCGCATCGTCGGTGGGATCACGACAGAATGTGCAGAAGCAGGCGCACGCGTCTACGGTACATTCGTTGAAGGTGAAATCGTGAAAACGGATGCGAAGACGGCAGAAATGTCGAAACTCATGGAAAACACGTTCCGTGATGTTAACATCGCACTCGCGAACGAACTCGCAAAAGTATGTAACGACTTAGACATCAACGTTCTTGACGTCATCGAGATGGCGAACAAGCACCCACGTGTCAACTTGCATAGCCCAGGACCAGGTGTCGGTGGACACTGTCTCGCGGTCGACCCGTACTTCATCGTCGCGAAATCACCTGACCTCGCGAAAATCATCAACTTGTCACGTGAGACGAACGTCTCGATGCCACACTACGTTGCAGACAACGTTCAGAAGTTGACTGCTGGAATCGAAGACGCGAAAGTCGCTGTCTTTGGTGTGACATACAAAGGAAACGTCGACGACATGCGCGAAAGCCCAGCGGTTGAAATCGCTGAAATCTTGCTTGACCGTGGTGTGAACATCTCTGTTCACGATTCACACGTTGAAAAATCAACATCAAGCCGTTTCGAGCTCGTTTCAAAAGAAGAAGCACTCAAAGACGCAGACCTCGTCCTCGTATTGGTTGACCACAATGAGTTCAAAGTCCTCGACTTTGCAGAGCTCAAGTCATCAATGCGTCGTCCGATGATCTTCGACACACGTAACATCGTGAAACCAGAAGGTGAAGACGTAGCGGTCGTCAACTACGGCAACCTCTACAAATATACAAAGGAAACGAATCTCGTTCTTTGATTCAGGTGAATGAACATGTTTAAATCCGCGAAAGCTATTCTTTCAGAGCTAAAGTCGAGCTTGTACTTGATTTTCCGTCTCGCCACGTATGAGACGCGAAGCAACAACTCGATGCAGTACCTCGGATTTTTATGGGAGTTCGTGACACCGTTATTGCAGATTGGAGTTTACTGGTTCGTATTTGGATTTGGTATTCGAAGCGGCAGGCCGATTGATGGCGTGCCGTTTCTGCCATGGTTGGTCGCAGGGATTGTCGTCTGGTTCTTTATTGCCTCGGCGATCACCTCGACGGCCCGGTCCGTCTATTCGAAAATCGGCATGGTCTCCAAAATGAGCTTCCCAATCTCGACGATTCCGGCATACGTCTTGCTCGCACTCTTCTATCGCCACGTGGCGTTAGTCGGTGTCTCGTTTATCTTGATGTGGGCATTCGGATTCCCGATGGGGCTACATTCGCTCTGGTTTATCTACTTGGCGTTCAGTGCGCTTGCACTACTGTACTCGCTCGCCTTGATTACGTCCGCGCTCACGACAATCGTGCGCGATCTTCAAAACCTTCTTCAGTCGATGATGCGGATGTTGATGTATTTGACACCGATTTTTTGGGTGCCGCCGGCGAAGCTCGCGAATATCCTACAAATCAATCCGCTCTATTATTTAGTCGAAGGATATCGGTCGATGTTCCTCGGAACCGACTGGTTGGCGACTAACTGGGCTTACGGTCTCTATTACTGGGCCATCGTCTTCGTTCTCTTCTTCGTCGGGTCGATGATTCATTTGCGTTTCCGTCGACACTTCATCGATTACATTTGAGGAGGACCTTATGTACCAGGTTAAATTTGAAAACGTATCGAAACGATATACGCTTTATAACAAGCAATCTGATAAGCTGAAAGAGATCTTCTTCAGTAAAGCAGGGGGCAAACAGTTTTACGCGCTTCGTAATGTCACGTTTGAAGTTCCACCCGGGGAAGTGGTCGGGATTATCGGCATTAACGGGTCAGGGAAGTCGACGATGTCGAACTTGTTGGCTGACGTCATGCCGCCGACTCACGGGAAAATCGAACTTCACGGAAAGACGGCGTTGATTGCGATCTCTTCTGGTTTGAACGGCAACTTGACTGGGCTCGAGAACATCGAGCTCAAAGGGTTGATGCTCGGGATGACGAAACAAGAGATTATCGATTTGACACCGGCTATCATTGAATTTGCCGATATCGGTGACTTTATCAATCAGCCGGTCAAGACGTACTCGAGCGGGATGAAGTCCCGTCTCGGATTCGCCATTTCAATCAACGTCGACCCGGACATTCTCGTCATCGATGAGGCGCTCTCGGTCGGGGACCAAACGTTCACCGACAAGTGTCTCGCCAAGATGAACGAGTTCAAAGATCGTGGGAAGACGATTTTCTTCATCAGTCACTCGGTCTCACAAGTTCGCCAATTCTGTACGCTCGGCCTTTGGCTCGAGTTCGGAGAAGTGCGCGAATATGGACCAGTCGATGAAGTCGTTCGGGAGTACAACAAGTTTTTGAAATGGTTCCGCAACTTGTCTAAAGAGCAACAAGACTCGTTTAAAGCCGACAAGCTCAAACGTCGTACGACGGTCGTCGATGCGACAGAGCTCGGAGAGACATACATCTTACCGCCTTTGACAGAAGAACAACTACAAACACGCCATTCGTCGGTCGCTGTATCGAACGAAGCGTGAGCAATTGGGAGGAGGAAGCACGGCGAAGTCAGACCGTGCGAAACGACCTATGAAAAAAGTCATGACCGTCTTTGGGACGCGACCAGAAGCCATCAAAATGGCACCACTCGTACTTGAGTTGAAAAAACGTGAAGGGGTAGAACCGATTGTCGTCGTGACAGCGCAGCACCGTCAAATGCTTGACCAAGTGCTCGAGTTGTTCGAAATCAAACCGGACTATGACCTCGACATCATGAAGGACAAGCAGACGCTTTACGATGTCACATCACGCGTATTGAAAGGGATGGGCGAGGTTATCGCTGAAACGAAACCAGACATCGTGTTGGTCCACGGGGACACAACGACGACATTCGCGGCATCACTCGCAGCCTTCTACAACCAAGTCGCAGTCGGTCACGTTGAGGCTGGCCTGCGCACACACAATAAATATTCACCATTCCCGGAAGAGATGAACCGCCAATTGACGGGTGTCATGGCTGACCTTCATTTCGCACCGACGGAAACGTCGCGTGACAACCTCCTTCGTGAAGGCAAGAACGAAGAGATGATCTTCGTCACAGGGAACACGGCAATCGACGCACTCAAAACGACAGTCCGTGACGACTATGCGAGCGAATTGCTCGACAGCATCCGTTCACAAGGTCGTCGTCTCGTCATGTTGACGGCACACCGTCGTGAGAACTTGGGTGAGCCGATGCGTAACATGTTCCGTGCGGTCCGTCGCTTGATCGAGAAGTATGATGACATTGAAGTCGTGTATCCGGTCCACATGAACCCGGTCGTTCGTGAACTCGCTAACGAGATTCTTCACGATGTCGAACGCGTCCACTTGATCGAACCGCTCGACGTCTTCGACTTCCATAACTATGCGGCGACGTCGCACTTGATCTTAACGGATTCAGGTGGCGTACAAGAAGAAGCACCATCTCTCGGTGTACCTGTCCTCGTCCTTCGTGACACGACAGAACGTCCAGAAGGTGTAGCTGCAGGAACACTCAAACTCGCAGGGATTGAAGAAGAGAACATCTTCTCACTCGCGGATGAGCTCTTGTCTGACGAAACGGCATACAAAGCGATGTCACAAGCATCGAACCCGTACGGTGATGGTGAGGCGTCACGTCGAATCGTCGATGCCATCCTTGCCAACTAAATGAAAACGAATAGAGTTGTTTTGTGCCCGGCACAGCAACTCTTTTCTATATCATTATCCTAATGATTCGGAGGTGCTTGCATGTCAACGAAGCGAATTCGTCCGGCGATTTACCATTACTATCCGCGTGGACCACATAAAAATCATATGTCGATGCGCGAAGAGGAATACAAGACAGAGGTCACTTTTTTACCTCAATCGCTAAAGGACTCGATTTATGTTCAACTATTTGACTTGAAATTTGAAATTCCCCCATCGAAAATCTTTTTGGCTGATGCCAAGATGGATGAAGGGGAAGAGATGGAAGTCAACACATCCGTTTATGTCGAAGGCGACCGCGCCATCCGACTAGAATTGTACGTCATGCAGTATTCAGACGAAGAACGTTTATCGAATAAGCGTTTCATGCTCACATTGAACCCAGGGGTGAACCCCGTTGTAGAAGTCGTCAAACAAATGGAAGATGCCAAGTATTTCAAGATGTCCTACAAATACATCGTAGAAACGCTTGAACCGACCACTGTACGATTTGATGATCTCTATGTGACGTTCCGCTAAGCGGAGCAAGTCTTAAGGGAGAAAGGGACCATACGGTATGTTATTTAGTTCCACGGTATTCTTATTTTATTTCTTACCGGTCGTGCTGCTGCTGTATTTCGTGTCACCACGCTGGTTAAAAAATACGATTTTACTCGTCTCAAGTTTATTTTTCTATGCATGGGGTGAACCACGGTTCGTCTTAATCATGCTCGCATCGATCGTCATGAACTATGTGTTCGGCTTTATGGTCGACAAGTATCGTGATGATGCAAAGAAAATCAAATGGACGATGGTGCTCATGCTTCTCGGGAACCTCGGGATGCTTGGGGTCTTCAAGTACGCGAGTTTCTTCGTTGAGAACGTCAACTCGGTATTTGGCTTCTCGCTGAACGACCCGGATATTCCTCTTCCGCTCGGGATTTCATTCTTTACATTCCAAGCGATGAGTTATGTCATCGATGTGTATCGAAACGATGGGCGTCTACAGAAGAACTTGTTTGACTTGGCACTTTACGTATCGTTCTTCCCACAATTGATTGCCGGACCGATCGTCCGTTATCAAACGGTCGCAGATGAAATCGTGGACCGCCGTGAGACAGTCGATGACTTCGTCTCTGGGATTCAACGATTCGTCATTGGTCTAGGGAAGAAAATGATTTTAGCGAACAGTTGTGGATACGTCGCGGATCAGGTATTCAGTCAATCGGCCGGGGATTTGTCGACGACACTCGCCTGGATCGGTGTCATCGCTTACTCGCTACAGATTTACTTTGATTTCTCAGGTTATTCGGATATGGCGATCGGTCTCGGTCGGATGTTTGGGTTCCATTTCCTTGAGAACTTCAATTATCCGTATATTTCAAAATCAGTGTCTGAGTTTTGGCGCCGCTGGCACATCTCACTTGGGAGCTGGTTCCGAGATTATGTGTACATCCCACTCGGTGGGAATCGTCAAGGTCCTTGGAAGACGTATCGCAACTTGACCATCGTTTGGTTATTGACCGGGGTATGGCACGGTGCGAGTTGGACATTCATCGCATGGGGATTATACTATGGGATTTTCATCATGCTCGAACGGGCATTTCTTGGGAAATGGCTTGCCGCATGGCCGGCATGGCTCGCCCACGCGTTCACGCTCTTCATCGTCGTCATCGGTTGGGTATTCTTCCGTGCCGATAACTTCACGTACGCAACAGAGTATCTGCAAGTGATGTTCGGATTACACGGGGGTGAAGTATTCGATCAAACGGCATATTACTACATTGTTCAGTACGGTGTCGTGCTTGTCATCTCGATGATTGCTGCTACACCGCTTCCGAAAATGCTAGTCGCCCGCTTCTTGCGTCATGAAGTGAGTACGGATCGTCCTGTGCTTGCTGCAAGCGCTGGTCTTGCACGAGCGGCGTATATCATGCTCATTTTCGGTATCTCGATTTCATATGTCGTATCGAGTACATTTAACCCATTCATTTATTTCCGGTTCTAAGGAGGGCTGACAATGGAACAACAAACCAAAAGCGAACAAGTCCGTTCGAAAAGGCGGCGCCTCTCTTGGGTGGTCAACAGTATCCTATTGATCGGCTTCCTTGGCACCATCTTTTATGGACTCGCCGTTTACGCCTTTGGCACCGAACAAGCACGTTCAGATAGTGAGGGACGGATGCTAGCACAGCGCCCGGATCCATCTGTCGAGACGATTCTGGATGGAACGTATATGGAAGAGTTCGAGGCATCAGCAAACGATCAGGTGTTTGAGCGTTACATGTGGATTGAGACACAAGCTTGGGTGCAACGTAACGTTCTGCAACAACAGATGAACAACGGTGTCATCAGTATCGATGAGTTCTTGTATGCACCAGATCCTGTGGCGAGCGACTATTCGTCACTTGGGGTCTTCTTTAAAGAATTTCAAAAAGAGATGAGCGAAGCTGACATTCCATCTTACTTCGCATCGGCCCCAAGTAAACCGGTCTATGCGACAAGACAAGGAATCTTCCCAGATTACATCGAGTCGGCAGATGCAGAAAACCGAGGACAGCTTCATGCACGTCTTGAAGAGAATGAGATTCCGCTCATCGACTTAGAAGAAACGCTTGGCGATCAGCCAGGAAAAGATATTTACTTTAAGACGGATCACCACTGGCGTCCGGAAGGGGCATTCATGGCTTATGAACAAATCATGGAACGCTTAAGCGAGCAGTTCCCTGATGCTCCTGCCTTATCGATGGAGGATATGGAAATCAAATCGGTAGACGGTCCGTTTTATGGATCTCATGCCCGTGAAATTTCGATGCCTTACGTCGAGTCACCTGATCAATTTACTTACCTTGAACCGAAAGACGGATTTACTACGACAGTCTGTCGAAATGGCGACGACTGTGGTCATTCGGTCCTAGATACGGATGTCTTGAAGAACTCGACGAAATTCACGAACTACTACAACTTGTTCATGGGTGATAACTATGCCCAATCGAAAATCACACAAAACAATCCGAAAAATGATTATCACTTGCTCGTCTTAAAAGATTCGTATGCGAACCCGATGCTTGGCTATCTTGGAGAGTCATTCGGAACGGTGTCAGCGCTTGATGTCCGTTACTTCGACGACTATGATGTCAGCATTGCGGATTATGCAAAAGAAAATGAGGTAGATGCGGTGCTGTTCGTTCACAACGATCGCATCCGTGGTCTTGGTTCGATGTATCAAGAAGGCTTGTAACCCTAATCAATCGATTACGGAGAAAAGGTAGGTGCTCATTATGAACATATTACTACCGGTGTTTTTTCACTCCGCAATGGGAGGATTACACCTCCATATCTTATCTTCTTTGAAAGTGTTTCTACGAGAGGGGCATGAGGTGACCGTTGTCTGTAAACCTGGTCCCTTTGCCGATGAAGTAAGGAAAATCGGCGGGCAAGTCGTCGAGACGGACTATTCGAGTGAGGACGTGCAATGTGTCATCGATCAAATCCGATCACAGCCGTTCGATGTCGTGTATGCGCATCCGTTCGACGCGCGTCAATTTGGTCTCGCGGTGGCGGAGGCGAACGCAATCCCGTTCGTCCTCGTCATCCACGGGATGTATTATGATGAGATTGAGCAGTATCATCCGAGCGTTTCGCGAGTGATTGCGGTATCGGAACGGATTGCTACACACCTGACTGAGCACTGTCCGGAAATCGAATCAAAACTTACTGTCATCCCGAATGGGGTCGATTCGACTTTTGTTCCGTCGGAGGAAACATCGTCATCAGAACGTATCGTGGGCTTATTCACGTCTCGCCTGGATGCGGACAAACTGTTTATACTAGATGTCTTCTTAGATGCACTAGAAGACGAGAGGGTGCGGTCTTTACCGATTGACTGGTTGATTATCGGTGACGGAACACAGCGAGATAAATACGCCGAGCGTTATGAAGCTGCACTGGCAGGGACAGGTCAGAACATCGAATGGCTTGGTTGGCTAGAACAAAGCCAACTCCCTGAAGCGATGCGGCGTGCCGATTTCATCATCGGTCCCGGACGGTCTGCGCTGGAAGGGATGGCACTCGGTAAACCGACCATCGCTGTCGGGAGCAAAAGCTATCAAGGCTTGGTCACTCCTTCGACGTGGCAAGATATCGCGAGTACGAACTTCGGAGGCATCGGGAATAAGTATGAAGGGTATTCACCAGGACAAATCGGTGAGGCGATTCTCGAGTTGATGGATGAGACGAAGCGACGGGACCTTGCGAGCTTCTCGGCTACACTCGTCGATCAACATTTTCGAGACGAACAATCGCAACAACGCCTACTCGAGGTGCTTGAACAGGTGATAGAAGAAGGTGCTCGAGAAATCGATTTGGTCGAGCGTTATCCTCATATTCGTTATGATCAACTTCATGCTCGTCGTTCGAACCGAATCTGTACATGGAAATTGACAGATCGGGAACAACGACTTGAAGAGACACGCGATGAGTTAGTGACGACCAAACGACAGCTCGACCAACTGCTTATGATGAATGAGGAACAGTCGTTGGAAATCGAGAAGTTACGTATGGAACTTCAGCGATTATCTGATGAAATGGAATAGCGACTTATGGAAAGAGAACTTCGAATCAGAAGTTCTCTTTTTGAATATAGCGAACTTATTCATTATTTATGTGATAAATGTCACCAAAAGTATTCTGACACCATAATAGTCAAAATAAGTATTTTTTATGTTACTTTTGTATTATTTATATTACAAAATTTACATATTTATTTCGTTTTCGGGGTAAAAAAGATTAACACCTTAGAGGCACGCACATCATGTATACCTGTCGCCTTGTTTTTAGTAAAGGAGGATGCATGAATGAAAAAAGTCGTTGCTCTTTTTTTGTGTTTTTTCTTACTTGTCGGATTTACCATTGTACCAGGGTCGAAGGTTGAGGCAAGTTCATCTGTGACCCATGTCTACTCACCAAAATCGTATACACACTATGGAGGAGTTACGTATGCGGTTAAGAAATTTACTTATCCAAAAAGTGTGAAAGTCAAATTATCTAACGGGCGGTACGCTTATCGTTCAGTGAAATGGTCGAAAGTCAGTTTTCAAAAAGAGTACTTGAATCGAACTCAACGAATCGTTGGAAGCGTTCAGGGCACGAACAAGAAAGCGACCTGGTATGTGAGAGTGAAGAACTATCCAATCAAGGTTTCAACGCCAATCATTCGTGCGGTCGGAAAAGGTCAAAAGGCGAATTTGCCGACCAAATTAACTGCTTATTTTGCAAATGGTCAGCGTTCCACTTATCCATTGGAGTGGGGCCCGGCGTACACAAGTAAGCTAGGAACTAGAATGGTCAGCTATAAAGCTCGTGGATTAAACTTATACTTCAGTGGAAAAGCGAAGCTTGTGGTGCGAGATGTTCAATTGACCCAACCCGTTTTTTCCATTTTGACGAACAATGAACAGATTCAGGCCGTAGGTAAAATTCATTATCCAGCTCGAGGCGTACGTCACTACTTGATTGCTGAAAACAGAGAAACCAAAGTACAGTATAAAAAATTGATTTATCCTGAACAAGATGGATCTTACAAAGTGGCATCTCTACCGCTCAAACCTGCGTCCTATAATATGTATGTCCAGTCGGGCGTCAAGCGGACATCACCGGTGGTCGTTTCATTAAAAGGCGGACAGGTTCCGGGTGATTCGGAATCGGATATTCGCAATCTATTAAAAGGTCTATTATTTAATATCCAAGTGGCGAATCCGTTGTTGAATGACATCGTCTTCCCGCAAATTGACGGTGTGACATTCTCGATTGATTCAAACAAGTCGGCTTTGTCGAGTGCTGGTAAAGTGACGCGCGGAACGAATGATGAACTTGTGACGTTCACGATTCAAGCGAAACGTGGGGACATCACGGAA
Organism: Exiguobacterium sp. s43; assembly: GCF_018617255.1. Lineage (GTDB taxonomy): Bacteria > Bacillota > Bacilli > Exiguobacteriales > Exiguobacteriaceae > Exiguobacterium > Exiguobacterium profundum. The sequence goes on from NZ_JACSJT010000001.1 coordinate 485,232, forward strand.
TCAATCACCTACAATAACATTTTGATTCCGAAGCGCTCCCAGACGGACGAAGAAGAGTTCGACCTCTGGCTCAACAGCATTCAAATCGATAACCCGCTCACGAAGAACATCGAATTGCCGTCCTATCCGGGTGTCGTCTTCTCGATTGAATCGAGCAATCCATCAGTCGTCTCCACTTCTGGTGTCGTTACGAGAGGAAATCAAGACGTGTATGTCAATTTGACCGTACGGGCAACGAAGGGAGCGGTGACGCGTACGAAGTCCTTCCCGAATATCCTCGTACCAAAAAAAGATTCATCGGCGGAAAGTATCATTGATGATTACTTGAATCGACTGGTCATCTCAAGCCCAGTGACTTCAAATATCACACTCCCACCTCTTGCTGGGGCGACGGTGACCTTGACGTCTTCGAATCAAGCGGTTATTACAAACAGTGGGATTGTCACACGAGGTACGACGGACCAATCCGTTTCGCTCGTCGTCACAGTGACAAAAGATGGGGTCACGAAAACGAAAATTTTCCTCGGTTTACTTGTACCGAAGAAAGAAGGCGGGGCTGAAGGGGAAGTAGATGACTACTTGGCAGCACTGTCGATTACAAGTCCACTCACATCGAACATTGTCCTACCGCCATTCACTGGTGGTACAACGACGCTGTCCTCATCGAATCCAGCGGTCGTCTCGAACAGTGGGGTTGTCACACGTGGCACGACGGATCAAACGGTGTCGATTACGGTCAATGCGACGAAGGACGGTGTGACGAAATCACGTACCTTCTCGAACTTGCTCGTACCAAAAGATGATGCGGTGTTGACAGCCGAGCTCGACGCGGCTTTAAATGCCATCAACCTTGGTAATCTCATTAACCTGTCGACCAACATCTCACTTCCGTCCGCATCAAACGGAGTCAACGTCAGTTGGTCTTCGAATCAACCGGGTGTCATCTCGAACACCGGGGTGATTCAACAAGATCCGACCGATGCGAAATCTTTCATCCTGACGGCTTCGGTCACAAAGAACGGATTGACTCGGACGAAGACGTTTAGTGGGTCGGTTGCAGCGAATGTTCAGTTGGTATTAGCAGACGATGTGACGAAAGTTAAGTCGTCATTCGGGACGCTATATCCGGTATTTGATTTGTCGTTACCAACGAGCTTGAATGGTACTCCGCTCACATGGACCTCAAGTAACCCGGCGCTGATGACGAGTACGGGGGACGTTCGGGAAAATGATGTGGTCACGCCATTTACCTTGACCGTCAGCAATGCTAGTACAAATCAAATCATCAATATGTCCACACAAGATGTCGATACGGGGTTACTCGGTGGGTTGCTCGATTCGCTTGGCACCCTTTTGAATCCAGTTGTGAGCGCATTGACGGGTAATGCGCAAACAGCCACTCTGCCAACGCAGTATGGAGGTTTACTTGGAATCGGGGCGAAGAGCATCACGAATTGGGAGAGTTCACACCCGAATCTCGTGACGGTTCAAGGATCCAATGTTACCATTCAACGAGATGACCAAGAGCATATCGTTGTCTTGCGAGCGAAATATGAAGGAATCGATCAACCGATTCCATTTATCGTCAAATTATCGAAACGATAACAAAGAAGAACGGAGTCGCATGATGCGACTCCGTTCTTTTAGTCAATGTGTTGTGAAGCGAGCTGGTCCAATCGAAGAGACGAGACGTGTCGCTGCACGTAAGCAATCCAGCTGTCTCGTATACACACGGCTCACATCAGAAAATGCAGAGGGAAGATGGTCTGAGTCGAGGGGACCTTGTCGCATATAAGGAGATTCCCCGGCGCCAAGCGGTGTCGGATGAATCACAAACTTATAGTGAGATGGGTCGAGCTCGACGACTTCGATTTCTGCAAACAATTGTGCATCACGTGTATACAAGAAGCGGGTGGATAACCATTTATCTGAATCTGTCATGGGTCACCAGTCCTCCCTCAAAAAGTCTTATCTCCTTTATATTAAAACATTTTATGGTTATTTGGTAATTTTATTTCATATATATCCCAAAACACTGACTATAATTTGTAAAAAGAATGGATTCGTGCAATCTTTCTCTTGATTAAGTATGGTTAAAAGAGAATGGACGAATATGAGGTGACAATATGAGAAAGAACGCGACTGGTACATACCGGTTCGTCATCATCCTTGGGGCGAAAGTGAATGGGACTCGACCGTCCCGCGCGCTCCAACATCGAATTGACGTAGCGGCCGCCTATGCGAAGGCACATCCTCATGTCGAACTGATCGCAACAGGTGGACAGGGACCAGATGAAGGGATGGCGGAGGCGCGTGTCATTGAACGAGAACTGATGGCGCAAGGAATCGATGCAACACGGATTCATGCGGAAGCGACATCGACGTCGACAATCGAGAACTTTGAGCATAGCCGCTCAATTTGGGGCGGGGCGTCCGGTTTGACGATCGTGACGAATGATTTTCATGTGCCGCGCGCTCGTCTGATTGCGAGACTGTACTTTCAGCTCGAGAGTGATGCTTTGTATGCACCGACCCCACCGCTTGCGAAAGGGCGATATATGATCCGTGAAATGTTGGCGTACGTGAAGTTGTTGGGACGTTACATATTTAATCGAACATGGAAGAGGAAAGAGTAGATAATTCTACTCTTTTTCATTTACTTTTATTGTAAATAAATAACGGTATACTTATATAAAATATGGTAAGATAACTCGTATTATGCTATAGAGAGGTGAATTATGAACTGTCCAAATTGTTCAAAAGAACTGAGTACCACGCAACAGTTCTGCCCAAATTGCGGCACGAAGGTGGAAACAATGGCTTCAATGGAAGAAATGAAACCGACACCACCCGTTGAAACGAAGATCCCATCTTCTAAAAAACGAGTCGGAAAAGGCTTATTGATTACGGCATTATCTTTATTATTGATTGCAGGTGCGACATATTTTGGATTTTATCAATTCATGTATACCCCTGAAAAACAAATCGAACAGATTCGCAAAGCTATCACGAGTGAGGATGCCAAGGCACTCGCCCCACTATTGCGACTGAAAGAAGCAGACGTGACAGAGGCCCAGGCAACGACCTTATTGACAGGACTGAGCCAAGCGGAATTGATGGAATCGACAGTGGACTATTTAGACCGTGCTAGTCGTTCCATCGGAGCATCGAATGAGGGACTTCCGCTTCGTTTAAGGGAGATCGGCAAATCGTACGGTGTATTCAAGCGATATGGTCTTGAGTTGATTCCTCAGACGATGTATGTGTCGAGTAACTTTGATGCCATCACAGTGTCTTTGCCTGACCCATATGGGAAAGAAAAACTGGCTTCTGAAGGAGATCAAGTCGTCATTCGGGATGCGTTTCCTGGTATGGTCGAAGTCGCTGTGAAATACGATGGTCAATATGGACAAGATCAAGCTGTCAAAACGTTCAATAGTCTGGAGTCGTCCAATTCAGATGAACCGTTCATGGTCGCATTCAAAGGATTGAGTGTCGAGCTAGATCAAACCTACGAAGACGCTCCGTTGATTGTGAATGGGGAAGATTCAGGCAAAACGATTGGAGAATGGAAGACATACGGACCCGTTCCGAAACAAGGCGTAACGTTGAGTACTTATATTGACATGCCATGGGGGACGGTAGAATCCAAACAGGTTCTCGCTAAGCCGGGTAGTAAGCCGGTCAAGTTTGACCCGCAAGTGGATGCTGACACAATTGGGTTCACAGAGGACATCATCACGCGTCACGCCGAAGAATGGGTGAACTTCATGTATTACGAGGACTTGAGTGCATTGACGGTTGTCACGGATGAGGCTTACTTGGCCAAACAACAAAAAACTTATGACATCATGCAATCAGAAAACCAGGAATGGTATGGCTCGTTCGATGGGGTAGAAGTGATTAACCAAAAAACGAAACTTACGACATGGAATAAAAAGATGGCGATTGAGACGGAAGCGGTCATTGGTATTCACAGTCAATTTATGACGGATGGCGAAGAAGACGCGCCTCAACGTTTAGTGAAATCAAGGTTTCGCTATGTCATCGCCGAACCATATGCTGATGGAACGTATCATATCGTAGAAGCGACATATTTAGAATAGGAGAGATGAACATGACAATGTGGCAACAACAGTCTGCGCTATTAGATACAGCGGAGAGTATCAAGGACTTACAGGCTCGAATGGAAAAATCAAAAAAGGCTCGGGGGCAATTGCTTCTTGAACTCGGACAACAGCAGTATCGTCAATTGATGCAGCAAGGACGTTCGGAAGAAGTGGCGAAGATTATGGAACAGGATGTCCTCATCTATGAGGCGAGCCGGCGCATCCGAGATATGCAAGAAGCGCTTAAACCACATCGCTGTACATCGTGTGACGCATCGCTCGATAAGGATGCAAAATTCTGTGGTTCATGTGGTACACCGGTCCCGCAACCGGACGTCCGTCCGAAACAAGCATGCAATTCTTGTGGTTCCCCACAACCGCTTGATGCCTCGTATTGTGCATGCTGTGGAGGGAAGATGGAGGTGACTGCATGAGGTATTGTCACCAATGTGGTCATGCAAATGAGGACCACAATCAATATTGTGAACGGGACGGTGTCCAACTAGAAGGGACAGATACGTCGTATCGTTTTGACGTATCGACTGGTCAATTTTGTAAGAGTTGTGGCAATGCTAGGGCAGCGCATGAATTATATTGTCATGCTTGCGGCCAAACGGCACTCGAACCGTCGACAAGTGTCAATCGGATGGAAGAGTCACTTCGTACGGTCGCCGCGACCGGGACACAAGTGATGTCACAATTGAGACGAGTGGCCGGAAAACGAGACGGCGCAATGAAGTTGTCCTTTTCAACTGAATCGCTCCGGTCATTACGTATCAATCAGACAGACGTGATACGCGGATCAATGCTCGGTCTTGGATTTTTATTTGTTCTCCTGTTGATTGCAGGAAGTCTAGTCGCGATGCTACCGGCGGAGGCCATTCCATCACTTGCCGATGAACTCGAAATTAACATTTCGTCGTTTAATGCAACGATGTTCCTCGCTTTTCTCATCGGTGCGAAAGTGTACTGGTCCGTCACGACAGAACAGGTGAATCAGTTTATCGCGAGTCTCGGTGCAGGGATTGGAGATTTCTTGCGAATCGAAGGGGCTGTGGATGCTCAATTTGGAAACTACTTCATGATGTATGGTGGAATATTCTTGATGATTGCCGTTGTGTATGTCTTGATTCGACAGACATCGACGTTGAGCGATGTGCTCAGTCGTATGGCTGGATTCATGGTGACGGTTCTCGTCGGGTATGGATTGATTTACGCCTTCGCTTTTCATCCACCACTCTTTGAAGTCGCATGGATCAAAACCATTGCGGCGACAACCTTGATGGTCCTCTTTGCTCTCGGGTTGGCTTATTTGATTACGATGCCGTTCCAGGGAGAGTGGAAGATTGCGCAACAAGGCGTTCGTGCGTTATTGACCGTCACACTCGTATCGACGTTCGTCGGTATTGGTTACTTTGGTCTTCAACTCAGTAAAATCGATGAGGGAGAACGCCTCGAGTTTGTCGACAGCGAAGAAATGCTGTATTTGACTGGACAAGCGGCGAGTATGAATTGGCAGACCATCGGACATGGAGGAGAGCAAGCACTCTCACTTCAATCTCCATTAGGTTCTTATGAAATTGGCATGTCGTTGTTTGGGGAGACCGCCCCAGAAAAAATTGCGAATTCAATTGAAACAGTTAGCGAAGGATTTGGTGGGGTAGAGGATGTCTTGTGGCAATCATTCTCCGATACCGAAGGACCTGCTAATTCAATTGGCAAGCCTGTCGATATGATGACCGTCTCACCGATGATTTTTGGGACGTTGACTGAAATGTATGAGGCGGATCTCGCAAATGATGAAACGCGTTCTGAAGCGTTGTACAAGGACGGTGTCTTCTCCTGGTTGCTGATATTATTAGTCTTGAATGTCGTGATTTATGCTATGTTCGCTAAGGGGCATGTTCACTCATGGCAGGCAGGAATCTGGTTTGTGGCTCCGGCACTCCTTGCATTCATCGTCTGGCAGTGGTTCTTGAATAACGGCATGTTCGTTGAGTTGAACGGGGTTCGGATTTTAGGCGTTGCCACGGACGGACTGAGTATCGCAGGAACGTTCATTGCGCTCGTCTTGATCACGATGGGGGCGCTCCTTGGTTGGGGAATGAGAAAATTGAATATCAACTAAGCGAAACAAGCACGGACAGCCTACTGTCCGTGCTTGTTTTCAATATTCTTCTTCCCGTGATAATTCATTGGAGCCAAGGTTTTGCACAATCTTCATGTCGCCATCCTCATACCGGACTGCATACGTCGTTTCGAATGTCGCTCTCACACTAGAGTCGTCTTCTTTGATGATACGGTACTCTTCATTCGTGGTGACGGTCGCGGTTTCATCATCTTCAATCGAGTCACGATCTTCACCGTTCACTTGAATAGAGATGACTTCTGTGTATATGTGGTCTTCTTTGATGCCTTTGACGAAGAGCGTGTTGTTCAAGTAATCTAATGTCTGTGACTGGAACGTTGATCCCTCAGCAAGGAATGTTTCGACTTCGGATGTATCCGTTGAATAAGTCGCACTGGTGAAAGCGTCTATAAAAGAATACATAAACCGATCGATTTCGTCATAGGAAACTGGTTCATAGAACACACCCGTTTCTGCTTCGGTATCCGGGAGAGCGGCGTCCTCTTCGACTTCAGAAGCTTTTTCTGATTCTTCTTCCTCCGTCGAAGCAGAGAACGATTGTTGTACATCTTTTGCTGTCGTCGTCTCTTTTGAGGCGAGTGGTTCGTTCCATTCCGACCATAACCATACCCCTAATCCGATCACGGCCACAAGGGCGAGCGGGACGGTCCACTTCCAAAGGGGAAGTCGGGTCGATGACGTTTCGATTTTCGTGCCACATTGCGAACAGTGGGATTGCCCTCGCTTCAGAGTCGCTCCGCATGCTGTGCATTTATTCATAGTAATCACTCTTTCCATTTTTTAGTATTATTTTACCTCTTTCATAAGAGTTCTGAAATGAGGGATTATGTATTTGAGTCAATTAAAAACTAGGCTCTTGCACTCGCAAGAGCCTAGTTTGGTTGACAGCCGATTTCTTCGTTCAGTACGTGGCCAAACGCTTCGGCGCCCTTAATATTTAAATGGACCCCATCACTTTCGAAGTACGCTTCCTTTCCGATTGAGCGTTCATGCCAATCGATGAGGGACACGTTCTCATGAAGCTCACTGGCCCGAGCGAGTTTTTTATTGACCTCACTCTCCCATGGACGCGGGACACGTGTGTTGATCAAATAGATTTCATCTGCTCGTTCGAACTGCTTGAGCAACGTCTCGAGTTGCTCCATTTTGAAGGCACCGTTCGTTCCGAGATGGAGGAACACGACGTGACCTGGAGCATTATACGATTGGTACTGAGAGGCAACTGGAATCGCATCGCGAACTTGACGTCCGATTTGGGCATCGATTTTCATATTCGGGAAAGCATCTGCCAAATATTCGTTCAATCCGAGCATGACCGAGTCGCCAATCGCGAGAGCCGGTGGACATGTTCGTTCTTCTGGTTTTTCAGTTGGTGCTTTGTTTTCTTCTGTCGGTTGATCTTCAGACGGGACTTCCTCTGTCTCCTTGGATTCCGGTTCGTTCGGAACGTCCTTTGTCTCATCTTTTGGCATCGGTACTTTCACGACAGGAATTTCATCTTCGACCGGCTTCGACTCAGAGAACGCCAGGATGGTCAAATTCCCAACGAGAACGAGTGAGAGCGCGGTCGCACATGCCGTGGCGGCAAAGCGTGCGTTTGGGTGCGTCGGTGTTGAGACGAGCTGACGGAACGCTTGTTTGAATCCGTTTCGACGAATCGGTGTCTCGACGAAGCGATACGACAACTCGGCGATCAAAAGCGTCAACGCCACTTGCCCGACGGAAAGAAGTGGCGAGAACGTCCCGAGTCGATCGAGCGGTGTCGATAGAATGATGACCGGATAGTGCCACAAGTAAATCCCATACGTCCGTGTACCGATCACGCGAAGCCAAACGCTTCCAAACAGTCGTGACCAAATGGTCGCCGGATGGGCGACAGCGGCAATCAATAGGGCGGATAGGAAAGAGACGAGCAAGAAACCTCCGTAATAGAGGAATGCATCGTAGGCGTTGACGTTACTGATGATCCCGACGATGACGATGAGCGAAACGGCGCCGGTCCAGTTCAAAATGTGGCGTCCGGTATGCGGGATCGTTTCTTTAAACGTGTCCGGACGCCAACCGAAGGCGAGGACGGCTCCCATGAGCAGACCGAACAATCGCGTGTCGGTCCCGTAGTAGACGCGGCTCGGATCGGCTTCCGGCACATATCGGAACGCCATCCAGGCGGCGGAGACGAATAGAAGCGCGGCGAGTAGTTGAAGCAATCGCTTTCGGAACGCGAGACCGACGAGTAGGAGCAACGGCCAGAACGCATAAAACTGTTCTTCGATGGAGAGAGACCATAGATTTTGAAGCGGTGATGGCTTTCCGAAACTCTCGAAGTAGGAGACTTCGTGAAAGATATACCACCAATTGTTCACATAAGCGAGCGCTGCCATTGAATCTTGGCGCACCGTATCGAGCAAGGAGCGGTCAAACAGCGTCACATACGTCATCACGACCGACAGCATCAAGACGAGCGCCGGCAACAAACGACGGAAACGCGCGAGGTAGAACTTTTTCAAATCGATTGTGCCGGTCTTCGTCCATTCGCGAATTAAGATCCCGGTAATCAAGTAACCGGACAGGACGAAGAAGACATCGACACCGAGGAATCCCCCGGGTATGTAAGGTACATTTAAATGATATAAAATCACAGCCAAGACGGCGAACGTGCGCAAGCCGTCGAGACCAGGCATATACGTTGTATGTTTGAGTGGTTGCATGCCCCCACTTCCTTTCTAGTAAAGCGGACATTTCCCTTATTTTTGAATCCATTCTTCAGTATAACGAGCGTGGAGGAGGGAATGGTTTCAAAAGATTAACAATCAAATGACGTAAAAATCCAATAAAAAAAGGGACACGAGGTCCCTTGCACTTTACATCAGATTAATCAACGTCCCACCGAGTACCCCGGCGATGACGAGTGACCACGGTGGTAACTTCCAATAAGCAATCATCACGAACAGGAAGGCAGCGAACACGAAGTCGACCGCACCGTTGACGGTACTCGTGAAGATCGGGCTGTAGAATGCCGCAATCAAAATCCCAACGACCGCCGCGTTGACACCGATGAGGGCACCGGCGACTTTCGGGTTGTGACGGAGCGCGTCCCAAAACGGAAGTGCTCCGAGGATGAGCAAGAAGGCCGGCAAGAAAATCGCAACCGTCGCAAGGATACCACCCGGCACACCGTTAATCACCGTTCCAAGATAAGAAGCGAACGTGAAAAGCGGACCAGGAACGGCCTGAGCGGCACCGTATCCTGCAAGGAAGGCTTCTTCACTCAAGAAACCAGCTGGTACAAGTTCTCGTTCTAGTAGTGGCAAGACCACATGTCCGCCGCCGAAGACGAGGGCACCGGCCCGGTAAAAGCTATCGAACAAGGCAATCGTCTGATTCTCAAACGTCTCCCGTAAAATCGGTAAGATGACGAGAAGTGCCCCAAAAATCGACAGCAGAACGGTCCCGAGACGTTTCGAAATCGGGAACGCACTCGATTTCGTATCGAGACGGTCCGGCTTGAACAACAGGAATCCTGCGAAGGCCGCGAGGAGAATGAACAATACCTGACTGAACGTCGTTTGCCAGAGTAGGACGCCTGCCAAGGCAAAAAAGGCAATCGTTCGTGTCTTTGTATCAGGTGTCAGTTTACTCGCCATCCCTAAGATGGCATGGGCGACGATAGCGACAGCGACGACTTTCAAGCCGTATAACCAGCCTGCATCGGAGACGTCGAGTCCGGATAACAATAAAGCGAATAGGATGAGGGCAACGACCGACGGCGTCGTGAAGCCGATGAACGAGGTGATCCCACCTAATATGCCACCGCGGACAATCCCGATTCCGATTCCGACCTGTGAACTCGCCGGTCCGGGCAAGAATTGGCATAAGGCGACGAGGTCGGCGTAAGCTTTCTCATCCATCCATTTGCGTCGTCTCACATATTCCTCGTGGAAGTAACCGAGGTGGGCGACCGGTCCACCGAATGAGGTGAGACCGAGCCTCGTTGAAACGAATAAAATTTCTAGTAACGTCTTGAACGTCACACGTTGTGTCGTCATATCTTCACTCCTTAATTTCTTTGAATAACTCGTATGCCTTTTGACGGGCTTCCGCCAACACAGAAAGTCCTTTTTCGGTCGTCACGTAGTTTTTGCGAACGTGTCCATCGACCGTCTCGTTTTCACGAATCAAGAGCCCGTCTTTCTCCATCCCGTGCAAGATCGGGTAGAGCGTCCCGGCGCTGATTTCGTACCCGTGTTCCCGAAGCTCATCGACCATCCATGCTCCGTAAACAGGGTGTTCCGCGGCGTGGTGCAAAATGTGGATGTGGATGAATCCGAGAAACAGCTTCCGCAAGACGCGGTCTTCCATATGTGTCATCTCCTTAATATCGAAATTCGATATCGGTTTTCGAAATCAGTCTAGCAAAGGTGAGGGAGAGAGGCAAGGGAAGAACTTGCAGTTTACGAAAACTTTAAATGAAAAGATGGGAATGACTTCGGAAAAAATAGGGAATCTATCACAAATGAGGTAGAATAGGTAGAGATTTTATTTGCTGAGGAGGAAGTGACGTGACAAACCCCATTCATTCTTCATACGATACATTGTTGCGTTATATGCCCCAAGGCTACGTCGAGTTTAAAGTGATTTACGACGACGCTTCGGAGCCGATTGACTATGAATTCTTTGAAGTGAATCCTGCCTTTGAGAAGATCATGAAAGGGAAGCGAAAGCACTTCATCGGAAAAAAAGTGTCAAGCGCCCTAAAAGACTTTGAATATAGTGAGCGGGAATGGATGATTCAAGTGGCACACGTCGTCAGTGATGGGGGGACCGTGACGTTTGAACACTATTCTCGCCGTAATAAATGTTGGTTCGAGATGTCTGTGTTTAGCCAACGAACGGGGTTTGTGTCCGTCATGTTTCACGACATCACGCCACACGTCCAAGAGAACAATGCGTTAAAACAGCTCGTCAACGTATCGCATCGCTTCGTCTCGACGGGTAGTGACTTGTTAATGAATCAACAATTTCTTGACCAAATTCGTGACTTCACGGGAGCGAAGGCGGTCGCTCTCAATTTGATGGATGCGGATGGCGAATCGTATACGACAGTGGCATTATCAGGAATCGATGAAATGTTAGAGAGAAGCCTCGACATTCTTGGATTTCATCCAGTCGGGAAGAAGTGGCCAATGACGGACCAACGTCGTGACCTGTTCAAACAATCAAATCCTCGTGTCTTTGATGGGATTGGTCCACTTATTGATGGTGCGCTTCCAACACGTCTCGTCAAAAATCTACTTCGAATTTTCTCGCTTGGAGAAGTCGTTCTCTTCAAAATCGAGAAAGACGGTATTTTATACGGAGACTTGACGATTGTGATGGAAAAAGGGAAGGTCGCCAATCGGCTAGGGCTCGTAGAGTTATATCTCGTCCACGTCCTTGAGCAATTGACGAAAGCCGATCATCAAATCGGAGAGACGAAAAAATCGATGTTTGGTGGATTCGCGACCCTCGACTTGGAGTGCATCATGGCCTTCAACACACGACAAGTGCTCCATTTGAACGATGCATGGGAACGAATTTTAGGGTTTTCACTTGATGAGCTGGAGAATATCGACTTTCTTAGTCTAGTTCACCCGGATGATGATACCATCACGGAAGCGGCGTTTATGGAACTTGAGGAACGTGGTGAGTTGTTCCGCTTCATCAACCGTTTCCGGACGATCGACGATACGTATCGATCGATCGAGTGGCATTGCAAACTTCAAGGGAATTATATTTATGCGGTCGCGAAAGACGTGACGGACCGAGTTCAGTTAGAAGAAAAGTTGGCAGACCGAGATCGGCTTTTGACGAAATTGTCCGATCAAATCCCGGGTGCCATCTATCAATTCGAATTATTGCCTGATGGAAGTTTCAACTTCCCATTCTTTAGCCGAGGCTTTGAAGATATGCTGGGGATTTCGGCAGAAGAGGTACAGACGGACGCGAGTCTTGTCTTCCGACGGATGCACCCGGATGATTATCCGCTTGTCATGCAGTCGATTGATGAGTCCTATCGCAACTTGACGATTTGGGATGCTGAGTTTCGCGTCTTGACCGAGGACGGACGAACCGTCTGGATTTTAGGATCATCCCGTCCGGAAAAGATAGCGGATGGTCACGTGTTGTGGCACGGTTATATCGGAGATGTCACGGAGAAGAAAACATATGAGAAAGAGATTGAGTATCTCAGTTACCACGATCAATTGACGGGCATTAAAAACCGGCGTTACTTTGAAGAGGCGTTGGAGCGCTATGATGATGACCACTTTTATCCGCTCACACTCATCGTCATCGATATCAACGGGTTGAAGCTCACGAACGATGCGTTCGGACACTTGGTCGGAGACCAGCTGCTCGTCGAAGCGGCGAATATTTTGCGAAATGAATTGCGCGCGAAAGATGAAGTGGCACGAGTCGGAGGCGATGAGTTCGTCGTAATCTCTCCGAATACGACGCTCGATGAGGCGAAACAGCTGTCGGATCGTCTCGGTCGTCTCTTCCACGAGCAGACGGTTGAAGGATTACCGATTTCCGCATCATTCGGTGAAGCGGTCAAACATGACTCGAATGTCGAATTGACCGAGGTGTTCAATTTAGCGGAAGATCGGATGTATCACCACAAGGTTTCTGAAAAGCAGAGTCGACGCCACCATTCCATTCAAATCATCATGCGCACGCTGTATGAGAAGATTCCACGAGAAGAAGCGCATTCTCAACGAGTCGCCAATTTAGCGGGGCAACTGGCAGAAGCGATGGGCTTCACGAATGCTGAAGTGAATGAGATTCGAACGGCCGCTATTCTCCATGACATAGGAAAAGTGGCAATCAGCAACGATATTTTGGATAAACCGGGCGCGCTGACCGAATCGGAATGGTATGAAATCAAACGCCACCCGGAAATCAGTTACAATATTTTAAGTACCGTACCCGAATATGTCGCCTTATCGGAAATTGTCTTGGCGCACCATGAACGATGGGACGGGAAAGGCTATCCGAAAGGGCTACAAGATTTTGAGATCCCTCTTGCTTCACGAATCATCGCAATTGCGGATACGTTCGATGTTATGGTGACGGGGCGACCGTATCGACAGGCGAAGACGATTGACGAGGCACTCGCCATCATCTCACAAGAGGCGGGCAAACAGTTTGACCCATCTCTCGTCGACGTCTTCTTTGAAAAAGTCGTACCGACACTTCAACAATAAAAAGCGAGTCCTCCTGAATATGGGGGGCTCGCTTTTGTATTAGACGGTTAGGGGTCGTTTCTTCAACACGAGGATGGTGAGGAGGAAGACGACTCCGGTCATGCCAATCATGACAAGGATGGAGGGATACGGGAACTGACCCTCATACATCGTGATGACACCGTTATTCAACCAATAGGTCGGCAGGAAACGACCGACAAGTTTCAATGAATCCGGCAACCAGAGCAGGCTGATGAACGCCCCGCCGGTGATGGCGGATGCCATCGTAACCGAGATTTGAAAGATGTTCGCCTTCTCCCGATTCGTCGCAAACACGGCGATGAGACCACCGAGGGCTAGACAGACGAGCAGATAGGAAGAAAACAAGGCGAATACGGTCGGGAGATGTGTCCATACATCCTGACCGTATAAAGCGAGGCTCACGCCAATCAACAGCATCACGTAGATGAAGCCGACGAGATAAAAGGCTAGTAGCAGAGAGGCGAAGTAACGCCTTGGTGTCACCGGTGAGGCGAACAACCGCGCATAGATCTTCTCGTCCCGATCATCCGCGACAAACATAGGAATGAACTGGAGAAAGGTCGACATCATGATGAACGACAACAGACCGAAGAAGGCCTGTGTTCGGGCGGTCGTGGCGACACTTTCCTGAAACGGTTCACTTGAAAGTGTGTAACCGTTCGACGTCTCTTTTGACGCAAGCTGTTCGAACGTCGCTTTATCGTAGCCGCTCGCTTCGAGCAGTTGGCGTTCGCGGGACAGATGACCGTTCAGTGCCTGCTCGATCAACGAGGCATCACTCCCGGCGATTGCAGAGAAGGAAGGGCGAGGCATCTCTCCTGTGAACGCCTGTTTCGTGAAGTCATCAGGAATGATGAGGACGATATCTTCTCCTTCTAACAAGACATCATCCGTGTTCGACTCGAGCAACGTGACCCGACCAAACCGTTCGGCCTCGTCAATGAGGCGTTCGGCGAGAAGTCCACCGTCCCGGTCGACAATCCCGATGGATGCGTTCAAACTGGACGTTCCACCGACGAAGGAGAGGATGAGCGCGAAACCGAACATCGACACGAAGGTGAACACCCACAGCCCTTTCTTTCGAAGCATCCGTTTGGCCACATGTCTAATGAGAACCATGACGCTTCACCCCTTTCGAGAGAATGTAGCTGAATGCAATCAAGATGAGGAGATGAATCCCGAGCAATCCGAGACTTTGCCAATACAGATTCATGTCACCTTCACGTAGGAGGACGGCTAGCATCCCGTCCCGCATGAAAATCGGCATGAACACGTAGGCAGCCCACGGCGCATAGTTCAGCGTCACTTGGTCAAAACCGGGGACATAGCCACCGGATAAGATCATGAGGATGGCGACGAAGCCGTTGACGATCGCATCCTTTGTCGTCGCGCTCAACTTCGGCAAGTTGACAATCAGAAATCCGATGGCGACCCCGTACGCGGTCAAGGCGAGCCAAGACAGAATCAGATAGCCGAACTGTACGTTCGCCAAGTCGAATGTGCGATAGACGAAATGGCTGAACCAAAACAAGAGGATGAGCTGCAACAAGATGATGACGTAGCGACTGAACGTCCGCGCAAGTCGATATTGAACCGTTCGGACTGGGGCCGCTTGGATGCGTAAGTAACTGCCTGTATTCGGCTGCTCTTCTCGTGCCATTGATGTGATATAAAACGACCCGAACAATGCCGTCATGATTGAGATCGTGACGGTGAAATACTCGAGCGAGGTCGGGGTACGTCCCGCCAAGTCGACACTTTCCGTATCGAGCCAAGCCTCATTCACATATGGGGCCGACACGCCTGCTTCCGCGAGCGTGATCTGTTGATTGGCGATGGCCGTATACTGACCGAGGATGGCATCGAGGACGTCGAACTCGACCGTCGTCGGTTCCTCATAGAAGAGTGTGATGTCAGGTCCATCGAGTTGCAAGATGACATCGGCATCGCCATCGTTCACACCTTGTTCGGCAGATTGGAGGTCAACGTATGGGACAAGTCGGATGAAGGCTTGAATGTCATCCTCTTTTAAAAAAGCCTCGAGCGGCTCTCGATACTGGTCGGTCGACGATTCGACGTAGGCGACGTTCGTGACCGGAAGTTTGAACGTGTCACTGAAGACGGCCGACAGCATCGTCCCGAGTCCAAAGATGAGGATGAGCGGAAAGATGAGCATCCAAAAGAGGGTGGCACGATCACGAAGCCGCTGTTTCACATCATATTTGATGAAAGTCCACATGACGTCCCTCCTATTCCCGGAGCGTCTTCCCTGTCAATGCCAAAAAGACGGTATTGAGGGAAGGGCGGTCGACCGTGATGGCGGTGAAGTGGACACGTTCTTGATGGAGTGTCTCAAGGAGCGGAGCAAGCGGCGTGTCTTTGTCTAACGACACCTCGATATACGGTTCTTCATACTCTACTTTTTGAACGTGTTCGAGTGCGTCAAGACGTTCGAGCAAATTTGGTGTGAGCGCATCGACTTTGATCCGGGCCGTCTCGAGTGTCATGACACGGTCTTTCAATTCGTCCTGTGTTCCTTCTGCGATGATCCTTCCTTCATCAACGATGGCGATTCGGTCGCAGAGGAGTTCGACTTCTTCCATGTAATGAGATGTATAGATGATGGTGGCACCGCGGCGATTCAGTTCGCGGATGTTCTCTAAAATGGTATTTCGCGACTGCGGGTCGATGGCGACGGTCGGTTCATCCATGAAGATGAGTTCGGGTTCATGGACGATGCCACAGGCGATATTGAGGCGACGGAGGAGACCGCCGGACAGTTCGGGCGGACGTTTCTTTTGATGGGCATCGAGTTCGACGAAGTGGAGCGCGGCCTCGGTCTTTTGTTTCGCTTCTTTCGGACTGAATCCATACAGCTCCGCAAAAAATTGGATGTTCTCATAGACGGTCAGCTGGTCATAGACGGAGACGTGTTGCGGCACGATCCCGACGCGGCGTTTGATGGCTAGTTCGTCTTTTGGCATCGCTTTTCCAAAAATGTGAATCGAACCGGAGTCCGCCTCGTACAGATTCAACATGACCGAAATGGCGGTCGTCTTCCCGGCACCATTCGGTCCGAGCAACCCGAAGAGTTCGCCTTCTTCCACTTTCAGAGTGAGGTCGTTCAAGGCAATCGTATCCCCGAACCGTTTCGTGACATGGTCGAGCGAGATAATGGACATCGTGATACTCCTTTCTCATGTGAAATGTTTCTCGTTCTACACAAAGGTGTTCGAGGATTGTCACGAATTTACCTGTCCGGAACACTTGAAATGTGCAATAATCTAATTATTCAGATAATTATAGTGTTGAAATGAGGGATTTGGATGAAAGGATGGCAATTCAACAAACAAGAAGGGGCATTGTTCCCGGACGAAATCGTGCTTTCTGCGTTTTGTACAGTCGAACCGAAACGAATGGATTCGACACTCCCGTTCTATTATGATGAGTCGATTTTTCGTTTCACGAATAAGCATGGGGAGACGTTCTACTTTAAAATATCACCGAGCTATCACGAGTTTGAAATCAATATCAAAGGTGGGGACGGGGAGCTCGTATATTATCAACTGCTCCGCACCGTCAGCAAGGTCGAGATTTTAGAAGACCGGCGAGACCACGCAGAGTTATTGATCGTCCTAGCTGAAGATCGAAAGCGGACCGTGACGTCAATCGAATTGACCGTCCGACCGCGTTTTCGTGTGCTCGTGAAAGAGCATGAGATATAAGAAGTGCGTAAGGCTCGAGAGCGGATGCGAATCCGCTTTTTTAATTGGCGAAAAAAAGACAGCCACGACGTGACTGTCCTTCAGCGGTTATTTCGTCAAAAAGATTTGAACATGGATGGTCGACCCTTGGGCATCGATCGCTTTGCCAATCCCGAGGTGCGTATAATTCGCATTCAAGATATTCGCGCGATGACCGCTGCTGTTCATCCACGCATCGACCGCCCGGACTGGGTCGCTCGATCCTTTATAGATGTTCTCCCCCCAGCCCCGATACGAGACGCCGTAAGCGTCTAACGTGTCCCCGGGTGTACCGTTCTCCTTGAGCGTGTGCGAGAATTGACCCGTACGCGCCATCTCATCGGCACGGACTTGGGCGACACGGTTCGCCTCACTCGAAGCAGCGAGAAGAGAGAGACCGGCAGCCTTCCGTTCTTTGTTTGTCTCGGTCAACACGTTGACGGGCGACGTGAAACTGACATGATTGGCGAGGATGTACCCAGTGTATGAACCGTAGCGCACCTTGTACCATCGTGATGTGCCGGTATAGCGATATGACACGGTCTCAAGTTCTGTACCCTGCCGGACGAACTTGACGTTCGAAGAAGTCGTGAGCGGACGTGATTTTAAATAAACGCTCGACGGTTTGACGTACGTCGGTTTCGTGAACTTCACCTCAGCTGTGGACAAGCGGACATACTTGGCGGGCAGATAAGCGTAGCCGCTGCCCCATTGAATCTTATACCAGCGCACACCGTCCAATTGGAACGATGTCCGGACACGCATCGAACCGTCTCGCGGAATGAGTGCAAGTCGTTTCGCGCTCAAAGAAGGCGACTGCCGGACATTGAGTTGACTAATGTTGGTCACGTAACCGGTCGTGTTGATCGACGTCTCATAATATGCTTGGACGCGGTTGATAGAGAAGGGCGACCCGATCACTCCGAGTGTCAGAATGATGGTGAGTAGTAGAGAGATATGCTTCTTCAATGGAATCGACTCCTTTTGTGGGACTCCCTATATTCTATATCGTTTGGGTGATTTTTGGTTTTACCATTTCATTACAAAAAGGATGGACTCTTCGTGAGCCCATCCTTGCTTCATTTATACAGTAAATACTCTTTCCGAATTGGGAGAAACGCGTCCCGTTCGTCCTCGATTTTCGTCAGGATGTCTTCAAGCGGAGCTCCTTCGAGAATCATATCTTTCACGTAGGCGTTTCCTGTCAATTTCGTGATGAAGTCATTCGCTAAAAACTCGAAGTCGTCCGGATACATGCTGTGAGCCATTTGAATCATCGCAATCCCAGTTCTTGTCGATTCGAATCGAGCTGGATCAGTGACATAGACCTCAACTCCGTGCGTCAGTTTGCCCGCGTGTTTTGAGAACGTCGGCGTGAACGAGGCAGCTCGGAAAGCGACACCTGGCAAGTCGAGCCCGTTCAGCTCATTCGCATATTCATGCGCTTTTATATACGGCGCGCCGATCAGCTGAAACGGTTTCGTCGTCCCGCGCCCCTCGGATAAGTTCGTTCCTTCAAACAATCCGGTCGCAGGGTAAACATTGACCGTGTCGGTCGTCGGCATGTTCGGGGACGGCATGACAAACGGGAGTCCCGTGTCCTCATACATCATCGAACGCTTCCAACCTTTCATTTTTACGACTTCAAGGTCGGCTTGAATCTGATACTCGGTGTTGAACAGTCGCGCGAGTTCACCGACGGTCATCCCATGCTTTAGTGGAATCGGATAGAGACCGATGAAACTGGAGTAATCCGGGTCGAGCACCGGACCGTCAACGCGAAGCCCGCCTTGCGGGTTCGGACGGTCGAGGACGACAAACGGAATCCCGTTCTCGGCAGCGGCTTCCATCGCATACGCCATCGTATAGATATACGTATAGTAGCGTGTCCCGACGTCTTGGATGTCAAAGACGAGCACGTCGACATCTTGTAGCATCTCAGGAGTCGGTTTCTTCGTGGCACCATATAGGCTATATACAGGCAACCCCGTCACGTCATCGATGTAGGAACTGACCGTCGATCCGGCTTGGGCATCTCCCCGAACGCCATGCTCTGGTCCGTACAATGCCGTCAACTCGAAGTCATCGGACTGGTCAAATAGGTCGACGATGCTCGTTCTCTCCGCGTTGATCCCGGTCGGATTCGTGATTAGTCCGACCCGTTTTCCTTTCAAGATTTCCGGGTTTTCCATCAACCGGTCGACCCCGAGTTCGACCTTTGGTTTTTTCGGTTCAGACTTCGCATCGACGTCCAACCAGACGATGGAAGTCGTGAGAATCGTCAACGCAGCCATACCACCCATCCACTTTTTCATCAGAAACTCCTCCTTTGATTCATGTAAGCGCTTCAATTCCTTAACAGGAGTGTACCATTAAGAAATTTAATTTCAATATTTAATTGTAAAAATAGGAATTTATATTTCTTAATTTCATACTTTTCTCCTAGTCGGACATAAAAAACGTGTCCTTCGATGAAAGACACGTTCCTTTTTACTCATCTGACCGCGAGCGCTTTCCATCCCGTCGCGCTCATGACGGCGCTCACTTTTGACTTAGGGATGACCAAGCGACCGCGATATGGGTCGTTGATATACAAGTTTGACTTGTCATAGCCGGTTGCCAACATGACATGATAGTTGACGTAGCCGGTGAACTTCTTGTTCGAAGCGGTATACCAGTTGAAGTAGCCGTATGGTTTGTTGAAGTCGACACTCGCCCAGACGATGACCGGGTTGCCCATCGACAGTTCGCGTTCGATCGAGCCGAGCCCTTGATTGGACAAGTCTTTCACCGGACGATACTTACTGGCGAATCCAATCATGCCTTTTGGATAAATCCCATAGTTCTTATATTTTCCGAGCGTCCCTTTCGGATCTCCTGTGAACATGACGTTCGGGTCGACCCAGCGATAGAGACGGTTCTCATAGCGAGCGTTCCACATACTCTTTGGCATCTCGTTATATAAGGTCGAGGCGCTGACGGCACGCCCTTTTTCTTCAAGTGCCATTTTGAGGGAGAAGAACTCGCAGCCTGACGGATACCCCATCGGGAACTGACGATAGAGCGGGACGCTCATCTTATAGACGGACAGTGCCTGAGAATAGGCACCACGCGCATCGAATGAGGCGTTTCCGACACGACGGTTTTGATACATCTTTCCGTATGTATCAAAGTAATACCACTTGCCGTCGATGGCTTGCCAATCCGTCTTTTTCGTCAAGGCCGGAGCATAATATTCGTACTGGGTCGTATATTTCCATCCTTTCTCCGGCACACCGGTCGAATGGAAATGATACGTCTTTCCATCTAATCGGAATTTCCCTTTCAAGCGGTATCCGTAAGTCGGGTGGAATCCGACCTTCTTCCCATCGACCGTTTGAAATCCGTACTCACGACGTCCATATGGATCGAATGAATAGACGCGTGCATTCAATGTGTGGATACCTTCTAGTCGGTAGCCATAGGTCGGATGGAAGCCGTACATAACACCATTTATCTGTTGAAGGCCATACTTACGATCGCCGTATTTTCCGAACAGGTAGTGACGATTGTTAATCCGATGCAACCCTTCGAGGCGATACCCATAGTAGGGATGAAATCCATACACTTTTTCACCGATTCGGGTGAGACCTTGTCGACGTACCCCGTCAGTCCCGAAATAATAGCGTCGTGTGCCGATCGTCTGCCATCCGGTCGCCATCTTTCCTTGCTCCATCAAATAATATTTCTTGCCGTCAATCGTGTACATGCCTGTACGAATGGTCCCGTCTGGGAAGAAATAATGTTTGGCGTCACCAAACTGTTGCCATCTCGAGAGTCGGACCCCGTCCTCGTTGAAGTAATATCGTTTGCCTTCGATTGTCTGGAAGCCGGTGACGGCTTGACCGGTTTCGTCGTAATAATAGACGAGACCATCGCGTTCTTGCCATCCGGTGAGTAGCTTCCCGTTCTCGTCAAATGTGTATGTCGTGCCGTCGACCGCATGGGGACCCGTGATGAGTCGACCGTCTGTCTCAAAATAATATGTAGTACCTTCGATTTCCTGCCAACCTGTGATGAGGGTACCATCTTCATTCAGATAGTACGTATGACCCTCGATTACTTGCCACCCTGTCAACACCGTCCCGTCACTCGATGTATAGACGATGCCATCCTCCGTCTGTTGGAATGAACCCTCAGCGGACGCGAACTGTGGACTCGTCCACACTGCACCGATTAACAGACCGATGCCGACCCTTCTTTTCCATGTCATTCATGTGACCTCCTCTGTATGTATACAGAAGAGATACCCATATTTATCCAAGATGAAGCTGTGGCAAATGAATCATTTGTAAGGTCAGACGTTTACGCCGTATGACTCATGAACCGAAGTCGTTTCGACGCCATATACAGGGATAGGATGACGACAACGGTTCCGGTCACAATCGGCCACACGAGATTCACTTCTGTCAAGAACACCTGACTCGATAGTGGACCGAGCATCCATGGCATCCAATCGAGGTCGACCCAGCCGATGAGGAGCGACATGACGAAATGAAGACCGAGCGTCAAGACGACCGCAACGACACCGCTCTCGATCATCGCAGCGAGGAGAATGAAGATGGAGAGCTGAACGACAAAATGAAAGACAAGAAGTGCTGTAGATATGAGAAATGCGGTTACATCAAACGCCTCGAAAAGAATAACCGTATAGTAAGCGGCCGCTAATTGGGCGAGTACGAGACCACCGACCGTCAATAGGACGTAATGTGCCCATTTACTGATAACGATGCGAGACGTCGGGATTTGTAACGACTTGAGCCAAGCGAGCGTTCCGTTCGTCCGCTCATGACTAAACGTATGCATCGCCGACAACAAGACGACGAGAAGACCGATTTGGCGAAGCTGTTCACTGACTGAAATCAACACTTCTTCTGGTGTCGGTGTCGGGAGATCAATCACGGCGCCGTCCGGTAAATTGCCACCGGAAGCGAGGATATCTGGTAGGAAATAGAGCGTGAGCGGTTGCATCGAGGCAAGGAGCATGAGCACGATTGGGATCCAAATGAGTCGTTTGTTCGACCATGACTCTCGCCATTCCTGTTTAAAGATTGCGGTACGCATCAGGCGTTCACCTCCAAGAATAAAGATTCGAGTGACGGGTGCCCGACGTGTAGTGATTGGATGATGAGATTCCGTTCCAGGATGCGCCGCAAAATCGCCCGTTCGGCGAGATTCCGGTCCGTTGACTCAAACGTCCACGTCGAACCACGTTTGGTTGTTCGGGTCACGCCTTCTAACTGCGTCCAGTCTGCATCGGTCGTCCCATCGTCAAAGAGACGTAGCTCAATGGTCGACTTCGAACCGAGCAGGTCGGTCACGGTTCCTTCCATGAGCAATTTGCCTTGTCGAAGCAGGAGCACCCAGTCACTTGCCTCTTCGGCATCCGGCAGGACGTGCGTCGAGTACAGGATCATTCGCTCTCGTTTCAAGTCACTTAATAGATCGAGTACTTCTCGTCGACCGCGTGGGTCGAGTGCCGAGACCGGTTCATCGAGCAGTAAGAGTTCCGGGTCATGGACGAGCGCTTGGGCGATCCCGAGACGCTGTCGCATCCCTCCCGATAAGTTCGCTGCCGGCCGGTCGACCGGTTCGAGCCCGACTCGTTTCAATAGTTGAATCGGCTCGACGTGTTTGGTCCCCGTCAATTCAGCGGCATACCGAATCGTCTCGACGGGAGTCAACGATGGATAGAGGGCAGGGCGCTGAGGCAAATAGCCAATCCGAATACGTTCGTGTCCGGTCATATCGCCACTTGTCGGTTCGGTGACGCGGGCGAGCAAGTTCAAAAGCGTCGTCTTCCCGGCACCGTTTTCTCCAAGGAGGGACGTGCAACCCGGTCGTAATTCGAAACTGACATCATCGAGCGCCGTGAAGGAGCCGAATCGCTTCGTTACATGTGTGATTTTCATCGCGGAGTCCGTCCCCATAAGAAGTATACGATTGGGCCGAGTATGTTGATGAAGACGATGACGAGAAGCCATACCCATTTCGGGCCATTCGTCATGTCGCGTTTGAACAAGTCAATCAAGGCGACGACGAGCAGGATGAGTTGCAAAATCAAAACAGGTAGTAAGATGAGAAAAAGTGTATTCGGGTCATTTGCGATGTCCATCGCGAGAACCTCCTTTTGAATTAGCTGTCTTTAAAACATTCTACATGAACGGTATGTCCCCTGTATGTGACACAAAAAATCCCCATCTCACGACGGATGGGGACGATGCGTCATTTCACGATAATGACAGGAGCGAGAGCTCGTTTGGCCAGTTTATGACTCACGCTACCGAGCACGAACTCTTGGAACGTGTTCAATCCACGTGATCCGACGACGACGTATTCGTATGGTTCATGGTTCGCATATTTGACGAGCTCGACGTCCGGCTCCCCACGAAGTTCGATGTATTCGTAGGCAATGCCTTCTGCTTCCGTCAAATCGAACAGTGGCTTGAGCATCTGCTTTCGCTTCGTCTCCAAGTCGATTTTCCCTGTCGAATTGAGGGCCGCTTCTTTCGATTCCTTCGCACTGATGACGTGCACGATATCAATCGATGCATTCGACGCCTTTGCGAGCTGAATCGCTTTTTCTAGCGCACGTTTCGAGTGGGCAGAACCATCTGCCGCTAAAAATACCTTTCCCATGAAAAACTCCTCCTCTTTCGCACGTTCTACTTTTAGTATAGGTGATTTGGCGAAACGGGGAAATGATGAATCAGTGCCCTGCGTTCGCGTCTTGTTGCTTCAAGTGAAGGGCGAGTGTGTTGAGCAGTTTTTCCGAGTCTTTGTTCAAGTTGAGCAGTTCCGGTTCGATTCCGACTTCCCGATATTTGAAGATGACCTTATCGATTGCCCCGATGGCAGAGTCGTCCCAAAGATGCGTGTTCGCAAAGTCGATGGTGACTGTTTGGATACCGGCTTCAGCATCCTCTGTCACATCGAACTGATTGACGAATTCAGATGTCGAGGCGAAGAAGAGCTGACCGTTCACCATGTAATGAGCCTTGTCGGCATCGATCTTTCGCTCGAGATCGATTTTTGAGATTTTAGCAGCGAAGAGAATTGCTGCTGTCAAAATCCCGGCGAGTACACCGAGTGACAAATCATGTGTGACGACGGTGACGAGTACGGTGACGAGCATGACGACCGTATCCGATTTTTGGGCGGTACGCATCGCTTTGAGCGAACCCCAGTCAAACGTCGCATAGGAGACGAAGAACATGACCCCGACGAGCGCGCCGACCGGAATCAGCATGAGCACGTCGCTGATTGTCATGATCATGACGAAGAGCGCGAGACCGGCTGTAAGTGTCGACAGACGTCCACGAGCACCCGATGAGACATTGATGACCGATTGCCCAATCATCGCACATCCTGGCATCCCACCGAAGAACCCAGCAATGATGTTCGAAATCCCTTGTCCGCGCGATTCACGGTTTTTGTTTGAGTCCGTTCCTGTCATATCGTCAACGATTTGTGCCGTCAAGAGCGACTCGATCAATCCGACGAATGCGAGGGAAATCGAGTAAGGAAGAATGATCAACAACGTTTCAAACGTCAACGGGACGTTCGGGAATAAAAATTCCGGGAGTGTTGCTGAGATTGTTCCCATGTCTCCGATATTTTTCGTATCGAGACCGAGTGTGATGGCTAAAATCGTCATGACGACGATGGCGACAAGTGGTGCAGGGATGGCTTTTGTGACTCGCGGAAATAAGAAGATAATGGCGAGTGACGCGGCGACGATTGCCCAAATGATCCAGCTTTCCCCTTCAAAGTTGGATAGTTGCGCTTGAAAAATCAGAATGGCAAGCGCATTGACAAAGCCAACCATGACGGCGCGTGGAATGAACTTCATTAAGCGGGCGATGCCGAGATAACCGAGTACGATTTGAATGAAACCCGTTAGAATCCCAGCGGCCAGCAAATATTGAAGACCATGGTCGGCGACGAGTGAGACGATGACGAGCGCCATCGCACCGGTCGCAGCCGAAATCATCGCAGGGCGACCGCCTGCGATTGAAATCACCATGGCGATGATGAACGAAGCATAGAGCCCGACCATCGGGTTGACGCCAGCGATGAGTGAGAACGCGATCGCCTCAGGGATGAGGGCGAGAGCGACAACAATCCCCGCAAGGACGTCTGCTCGGACGTTACCGAGCCAGTCTTGTTTGATTGTATTCATTTTTTCCAAGAAGAACACACCTCTCTTTATATTTTGACTTTGATCTTCGAGTCTCACGAAGATCAAATGCCACATTATATGAAAGGAAATGTTCCAACGTTACGTGTTTTCACAACGTGTTTCATCATAACGGATTTTTTTTGAAATGACAATTGAATGAAGTTGAAAAGTATGGTAATTTCATAACGGATACGTTATATAACAATTAGGTTATACAGGAAGGGGAAGTGGAAATGTACACTGCAGAAGAATTAAGCAAAGTACTCAAGGTGCTCGGTGATCCGACTCGATTGACCATGCTGAAACAGATGGAAGCGGGAGAACAGTGTGCGTGTAGTTTCGTCGACTGTTTTGACATCTCACAGCCGGCAATCAGCCGTCATTTGAAGATGTTGCGTCAGGCTGGACTGTTATTAGAGCGCCGAGACAAACAATGGATCCACTATCGATTGAATGAGACGAGCCCTTTTTATGGGATTGTCGTCGATTTGCTCGACAAGATTGAGACAATCGATGTGAGTTGCGACTGTGACACCGAATGTGCAATTTAAGGAGGAGTCAACGATGAAACTTGAAGTGTTTGAACCGGCAATGTGCTGTCCAACAGGATTATGTGGTCCATCCATCGATCCAGAACTGACGCGAGTGGCGACAATTCACTACGTGTTAAAACAGCGAGGCTTCGATGTTGCTCGTTATAATCTGGCATCGGAACCGAATCGATTCGTTGAAAATGTCAAGGTGCAAGCTGAAATTGCAAATGGGCTCGAGATGCTACCGCTCACAGTAGTTGATGGAAAAATCGTAAAACGGGGTGCCTATTTAACAGATGAAGAAATTGCGGAGTTGACGGGACTACCAGTTGACGCATTTGCCAAGAAAGATGGAGAAAAGCCGAAAGTTCGCATCTCACTGAAGAAATAAGGAGATATGCTCATGAAGACATTTGATTTTCATACGATTGAACCGACCCGTTATGTGTTCTTGACCGGGAAAGGTGGCGTCGGGAAGACATCGACGGCGTCAAGCCTCGCCCTGACGCTCGCCGACCGAGGCAAGCGTGTCTTACTCGTTTCGACCGACCCGGCTAGTAATTTACAAGACGTGTTTGAGATGGAACTCGATGAGACGCCGCGCCTCGTTCCGGAAACAAAGCTTGCCATCGCCAACTTCGATCCCGAAGAAGCGGCAAAACAATATATGGAGCGCATGGTCGGACCTTATCGAGGTGTATTGCCGGACGTGGCCATTCAGTCGATGGAAGAGCAATTATCCGGTGCCTGTACGGTTGAGATTGCGGCATTCGACCAATTTACGGACTTGTTGACGTCCGTGTCAGCCCGTGAGGCGTACGATCACGTCATCTTTGACACGGCACCGACTGGTCATACGTTGCGCCTACTCACCTTGCCGAGTGCATGGGATGAATTTTTGGAGACGAACACGACAGGTGCGTCTTGCCTTGGTCCGCTTGCCGGTTTAGCTGACAAACAATTGCAGTACAAAAAGGCAGTTGAGACGCTCACTGATGGTAAAGAGACGACACTGCTTCTCGTTGCCCGTCCCGAAACATCCACACTCATCGAAGCGGAGCGTGCCGCGACCGAACTTCGCGCCATCGGTATCGAGCGAATGCAGCTCATCGTCAACGGTCTTATCCAACAGGATGAAGGGGCAGACCGATACATGAAGCGGCTCATCGAGCGTCAGCAACAAGCACTCCGTGAACTTCCTGAAGGCATAACTGACCTCGAGGCATTCAAACTTCCATATGCTTACGAAAATCTGATCGGTGTCTCTGCACTTCGGCGCTTTGTGAACGGAGAGACGGTCGCTGTCGCAAATGCATGCTATGACTCGAGTCGTTACGGATCACTTGATCGACTCGTTGATGAGATTGAGGCGGACGGTCCAAGTGTCATCATGACGATGGGGAAAGGTGGTGTCGGGAAGACGACACTTGCTTCGCTGATTGCGGTTGCGCTTCATGAAAGAGGGCACTCTGTTCATTTGACGACGACGGATCCGGCCGCTCATGTCGCTTTCACGATTGGGACAAACATTGCAGATACGTTCACGGTCGATGCCATTGACCCGAAAGTTGAAATTGAGAGGTATCGACAGGATGTGTTCAAGGAAGCAGGGGACCTGAATGAAGAGCAACGTATGATGCTCGAAGAGGACCTGCGTTCGCCGTGCACCGAAGAAATCGCCGTTTTCCGTGCCTTTGCGAATCAGGTGGCGAAAGCGAAAGACCGTTTCGTCGTCATCGATACGGCACCGACCGGACACACGCTTCTTCTGTTAGATGCGACCGAGAGTTATCATCGCGAACTCGAACGCTCGACTGGCGTTGTCCCGGAAGCAGTCCGAGATTTGTTGCCGAAATTACGTGATCCGAAACAAACGCACGTCATCATCACGACCTTGCCTGAAGCGACGCCGGTATATGAAGCTGAACGACTCGTAGCAGATTTGAATCGGGCTAAGATTCTACCGTTCGCTTGGGTCGTTAATCAATCGTTCACGCCACTCGATGTCACGAGCAAACTATTGACCGCGAAAGTCGCGAATGAAGTCCTATGGCTCGAACGTGTGAACAGCTATCGGCGTCCGACGATACTCGCCTGGCAAGAACATTTGCCAGTCGGATATTCCGCGTTATCCCAACTATTGAAGGAGGAAGTGAAATGAACATCACGAATGAAGCCATCGATTACTTAAAAACAGCGCTAGAGGAGGAGCAGACAAAATCGGTCCGCATCATCACGGAGGCCGGTTGCTGTGGACCGACACTAGGTTTGGCCGTAGCGACACCGGAAGCGACCGATGAGGTGAAGCACTTCGACGACCTTACGTTTGCCGTGGCGAACGAAGCTACAGCGTTGTCCGCAAACGTCACGCTCGACGTTGAATCAACAGAAGAGGGAATGACACTCGTATTGCACGGTTTGCAGCCGAGTTGCTAAAAAATAAATAGAGATTATTGGAGGATTACATTGTGCAGTGGATTGCTAGTTTAATTTTTCTTGTGACGCTTTTCCTCATCATCAAGCAACCGAAAGGCCTCGGCATCGGTTACTCGGCGATGGGGATGGCTGTCATCGCTCTCGTTTCGGGCGTCGTCAATCTTGATGACGTCGGAACGGTATGGGGCATCATTTGGAACGCGACGTTCACCTTTATCGCAATCATCATCATTTCACTCATTTTAGATGAGATTGGATTCTTTGAATGGGCCGCTTTACACATGGCGCGAATCGCCAAAGGTGGCGGGGTGAAACTCTTCGTTTATATCACGTTACTCGGTGCCCTCGTCGCAGCATTGTTTGCGAACGACGGGGCGGCGCTCATCTTGACGCCAATCGTTTTAGCGATGGTCCGGGCTCTCAAACTACCGGACACGGTCGTCTTGGCATACGTTATGGCATCGGGATTCATCGCCGATACGGCAAGTCTTCCATTCATCGTCTCGAACCTCGTCAACATTGTCTCAGCCGACTTCTTTGGTATCGGGTTCGCCGAGTACGCCGCGCGGATGGTGTTCGTGAACGTGTTCGCGGTCGCGGGGAGTCTGCTCGTGTTGTACCTTTATTTCAAAAAAGATATCCCGAAACAGTATGACGCCTCACAGTTGGCTGAACCTTCGTCCGTCATTAAAGATCATACGATGTTCCGCTTATCCTGGATTGTACTCGGTTTACTGGTCATCGGGTACTTCACGAGTGATTTAGTCGAGATCCCCGTTTCGCTCGTCGCGGGTGTAATCGCCTTGTTCTTCCTCGTGATGGCTAACCGCTCGTCAGCGGTCCAGACGATGCAAGTCATCAAAGGTGCACCGTGGGCCATCGTCTTCTTCTCGCTCGGGATGTATATTGTCGTCTACGGTTTACAAAATGCCGGACTCACTCAAGTATTGGCGAACTTTATCGATTGGTTCGCGGTTAACAGCTTCAGTGCCACGTTCGGGATGGGCTTTTTGGCCGCCATCTTGTCATCGGTCATGAACAATATGCCGACCGTCATGATTGATGCGCTCGCCATCGACTTGACGCATACGACCGGACAGGTTCGGGAAGCGTTAATCTATGCGAACGTCATTGGTTCCGATCTCGGTCCAAAGATTACCCCGATTGGGTCGCTAGCGACGCTTCTATGGCTCCACGTCCTTCGTACGAAAGGCCTCAAAATCGGATGGGGACAGTACTTTAAAGTCGGGATCATCTTGACGATTCCGACATTGGCTATCACGTTGCTCGGCCTATACATCAGCTTATTACTTTATTGAGGAGTGGATTATATATGAAACTAGTCATCATCGGTTCAGTCGCTGCAGGGACATCGGTTGCGGCGAAAGCGCGTCGGAACAACGAAGACGCACAAATCACGATTTACGATCGAGATTACGATATCTCGTACTCTGGTTGTGGGATTCCTTACTACGTTGGCGGAGAAGTCGAGTCACGTGACGATTTGACACCGCGCGATGCGGCCTTCTTCAAGAAGCGCTACAACATCGACGTGATGACGCGTCATAATGTGACGTCAGTCGACAAAGACACGAAGACGGTGACGGTTGAAAACTTAGAGACGGGTGACACGTTCACGGACTCATATGATGTCCTCGTCCTTGCGACGGGTGCGTCGAGCATCATCCCACCGATTCCAGGGGTGAAGTCGGACAACGTCTTCCCGATTCGAAACATCCAACATGCGGAGGCGACACGCTCCTTCGTCGATTCGACAGACCCGAAACATGCGACAATCATCGGAGCCGGCTTCATCGGTCTAGAGATGGCGGAACAGTTGAAGCTTCGTGGTGTGGACGTGACCATCATCGAACGTGTACCGCAAGTGATGCCACCACTCGACAAGGATATGGCGTGTCGCGTTGAGGAACACCTCGAGAAGAACGGAATCGAGCTCATGCTCGGAGAGACCGTGACAGAACTTGTCGGTGACGGACACGTCGAACGGGTCGTCACGGAGAGTGGGAAGACGATTGAGACCGACCTCGTCATCTTGTCTGTCGGAGTCCGTCCGAACGTCGAGCTCGCCATGAACATGGGAGTCAAACTAGGTGAAACGGGTGCGATCGCCGTCAATGAGCGGATGGAGACGAACATCCCAGACGTCTATGCGGCAGGAGACGTCGCGGAGAGTTTCTCGATCGTGACAGGGAAACCGATTTGGCGTCCACTTGGTTCGACAGCGAACAAGATGGGGCGGACCGCCGGGGACGTCATCACGGGCGGTCACCTCGAACATCGGGGCATCCTCGGAACGGGCATCTTCAAAGTGTTCGGACTTGCCGTCGCACAGACGGGTCTCGCCGAAAAAGAAGCACGCGAACTCGGATACGATATCGAGGTACTTCATAACACGAAACCGGATAAGCCTGCCTATATGGGTGGAAAAGATATGACGATTAAAGCGGTCGCCGATCGTGCGACGCGTCAACTGCTCGGTGTCCAAATCGTTGGATTTGAAGGAGTCGACAAACGAATCGACGTCTTCGTCACGGCCATCACCCTTAAGGCGAAAGTGGACGACTTGTTCCATCTCGACCTCGCCTACGCACCACCGTTCTCGACGACGAAAGACCCGGTCATGTATACGGGGATGGTGCTTTCGAACAGTATCGACAAGGCGGCTCGACTCATCACGCCGGCCGAACTTCAGGCACGAATCGATGCCGGGGAAGACATGCAAATCATCGATACGCGGAAAGCAGCACAGTTCGAGAAGGCGTGTGTCGATTGTGCGGTCAACGTCCCACTCGGTAACCTTCGGGAAGCGGCGAAAGACATGGACAAGGACAAACCGACCGTTGTTTACTGTAACGGAGGCGTGACGGGCAACGCGGCACAGAACGTGCTCCGTAACCTCGGATTCACCGATGTGTACAACTTGTCAGGTGGAAATAAGAATTATCAGTTGTTCAAAAAATACGGGAACTAAGCAAGACGACGTCCGCAACTGCCGGACGTCGTCTTTTGATATGCTGTACGTGAGGTGAAGTCGATGGATTATAAGATGTTACATGAGAAGTTTGAGCGACGGAAGCAGTGGCTCATTTTTGACAAAGAAGAAGTCGTCCGTCGTGTCATGGTACGCTACAAGGCAAGGATTATCCCGAAGACGGACATCATGGACTTAGTGAACGACGATCAACTGTCGTATGAACATATCTTTTGTTGCTTAACGATTGATGACCCAAGAATGCTTGATAAAGTCTTCACGGCGAAAGAGAGAAAAGACCATCAGTGGGAGATTGATGACAATGCGAGGCGTGGGATGGTATATAAGCACAAAGATGAGGCACATCGACTTTACAACCAGTTGATTATCGATGAACAGGAAGGTCGCCGACTCGACATCGTCTTCGAGAGCAAGGATGGAAAGTATGTGACCGGTTTTTTGACAAGAGACATGTCAGAGCAAGTCGCCTCTTATATTTTTGCACATGTCGGAGGCGCCAAGTTCACAGGTTTAGTCCCACGTTCACTCTTACCAGCGGACTTAACAGATGAAGAAATCAAGATGAGCTATCGGTGGTACTTGGAGTCGCTCGATGAATGGAATAAACTTTGAAAAACCTCTCACAAATGTGAGAGGTTAGTTTGCTTTCTGTTGACTCCATTTGCCGATTTGATTTCGTCCGTTCCGTTTGGCGACGTAAAGACCGATGTCTGCCTTTTTGATTAGTTGGGCGGACGTGACGACCTTTCGTTCAGAAGTGCTCGATACTCCGATTGAAATGGTGACCTCAAGCGTCGATCTGTTAGGTAATTGAAACGGTTGTTTCGAAACTTCGGTCAAATAGCGATTCGCAATCGACATGGCTTGCGAAAGGTTGCAGTCGGCAAGTAAAACAGAGAACTCTTCTCCGCCGTTTCGGCAGACCATGTCATCTGCTCGCGCGATTCCAGAGAGACGTTGACCGAGCTCGACTAAAATTGCATCACCCGCATCGTGTCCATACGTATCATTAACTGATTTGAAGTGATCGATATCGATTAACAACAACGCAATCTCGTTCGGCGACATGAACACTTCTTCATCGACGCGTTTCATTTCCTCATCAAACTGTCTTCTATTACCTAACCCCGTTAATGTATCCGTATAAGCCGCTTCTTTATATTTTGTGATAAGACGTTCAGAGCGTTCGATTTTTCGTATGCCACCATACACGATATGCAAAAAGAAGCCTGCCGCGTAACCGATGAATAAAAACCAGATGAGTGTTATAAAATATGCACTTGGCTCCTTATAGTTCGTCATGTTGAGAATAGAGAAGAGTGCAATGAACGTAAGACTAATCATATTTACGATTCGAATATCTTGTGTCGGCTGGATCCGTTCGCGCATTCGTAAGAACAGAAATGCTGTTCCAGCTGCTACGGAATAATCTAGGAGTGTGATCAGAAGTAGTATTTCTCCGGGAACGATAAACGGAAGTAGGATAATACTCGTCACATACGTGATACGCAGACCAGATATCCCAAAGTACAAAGCAGAAATGATGAGTGGGACAAATCCATACTGAAAGTCCGCTTGAGCGTTCCAAAGTACACCATGAAGCGTGATGATCATAGAGAGTCCTGCTAGGAGGATGGAGATGGTCATCTGACGCCGAATCGGTAATTTATTTGTGAAACCGAGCTTGGTAAAACGTGAGATCAGATATAGACCAACGAGCAAAAGGCTCGCGTTGGCAATTAGGTTATTAATTAAGTTTGTAAGTGATAGCAATTAAGTTTTTCCTCCTTAAATTCTATATACAGGTTGAACTCTCGGAAAGCAATCCTTTTTGTGGAGGAAAGGTGTTTAGTGCTCTACTTTACTAAAATAACATTGCTTCACTAAAAGAAACCGTTTACAATTTCTGTGTAAGCGTTTTCTCAAAATAGTGCTACAAGGAGGGACCCTCATGGTCAAAAAGCAATGGAAACCCGTATGGGCAGTTGTGCTAACGTTTGCACTGATTCTGTCAATGTTTCCGATGCCGACGTCCGCTTTAGATAAAGGGAAGTCGACGCTTGTCGTCGTCCATTATCAAGAGGCGCCGGATAACGAAAAGGATTGGAACTTATGGCTTTGGGCGAACGGCCCAGATTACTTCCCGAACAAAGGCTTCACATTCAACGGGGAAGATGCATTCGGAAAGGTGGCGGCTTACGAATTCCCAGTCGATTCACCTGAAAAAATCGGTCTCATCGTCCGCACGGATAATTGGGACAAAGATAAAGGTTCTGAGAACGACCGCTTCATCACAAGCGATATGATTCAAGATGGTGTCGCCGAAGTGTGGATCAAGTCGGGCGATCCGACCATCTATACGTCGAACCCGGACGGGGAGACGGCTTCGACGGAAATCGATATGAAAGTTCATTATTTCCGTTACGACAATACATATACGGACTGGGGTCTTTGGGCTTGGCCGGACGGTGGGGACGGGCAGAGCATCGCCTTCGATGAGGCTGATGATTTCGGTGCCGTCGCGAACGTGAAACTCGCCAACCCGGAATCGAAGAAACTCATGGGCTTGATCACGAAAAAAGGAGAATGGACGGAGAAGGATGGGGAAGACCGATTCGTTCTCGGGACTGCGAAAGAGATTTGGCTCGTTGAAGGAGATTCGACAATCTACTATTCAGAGCCACAAATCGATCGCTCTCCAAAACTTGTCTCGTTCTCGGCGGACACGTTCCGTCAAGCAACACTCACAACGAATCGCGTCATCACGGATGCGTTCATCGATGAATTGAGCGTAGACGGGGCAACGGTGGAATCGATTGAAAAAGCTAGCGACAAGTCGGTGACGATTCAATTCAAAGCAGACATCGATTTAGCGAAAGTCATCAAAGCCTCGCACCCGGAGTTCGGAGAACAGACGCTCCAGGCCGGCAAAGTTCTTCGTTCGAAAGAATTCGATGCGAAATATGCATACGACGGTAAACTCGGTGTCACGTACCAAAAGTCGAAAACGAAGTTTGTCCTCTGGGCACCGACGGCTCAACAAGTCGAGCTCGAACTGTGGAACATGCCGACGAACCGACCGACGAACGACAAAGATATGAAGAAAGTGATTCAAATGAAGCGCGGTGAGCGCGGCACGTGGGTAACGGAAGTTCGTGGTGACCTGGACGGCATCGGTTATACGTACCAAGTGACCCATGCGACAGGGAAGGTCCGTGCGGTCGATCCGTATGCGACGGCTGTCGGCGTGAACGGTGACCAAGGTGTCATCGTCGATTTGAAAGAGACAGATCCAAAACGTTGGAATTCGATGAAACCGAAGTTGAAACAATCGACGGACGCGATCATCTATGAGACGCATGTCCGTGATTTCTCCATCTTTGATGTGAAGACGGACAAATACGACTCAGGCATCCAAAACAAAGGAAAGTATCTCGGTGTCATCGAACCAGGAACGCGTCTTCTCGTTGACGGAAAGAAAACGGCAACGAAGACAGGGCTCGATCACGTCAAAGATCTCGGCGTGACACACGTTCAGTTCATTCCGGTCTATGACTTCAACACGGCCTCCGTCGATGAGACGAATCCGATGGCGACGTACAACTGGGGATATGACCCGAAAAACTACAATGCACCAGAAGGGTCGTATTCAACGAATCCTTACGATGCGAAAGTACGCATCATGGAAATGAAACAGATGATTCAAGGATTGCATGACAACAATTTACGTGCCGTCATGGACGTCGTATACAACCACATGTTCGATGCACAGGCATCGAACTTGCACAAAATCGTACCGGGTTACTACTACCGCTACACAGCGGGTGGTGACTTTGCCAACGGAACAGGTGTCGGAAACGATACGGCTTCCGAACGGGCGATGATGCAAAAGCTGATCGTCGACTCGGTCGTCTATTGGGCAAAAGAGTACCATTGGGACGGATTCCGTTTCGACTTGATGGGAATCCATGACGTCGACACGATGAACAAGGTTCGTTCGGAGTTGAATCGAGTCGACAAGTCGATTCTCGTCTTCGGAGAAGGATGGGACCTTGGTACGCCGCTCGATGCTGAATTAAAAGCAAATCAAAAGAACGCCTACGACATGCCGGGCATCGCCCACTTCAATGACAACATCCGTGACGGCTTGAAAGGCAGCGTCTTCTTCGATGAGGACAAAGGATTCGTCAACGGAAAAGAGGGCATGGAAAATCGCGTGAAGACGGGAATCGTCGGTGAGATCGCTTATAGCGACACGATTAAAGGATTCACGAAAGAGCCGACGCAAGCCATCACGTACGTTGAAGCCCATGACAACCACACGTTATGGGATAAGCTAGAGTTAACGAACCCAACCGCATCAGAAATGGACAAGACGAAGATGCACCGACTCGCTTCAAGCATCATTTTGACGAGTCAAGGGACGACATTCCTCCACGCTGGACAAGAGTTCATGCGCACGAAGGAAGGCGACCACAACTCCTACAAATCACCAGACTCAATCAACCAGCTCGATTGGAAACGGGCGGCCGACCGCAAGGCGGACGTTCAATACATGAAAGGCTTGATTGAGATGCGTAAAGCCAACCCAGGTCTTCGGATGACAAAAGCGAGCGACGTGAAACGATTCTTGACATTCCACAAAGCGGAAGCGAACGTCATCACATACACGATTGACGAAGATGCACCGGGTCAAAAGAACGACTTGTTCATCACGCATAACGCCAACCCGACAAATGTCCAAGTCACCCTTCCTAAAGGGAGCTGGAACGTAATTGTTGATGGCGACCGTGCCGGAACGAAGACAATCAAGCGCGCAACTGGAAAAGTAAACGTGCCTGCATACAAGACGTTCGTCCTCGAACGCAACTAATCATTGACCCCACTTTGAAACGAGTGGGGTTTTCCAATGGAACAATTATGTTTAATTGGTAATTAATGCTTTACAAACTATTTATTTTGTATGAACACGAGAATTTACGTTTGAAACTTCCATCTCTTTCGAAAGGAGAGCTTGTATGGCGATTTTCAAAAAGTGGATTCATCGCGTCAATGGTGATGTCACGGATATGCTGTCAGCTGGACCGATTCTCCCGTTCCATGTGGATTCGCTCTTGATTGAACAGTATCCGGATGCCATTTACGTGCTCGATACAAATGGTCGACTAATCGATTCGAATGAAAAGATGGGACTGCTGTTCGATAACTGCGCATGATCTCCAGCCGATGCGGAAGAGTTTGCGCCGTATCACGAACAGGCGTTAACCCGAGAAACGGTTCATCCTGACGATTGAGAGCGGTTGACTCAAGCAATTCAGACGTCACGTTCATCATTCGTTTTGCATCCGGTACAGACTTGCCTGTCCGCTTACGTCGAATGACTGAAGTGACGAATGGGCTGTATCAATATGCCGCCGACTACGAATCAAGTCCGACCATCGAGGCGCAAATGACCGCCCTCGAGCAGGAAGTGAGCGAAAACGAAGAAGTCACCGACTACATCGAACTCGTCCATCAGCCAGAGCGGTCTTGAGTATCCGACTTGTCTTCTGTGAGAATAGATAGTTGAAACAGGGGTCTCCTTTTCTCTAAGATGGAGAAAGAGAGAATCGAGTGAGGAGACCTTAGATATGAATCTGTATGAACAAGCGAGCGACTGGATGCGGCAATGGCATGACGACCCTTCCGAACGCCTCCGAGAAATCAAAGATGAAATTGAGCGCACGGGCACCTATTCATTGACGACGGAAGAGTTGTGTGAGGGTGCCAAGGTGGCGTGGCGGAATTCGAATCGTTGCATCGGCCGCTTGTTTTGGCAGACACTCCATGTGATTGACGCACGGGACGCCGATACGTTTGAGGCTGTCTACACCCATCTTGTCGACCACCTTCGGTTCGCCACGAACGGCGGAAAAATCCGTTCGACGATGACGGTTCTTCCGAACGAGTTCAAACTATTGAACACACAATTGATTCGGTACGCGGGATATGAGACACCTGACGGAATCATCGGAGACCCGATGTCCGTCACGATGACGAAGCGCGCGAAAGAACTCGGATGGGTCGGAGCCGGCACGCCGTTCGATATCCTCCCGCTCATGATCACGGACGGGCGAGACGTCCGCTTGTTTGAGTTGCCGAGTGAGGCCGTGCTTGAGGTGGACATTCGGCACGAGGATGTGGACTTGTTTGACGGACGGACCATCAAATGGCACGCAGTCCCAGCGATTGCGGATATGGAACTAGAGATCGGAGGTCTACGGTTTACCTCGGTCCCGTTTAACGGCTGGTATATGGAGACGGAAATCGGGGCAAGGAATTTGGCCGATACGGACCGTTATGATTTGTTGCCGCTCGTCGGACGGTCACTCGGGCTCGATACGACGAAAGAGCGGTCGCTTTGGCGCGACCGGGCACTCGTCGAATTGAACATCGCCGTCCTGCAATCGTTCGAGCGGGAAGGTGTGACCATTGTCGACCACCATACGGCTGCCAAACAGTTCAAGCGGTTCGAAAAAAACGAACGGGACGCGGGGCGTGACGTCACCGGGCAATGGAGTTGGCTCATCCCGCCTCTCTCTCCTGCGACGACGCACGTTTTTCACGAGCATTACGACAATCAGATCAAGACACCGAACCTGTTTGCTAGAAGTGGATGTCCGTTCTCAGGGTTTCGTCAGCTGGTAAAAGAGGAATTGAAAGGCTAGAACCGAGAGAAAGGATGATTGCTGTGGCAGTCCCACTTTGGAAACGAGCCGTCGCTGGTCAAATCGACCAACTCGTCTTTCAGACACCGGCAAAACTGATTGAAAAGGCAGTCCGTAAGAAGATTTGGCCAGACAAAGAAGTGAAACGGTATTACTTACCGACCGTTGTGACGATGGCCGGAGAAGTCTATTGTATGTTGTATCGAAACGGTCAGACGATAGGAGACCGTGTCGTCGGAATTAAGGTCGTGAGTGCGGATGGACGCCCGCTTTCATTGGAGCAAGTCATCAAGCGGACACTCTATAAAGACGTCGTCTACCCGGCGACGCTTGGGATTCCGCTCATCCGTGCACTTCAACAGATGAAATCGAATAAAGACCTCGAGTTGCCGCATGATGAGTTCGCCCATACAAAATTGATCTCGACCAAATGAAGAGGAGCAGGGCGACCGTGTGTCGCTCTGTTTTTTCGTCCCGTTCGGTCGAGTAGGAATAGCGGCGGGAAATAAGGTATAATGGGATTGGACAAAAATGAACGACTATTGGAGGCTTTTTAGTTATGACAAAAATCGCATGGATTACCGACAGTATGGCCAACTTCTCTCAAGAAGAGGCAGCAAGTCTCGGTGTCGATATCGTTCCGATTCAATTGATCGTGGACGGGAACGGCTATAGTGAAACCAAACTCTCTCTCGAAGACCTACATCGGTATATGATTGACCAAAAGAAAGAAGCGAAGACGTCACAACCGATCTTCGGAGATTTCATCGCCCGCTACGAACGCTTGAAAGAAGAGGGATATGATTGTGCCATCGCCGTCCATTGCTCGAATGGATTGAGCAGTACGGCGAAAAATTCGAAAGCAGCTGCCGAAGCGGCTGACTTTACCGTGTATACCATCGACTCGCATGCCGCACTCGAGGCGCAACAAGAACTCGTCCGAATCGGGAAGGCCGCTGAAGCCGAAGGCAAGTCAGTAGAGGAAATCGTCGCCCTTCTCGAAGCATGGCGAGATAAGAAGAACTTCTTCATGATCATCGGAAACATGGAGACGATGCGCCGAGGCGGTCGTGTTTCTTCCGGTGAGATGTTCCTTGCGAACATCTTGAACATCAAGCCGATCATCACCCTCGATGAGACGGGGAAAGTCATCCCGTTCAAAAAGGCCCGTTCATTGAAGAAGGCTTATGCGGAGATGGTCGGTGAACTCGAACGTCGTCACGCGGAAAACGGTGTGAAGGACAATCGGGTGTTCGTTCAGACGGCACTCGCACCGAACATGCAAGATGACCTCGTCGCACTCATCGAGTCGAAATTACCAGATCTTGAAGTCGTACGGACTCGATTCTGTCCCTCGATTGCGGTACATGCCGGATTTGAGACGGTCGGTGTCTTGTGGCTCAACTCTTAATCAAGTAGGAGGAATGCAAGATGGAAGCAATGACAACCTTGACTGGATTGAATGAACGGATTGCGAGCACGGAACAGCTGCTCGTCTACGTGTCACATCCGGGATGCAGTGTCTGTCATGCGCTGAAACCTCAGATTGAAGAGATGCTCCATCAGTTCCCAGAAATTGAGGCGGTCGCGGTAGACTCGGATGAAGTGCCGGAAGTCGCAGGCGCCTTCTCCATCTTTACCGTGCCGGTCGTCCTCTTTTTCATCAACGGGAAAGAAATGCTCCGCCGGGCACGATTCGTGCCGATCGGCGAACTGACGCATCAACTCGAACGCATGCAAGAAATGAGACAAGCGTGAATATGACCCATCATCCTGTCATGGGATGATGGGTTTTTTTCATAGTGTAACGGGTAAATACCCGCAAACACATAAGGGGTGATTCGATGCGAGGCAAACAATACGTGGGAGAATCGATTGATGTGTACTATGATGTGTCGCTCTGCGTCCATGCGGCGGAATGCGTACGGGGATTGCCGGAAGTGTTCGATACGAAACGGAAGCCGTGGATCTTACCGGATGGGGCCGAGGCTCCTGATGTCGCGACGGTGATTGAACGCTGCCCGAGCGGTGCGCTGCAGTTCGTTCGGAAGGATGGTGGAGATGCGGAGGAACCGGACGTCCCGACGTCTGTTAAATTAAACGACTGGCAACAAATCGAGGTGCGTGGCGACCTTCAAATCGAGCAAGGAGATGAGGTCATCTCCACGTATCGGGCCACGCTCTGCGGGTGTGGACAATCCGGGAAGCGACCGATTTGCGACCATAGTGGCGCGTGTAAAGGATGAGAGGATGATGGATGATGCAGATTCCACTACATTCGGACTGGCATGATACAAAGTTGACCTTGCATTTGATTTCCCAACTACTAGGGAAGATTAGACTCCAACTGGCCCCACCTGAGCCGCAATGGGGGCATGTCTCGCTACCGCTCACGGTTAATGGGTTCACGACAGGGCTGTTGTTTGAAGGGGAACGGGCACTCCAGCTTGATGTGGATCTACTAAGTTCTTGCCTTGTCGTTCATGTCGAAGATCAGACAGACGCCATCCCGATTGAAGCGGGGAAGACAATCAAGTCCTATCATGACGACTTATTCAATCGACTGCGGACGCATGGGGTCGACATACGCATCAACCCGAAACCACAGGAGATGACCTTCCAAGGACTTCTCGATACGGACGAGACACCGCTCGCTTATGATGCGGCGTATGCCCGGCAAGGATTAAGGCTGTTTCAACGGGCGGCGCACGAACAGCTGACGTACCTATCGAAGCTACGATGCCGGAAAATCAAACCGGCACTCTTTTGGGGGACGTTCGACGTGTCCTCGCTCGTCATCTATCCGATCGAGCATCCGTTTCCGGAAGACAAAGTGATCGAGCGCGTCGCCTTCGATGAACAGTTGATTGAATTTGGATTTTGGCTTGGGGATGATGTGACGGAACGACCGAGCTATTTTGTCTTGCCTTATCCGTTCCTGTTCAGACCGCTACCGACCGTGACGCTACAGCCGGAAGCGGCTTATTATGACGCGGAGAAGAGTGAATTTTTCTTGCCGCTTGATGAAGGAACGAGTGGGGAAGTCCAAGCGTTTTTGTCTACATCGTTTGACATCTTGATGGACGAGATGGATTGGACGATGCGTGACCATTTCTTTATCCCGCTAAAACTAGAAGAGGAGAGTGGTGAGTAAATGGAAATTAAACAGAAGGAAAATACGTTTTACGTCGGGGACGAGGCGAAGCCATCGGCAGAACTGCACTACGTGCCGACGGGGGCGGACAAACTGATTGTCGATCATACGTATGTCAGTGATGAACTTCGAGGACAGGGAATCGGAGAGAAACTTGTTGTCGCCGTGGTCGAATATGCTCGGGAAGAAGGAAAGACGATTATCCCACTCTGTCCCTTTACGAAAAATCAGTTCGACCGACATGCCGAGTATCACGACGTGTTGGCGAACTGAACCGGGGTGGGCTAGATGGAAGAAAAACGAGCCACGTGGTTAGAGCTCTTCTATGACCTGGTTTATGTCGCTGCGATTGCGACGGCGACCCATGTCCTTCTTCATACCCATCATGGTGTCATCCCGTTCGAATATGCCTCGAAGTTCGTCCTCATGTTCATCCCGATTTGGTGGGCGTGGGTGGGGCAGACGATGTTCATCAACCGCTTTTTCGAGGATGCGATTCACCAGCGTCTGTTCGTAATTGGACAGATGATCTTCGTATTAATTATGACGGCGAGCTTGAACGTGGATTTTGATGACTACTACTATTCATTTCTCATTGGCTACTTAGGTTTGCGCGTCATGACGGTCTTGCAGTATACGATGGTAAATCGACGTATTCAAGACTCGGCGGCACGCTTTTTAGGCACCTATTTTTGGATTGGAATCGGCGTCTCGTCGTTATCCATCTTTTTTGATGGAAGCTTGCGCTACGTCGTTCTGTATCTCGGGCTCATCATAGATTTGATTGTACCGATCATCGGTCGGAAACGCTTGGCCATGACGCCCATAAACTTAGGATATTTGCTCGAACGCTTTGGTCTTTTGACCATCATCGTCTTAGGGGAATCCATTATCAGTATCTTGGCGGTGCTCGAGCCGCAAGACGGGGATATTCGGTCCATCAGCTTTTCGATTTTAGCATTCATCGTCCTCATCGCCATTTGGTGGCAATACTTTGACAACATCGAAAAGAAAGTGGACAAAGACGCGGTCGGGACCGGTCAAATCATTTTGTATGGTCATCTGTTCATTTGGATGTCACTCAGCGTTCTGGCGAGCATGATGAAACTGATGTATCTCGGGGAGTTGGATGAGCGCTTTGAAGTGATGGTGACGTTCGGTGCCGTTCTCGTCTACTTTTTGTCGACGACGCTCGTGTTTCACAATCATCGCTTCCCGGAAAGCCGGTTGCACTGGGGCTATTTCGTGTTTTTCGTCGCGCTCATTCTCGTGTTCACCGGCCTCCATCTATTCGTTCTCGTCTCACCGTTAATCATCATGATTGAACTCGCCATCTTCTTCGCCATCTATGCGAAACTGACGACCACATAAAAATGGAGCACCGCGGGGCGCTCCATTTTCTTATTCTGCTGCTTGTGGGACGAGATAAATCAAGCCAAACGGGTTATGCAACAAGTTGTCGATGGTCGTCCGCTCATCTTCTCCCATCTCGACCGTGAAGGCGCGACCGTCTTCAAAGGCGAAATGGTCGCCATCGCCGAACATCGCGCCACCTGAGATGAGGTGGAAGTTGAACGAATGGATTACGTGGATGGCATCTTCAATGTCGAGTGTCATCGGCACAGCCACGTCTGCATGACCGAACGCTTTCATTCCCCATGACATATAGGCGTTCTCTTCTTCTGTGATAGCCGTGAGAAGCGAATAGTCGAGTGCGAGGTCTTCTTCTTTTGATTCTTGCCACTCGTCTTTCGAGTAAGAGACACCAGCTGACTCGACCATGACGCCAACTCCACCTGCGTTTAAGACGGCGTTTGCGGCACGACGTGCAGCGGCGACGTCTGTCAAATCGTTGACGTCGACAATCAAGTAGACGACATGCGTATGACGAGCGATTCCTTTCGCGACTTTCGGGGTGAACCCGCCAGAACTCGCGTGAATCATCGCCTCGGCGAGGGCTGGGTCACGTTCGACGACTTCTACGGTGAACGCCTTCCCTGTCTCATCTTCGAGCAACAACAGACCAGCCATCGTGTAGCCTTCACTATGTAAACTGATTTGTTCGCTGACGCCTTCTGCGGAAGACCAGTTTCCGGGAATGGCGAGCATGACTTGTGTACGATTCATGTGTATCATCCTTTTCTGCAAAAGTCAGGTCTCTCCTCAGGAGAGACCTGGTCTATCTCTTATTATGCCCTATTTTGGCATGAATTATTCTTGATACGTCTTTAAAACTTCCTGAAGTGGGATTTGATCGATTTTTCGGCGGCTGATGAATGTACTCATGAAGAAGAGGAGAACGACTGCACCGAGCGTATAGACGATATAGATCCATTCAAATTCAAGTGGGAGCACGAGCCCATAATCTTCCGCGAAGACGACGACGATGACCCGAAGCGTCAACAGGGCGATGGGGATGCTCAAGAGGGCGGAGATGAGCGCGTAGATGAAGTAGCTGTTCAAAATCATCGAGCGGACTTCCCGTTTTTGATATCCCATCACTTTCAACAAGGAGATGACGTAATAGTTCTTCTCGACCGTCAGTGCCGTCAAGACGAACAGGATGCTGAAAGCGATGAGGGACGCCCCACCAATCAAGACATTCATCATGAAATTCATATATTGGTTGATCGATTCGGACTGATCGATCAACCCTTGACGTGACAGAATAGTCGAATAGTCCGATTCGCTCGGACGCTCCGTCGCATAGATACCGTTGAACAGGTCATCCGTTGCGCCAGCGGTGAGAAGTTCACTTAACGTCGCCCGGGGCAAATAGGCGAAGTCGCCAGAGAATTCATCGGCAATCCCGATAATGGGATAGGTCAACGTGTCCCCGTCGAGTGCGACATCGATGTCTTGACCCACATCGAGGCCGAGTTTTAGCGCGAGTGAGGAGGAGACGACAAGGCCGTCGGGTTCAAGTGTCAACACATCCCCATCTTCGTTTTGGAGTGGGAACAAGGTGTTGTCGAAGTCTAGTCCCTTCAAGGTGATCAGGTTATCTTCGACAAAGGCGAACGGATAGGTGAGGAACGGTTCTTGTCCCGCTTCTAAAACCGGTGTCCCGTCTGTATACGCCTCGTATTCATACACCGCTTCGTTCAATCCGCCAACGGTCATACGGTCGACGGCGCCGTTCATCATGAGGGCGAAAACGATGAGAATCGTCGAGAAGAGGATCCCGAGAAAGAAGATGAGAAAACTCCCCGTGCTCTTGACGGCATACAAATATTTGAA
Organism: Exiguobacterium sp. s43; assembly: GCF_018617255.1. GTDB lineage: Bacteria > Bacillota > Bacilli > Exiguobacteriales > Exiguobacteriaceae > Exiguobacterium > Exiguobacterium profundum. The sequence goes on from NZ_JACSJT010000001.1 coordinate 529,802, forward strand.
CTTCGTCTTGCCACTCGCCCGTCTCAACAGGCGACTGACAAGTCGACTGAGTCGATTCAATGAGACATTGTCCCGTGGTGACAAGAGGGCAAGGGCGCTCTCACCCATAATTTTATAGATGACAGCTCCTGCAACGAGCGCAAAGAAGAGGAGCGGGGCAAACACGGCTGTCACGAACACGAGTGGACTTTGGGCGATGGTGATGGACGGTAAAAGATAGAAGTCGAGATAGAGTTCTTTCAACGGGTTCGCGAAATAAAGCCCCAGGAAATAACCGATGATGAGCATAAAGAATGCGAAAACCAAGATGAGCACCAAGTAAGGCGATGCGATTTGCCGACGACTATAACCAATCGCCTTCAACAGTCCGATTTGTCCTCGTTCCGCCTCGAGCATATTCGAGATCAGGATGGCGACGATGATTACAGCGATAGAAACGATAAAGAGACTGAGTCCGAGCGCCATCGCCTTGCCGGATGAAATCTCACTGTAGATGGCACCACTTCGGATAATATTTTCCGTCTCCATGACCGAGACGACAAACGGGAGGTCTATGTCGGTCTTGATCGCTTGATCGGTCACCCCGGACAGTCGGAAAGACTCTTGCCCGATGAATGTTTCGAACGATTCATCCGTCATCAAGAGGAGGGTCTGTGAACGAGGGTCCAAGTTGAAGAAGTTATCATCGAAGAGTGGGAGCGTATAGTCCGGAAAAAGGACAAATCCACTCACCGTGAACGGTTTGCCGATGTCGATTGTGTCTCCGATGTCGATACCGTTCTCCTCTGCATATTTTTTATTGAGGGCGACTTCGTCATTCGCTCTCGGTCGATCACCGGCTTCGAGGTAGGAACGGTTGATCGTGTCTGATTCTTTGACGATCAATCCCCGATGTTCAATATCATCGAACGTGTAGGTGATGGTTTTTAAGTCACGGAGTTCAATCGTAGCATCCGGCATCTCCTGTTCGACGGCAGCGATTCGCGATGCGATCAGACGATTGAAGACTTCCGCATCGGCTTGTTTGATGTCAGCCAATGTGAACGTTCCTGTTTCCGCGAGCGTGGCGAGAGCGGGGTCGCGTAACTCCTCTTCCGTCACCCGATTGAGCATGTCAATCGCAAAGTCTTCCTGATTCGATTCTTCCAGATACTCTTCAGTCGGGACCTCGATTCCACTGATGCCATAGAACATCATCGTGTACGTGAGTGAACTCATGACGATGATGATGGCGATGGCGAGGAGTTGCATCCACTTCCGATTTAATGTCTTCCAGACGTTTTTATACAGCATGTTGCCACCCCCTTATCCCCAATGGATGTCACGTGCCGCGACCCGGGTCTCATGATGGGTCACCTCCACGATTCGACCGGAGTTCATCTTGATGACATCGTCCGCCATCTCACTGATTCCATTATTGTGTGTGATGACGACGACTGTTTTTTGATACGTCTTGTTCAATCGTTCCAATAGTTCGAGTACTCTCTTCGAATTTTCCTCGTCGAGTGAGCCCGTCGGTTCGTCACAAAAGATGATGGCGGGATTTTTGGCGAGGCTGCGGGCGACGGAGACACGTTGCTGCTCACCGCCCGATAGTTGATAGGGGTATTTATCACGTGCCGCTGTGAGCCCAACTTGTTCGAGCAATTCATCAATCGGCAGCGGGTCTTTCGTTAAGTCAGAACCAATTTGTATGTTCTCATAGACGGTCAAGTTTTGAAGAAGGTTGTATTGTTGGAAAATGAAGCCAAGATGGTCGCGTCGAAAAGCAGTCATCTGATCGACGGATAGGTCGGTCAGCACGGTGTCGCCGAACGTGATCTTACCTGAGGTGACCGTGTCGAGTCCGCTGATGACGTTGAGCAGTGTACTCTTCCCGCTCCCGCTTGGACCTAGGATCACGACGAACGCGCCATCCCGGATGGTGAGGTCGATGTCTTTCAAGGCGGCCGTTTCCACGTCGCCTGTCTTATAGATTTTGCTGACGTTCCGTAGTTCGATCATGCCACACATGCCTCCTTTATTTGTTATCTAAGGTATACCCTTTTCGAGAAGTGATTGGACGAGCTACACATAGGATGTTTTGAAAAAATAGTGAAACCGCTTCACCTGTGATAAAATAATATAACCAGGTACTAAAAACTTTTTTTAAGGGAGAACTCTTTATGAAGATTGCTTACATCACGGACAGCACGATTGTCCTTCCAGATGCATTAGCGCAACATCCTGACATCCACATTGTCCCGCTCTATGTCGTCAAAGGGGACCAGCCGTATAAAGATGGAATCGAAGTCGATGCGAAAACGGTTTACGAGTGGATTGACGCGGGAGAGCGCGTCTCGACGAGTCAGCCCGCGATCGGGGATTTCGTCACACTCTATGAAAAATTGAAAGAAGAGTACGATATGGGCATCGCGATTCACCTATCGTCTGACCTGAGTGGGACGTATTCGGCGTCCGTTCAAGGGGCTGAGATTGCGGAGTTCAAGTTGCTCGCCTTCGATTCACGGGCAGGTATCTATACGATGGGACTTATGTTCGAGGAGTTGATTGAACGCGTCGAAAGAGGCGATGCGCTTGAAGACGTGGAAGCATACATGAAGAAGCGCGTCGAGGACGTCCGCATCGAATTGACGCTTCAAAACTTGACGCAGATGCAAAAAGGCGGTCGAATCTCTAAATCGAAGGCGCTCATCGGGAACATGCTTCAATTGAAACCTGTACTTCGATTCGAAGACGGTTTGATTGTCCCGTATCAAACGGTCCGCACATACAAGAAAGCACAAGCCCATTTGTTCGAAGTGTTACGTGCGGCAATCGAGTCCGGTGAATGTCAGGACGTCTCGATTTTCCACGGAAATGTCCCTGAGCTTGCTGAGGAGTGGAAAAAACAACTCGGTGACACGATTCCGATCAGAGTTGATACACTCGCACCACTTCTTGGGGCGCATACGGGATCCGGGTCAATTGGAATTTCTTATTTGAAAGCGAAATAATGATTAAGGGCGGTCCTCCTACGAGGATCGCCCTTTTACGTATTCTTTTGTTTCCGCAAATAGAGAAGTGTGATAGTGAGCGAATAGATGATCAAAAACGTGATCAGAAATAGAGAAAAGTCCATGGTTAGCCCCCTTTATCCAAGTTGTTGCCGACATCTAGAAAAGCGAAACATCAAATTGGGAATCATTTCAATATTTCATTGTCTCAACTTTCAAACAATTGCTGGAATGTTTTTGCATTACGGGTCATACTAGAAAAAATGAACGAGAAAAGGGGGGAAGACGATGCGATTTCGGAAGTACCTAGTTCGGAGCTGGTTCGCGTGGACGCTCGTCTTCACGGGAGTGACGTATTTGACTTTCCAAAACCTTGAGGCGTTCGACTGGCCGTTGTTTTGGTTCATCTATACGCTTGGGGCATTGTTCGTCATGAATCCTTTAAAGCGCAGGCATCTTCACTTCACGTTCCATGAGATGTTTGTCTTTATCACATTCTTTTTATACGGACTAGCGCCCGCACTGTTGATGGGGCAATTGCTCCTCTTCACGTTTCAGGCGCGAGCCTTCAATCGTCGCGTCGGGCGACGACGGTTCCTTCATTTCTATCCGCTCAACACGGTGATTGAATGTCTGCTCGTTCTGTTGCCGGGGCTCGCCTATATCGCTCTCGGTGGACGGATCGGAGAGCCGATTCATTTGATGCAACAAGGCGTGGCGATGTTGGCGTTTTTAGGCACCTTGTTCCTCGTCTTGACGATGAGTTTTGCTTTATCCTACTTCATGGTTGGAGAACGGATCCCGTTCCCGATTATGTGGCGATTGATTCGCTTTGATTGGCTCGTCGTGTCACTCGAGCTTTTGTTCTCGATGATTGCCATCGAGTCGTATCTCGTCTTCGGTTATGTCGGACTCATCGTCACGTTCTTCGTACTATCTGTCCTAAAGATGACGATGTCGAAAGCGACGGAGACGGAAGAAACCAAGTCGAGAGTCGATCAAGTCGAACGCTTGAAAGAACAGCTGTACCGCGTGGACAGCGAGCAATTGTTGATTGAGAAGTTTTGGAACGGTCTACGTGATATCGTCGAAGTGGAGCGTGGTTGGCTACAGGTCAATCGAAAAGGGGAGCGGACGTTTTATGATATGACCGGTCGCGTCATCCCGAGTGTGCCGGATGCCTTCACGATTGAACGGTATCATGATGAGGACGAACCGTGTTTCGTCTATGACTCGCTCCATGAATGGCATCCTGAATTGCAGCGAAACCAACAGGAACTACACCATTCGGCGCTCGTCATCCAACCCGTTTGGGGAGCGGAGACGGCGGTCAGCTGCATGGTATCGACGACGGCAAACGGGGCATACGAAACTCCGATTGCGGTTGAAGTGAACCGCCTCCTCAAGACGTTATCTTGGTCAATCGAACGCATCGATGAACGCAAACGTTTGCAACACGAGAGTTTGACAGATCCGTTAACGGGATTACATAATCAGCGGGCACTACGACGTTGGACGAAAGAACGTTTGAACGATGTGGCGTCCTATCCGCTCTCTGTTTTCTTGATCGATTTGGACCACTTCAAATCGATCAATGACACATACGGTCATGCATTCGGGGACGAGGTGTTGATTGAAGCAGGTCAACTCTTTACTCGCAATGTTCGAGCGACGGACTTGGTGACGCGCTACGGAGGCGAAGAGTTCGTGTTCGTCTTCCCGAGAATGGATGAGGCGGCCGCCAATCTGGTCGGCGAAAAGATACGAAACGCCTTGAAGCGCCATGATTTTGGGACAGAAGGCACGCGCATCACGGTGACGGCGAGTATCGGGATTGAAACGATTTATGAATATGAAGACCTCGATACAGTCTTGCGACATGCGGACCGGGCCATGTATGTCGGGGCGAAATTTAACGGGCGAGATCGTGTCGCCCACTATCATGATCTGTCGACAGAGGTCAGATGAAAGGAGGATCCCCAAAATGGTGGATCCTCCTTTCGTATGAAATGATTATGAGTTCGTATTATAAAGTTCAGATTCAACCGCATGAACGGCGGCTGACCAGGAGCCATAGCGATGCAAGATCGCTTTCGTTGAAGGTTTGTTGTTGCGCTTTGCCCATTCACGATAAGCTTCGAATGAGAGCGAGAAGCCCATTTCCTGAATGGCTTCACGAAGGGCGTTCGAGAGTTCTGTTTTCGAATAGGTCACACTCGCCTCAAGTCCTGCCTCGGCACAGGCATCATGCCACGAACCGAACGTCTTGACTATATGATAATGGCTCGGTGCCTTCGGATGGAGCTTTCGCCATTGCTGATACTTCTTCAAGGTGATGATCGAGCCCATGTCTCGCGAATAAATGGCGAGCGTCTCGATGATGTCCTCGCGTGTATACTTCGGCATTTTGTCTGGCAATTCGACGGTTGACTCTCCATGCCATTCATAGCCTGCGATGGCAAGTGCCTCAGCCCATGACCCGAACTGACGAATGATCGACTCAGGAGACGGCCAATTCTGTTCCATTGCGAAGCGGCGATAGACAGAACGGCGTGGACGTTCCTTCAACAAGTCCCCGAGAAGACGAATGCAATGGATCATCCTTTGCTGTTCGGTAGACAAGTGATGGGATTTAGTGGATAGCGTTTGATTCAATGATGGTTCCTCCTTCCGTGGACTCAAATCTGAACCGACAAAGATAAAAAAATGCTCCTACAATCATACTATCGGATTGTTTTTCGGATTTATTAACGTGATTTTGAAAAATTTTAAACAATTCCTAGGAATTGGATAGGACTAAAGTCGCAGTTGATAATTTCAAAAAATGGTAACAGTTCTATTACAAATTAAATCGAATTTCGAGAGAAATGTAAACATAAAGTTTTAATCACCCAAATTTGTAATATTTTTATAAAAAAGTACCCAGCTGGAGAGTTGGGGTCATCGCCTTCGCTCCAGATGAGTACCCTTCTATAATAAATTTAATTTTCAGACTAATCAATCAAATATTGAAATTACGGCAAAAAAATTTTAATGGCTGGTCAATGAAAGACCGATTCTGCTAAAATAGCCGCATTGAGTGAAAAACAGAAAAGAGGATCATCACTATGACAGTTTGGTTATTTTATACGTTACTTGGATTGATTCAAGGGTTCACAGAGCCCATCCCGATTTCATCGAGCGGACATCTTGTCATCTTCCAAGAACTATTTAACATTGACTTGCCGGGATTGTCATTTGAAGTTTTCGTAAACTTTGCATCGCTTCTTGCGGTTTTAACAATCTATCGTCAAGACGTCGTTCGTCTCATCATGAGTTTGTGGACGTTTTTATTTAAGAAAGACCGTTCGAATGAGACGATGGTCGACGTGAAGTTCATCGGGCTGTTACTTGTCGCGACCGTTCCGGCCGGTGTGCTCGGTGTCCTGTTTGGTGACTGGATCGCCGAGGTGCTCGGTGGCGTGGCGACAGTCGGCTATACACTCATCATTACGGGACTCGCCCTCTGGTTCATCCGGAATATGCGAGGAAACAAGGGCGACGGTGGCATTACGCTACTTGACGCCGTATTGATCGGACTTGCTCAGGCCGTGGCGCTCATTCCTGGGATCAGCCGGTCCGGGGCGACTATCGTCATGGCGATGCTCCTCGGGATCAAACAGGAATCCGCGCTTCGGTTCTCGTTCTTCCTGTTCATTCCGATTAGTCTCGGGACGATGATCTTGGACGGTCCGACGTTGTTCACAAACCCAGACACGCGTGATTTGTTCGGTCCGCTCCTTTTGGCATTTATCGCATCATACGTGTTGACTGCCATTTCATTGAAGTGGTTCCAGCACATCATGGCAAAAGGCGAATTGAAGTATTTTTCATATTACTGCTGGATTGTTGGGCTTCTCGTCGTCCTCTTTCTCGCATAATCGAGGCGCTACTCTCACGAGTAGCGTTTTTTGTTTTGCGAAATAAAAACAATTGCGATACAGTAAACCTGTACAAACAAATATTCCTTCGGGGTCGGGTGAAATTCCCAACCGGCGGTGATGGGCCTATGCCCTAAGTCCGTGACCCGGGCGCACGTGTGCGAACGGTGGATCTAGTGAGACTCTAGAGCCGACAGTATAGTCTGGATGGGAGAAGGAACAAAAAACAGGTCCACGTGACCTGTGCTTCGTCGTACGCTTTTCTGTATAGAAAACGTTTATTTGGCTTGCCAAAATTCGACGAAACCCTCCCACCAAGACCCTAAGGACTGCTCCTTAGGGTCTTTTGTTTGTACGGAAAAAGGAGGGAGAACGATGAAACAGTACATGGAACAGGCCATTCAATTGGCGAAATCAGCCGATGGACAGACCGGTGTCAATCCACTCGTCGGTGCCGTTCTCGTGAAAGACGGGCGTATCGTCGGAATGGGTGCCCACCTTAAGGCGGGCGAACCACATGCTGAAGTGCATGCGATTCGAATGGCCGGTGCGGCTGCATCCGGGGCGACTTTATATGTCACGCTCGAACCGTGCTCGCATCACGGTAAGACACCGCCGTGCGCCGATTTGATTGTAGAATCGGGCATCAAACGTGTCGTCGTCGCCATGAAAGATCCGAATCCACTCGTCGCAGGCAATGGGATCGTGCGCCTGCAAGCGGCCGGTGTCGAAGTCGATGTGGGTCTACTTGAGGAAGAGGCGCGTGCCTTGAATCCGGCATTTTTGCGGTCGCTTGAGACGAAACGACCATACGTCATCTTGAAGACGGCAACGAGCCTCGATGGGAAAGTTGCCTTAGAGACGGGGGAGAGTCAATGGGTGACGAGTTCGGAAGCCCGTCGTGATGTGCATGAACTTCGTGCCACGGTCGATGCGATTTTGACCGGTATTGGAACGGTGCTCGCGGATGACCCATCGCTTACGGTTCGATTGGACCGCGTGACGCGACAGCCGAAACGAGTCGTGCTCGACCGTGACCTAAGGTTACCGCTCGCTAGTACGTTAGCACGTACCGCCGAAGACGTCCCGGTGCTCCTCTTCACTTCGTCAGATGAGGCAGAACGACGTGAACGAGCTCAAGCCGTCAGTATCGAATTATTCGATTATACGTCACTCGGCACGGTTCTTGAGACGCTATACGCAAATGGGATTGGGCGTGTGTTGATCGAGGCCGGACCGACGCTTGTCACCTCACTTCTTGACGGAGGCTACGTGGATGAATGGGTCGCCTATCAATCACCACGGGTGTTCGGTGGGAAGCATGGCGTCTATCGCTCACAGCAGGAAGGGACGATCGATGGGATATCCCGTTTTACGATTCATCAGGTCGAAACGATTGGACCCGACCTGAAAGTCGTCCTTCGAAAGGGGGCGCTCTGATGTTCACGGGAATCGTAGAAGAAATCGGAGCAGTCAAAGCGGTCAAGCGCAACGGACCATCTTTACGACTCGTTTTGTCCGCTGTGAAAGTGCTTGAGGATGTGAAGCTCGGGGACAGCATTGCCGTGAATGGGATCTGTCTCACGGTGACGACGTTCGATGACGCGACGTTCTCTGTCGATGTCATGCCAGAAACATTGAAGGCATCGAGTCTAGATGGGGTCAAGCCTGGAACACCTGTCAATCTCGAACGAGCGATGCCGGCGAACGGACGGTTTGGCGGACATTTCGTATCCGGTCATGTCGACGGGGTCGGGCGAATCACGAAGAAACGTCCTCTCGCGAATGCGGTCTATGTTGATATCCAGTGTGACCGCGCGCTCCTTTCCTACATTGTCCCGAAAGGCTCGATATCTGTAGATGGAACGAGTTTGACTGTGTTTGACGTGTCAGAGCGTGGGTTTACCCTGTCCTTGATTCCACACACATACAGCGAGACCGTGCTTGGGATGAAACAGACGGGTGATTTAGTCAATTTAGAATGTGATCTGTTAGCAAAATATATGGAAAAGGTCGTCGGGCAGTCGAAGATGACGCTCGAGTCTTTGGCGGAACAAGGATATGGAAAGGCGGGATGGTAATGTTTGATTCGATTGAACGGGCGGTTGAGGAACTGAGACGAGGACGTCCCATCATCGTCGTGGATGATGAGGACCGTGAGAATGAAGGGGACTTTGTCGTACTCGGTGACAAGATGACACCGGAAACGATGAACTTTTTGATCACGGAAGGGAAAGGACTCGTCTGTAGCGCCGTAGCAGAAGAAGTGGCAGTTCGTCTCGACCTCGCGCCGATGGTGACGAACAGTACAGACCCACACGGTACCGCCTTCACGGTCAGTGTCGACCATATCGATTCGACGACTGGTATCTCGGCGAGTGAACGGTCTCACACCGTTCGTGAGTTAGCGAACCCATCGTCCCATCCATCCGATTTTCAACGTCCTGGACATCTGTTCCCGCTCATTGCGAAGAAGGGAGGCGTCTCCGTTCGCCGAGGTCATACCGAAGCGTCTGTCGACCTGGCGCGACTCGCAGGAAGTGAGCCGGTCGCGGTCATCTGTGAAATCATTCGAGAGGACGGGGAGATGGCACGCGTACCTGATTTGGTACAAGTCGCTGAACGCCACGGGTTGGCATTCATCACTATCGAAGCGTTAGTCCGATATATGGAGGAGAACCTCGTCACACGTGTTGCGGACGTGTCCCTACCTTCCTCAAAAGGAACGTTTCGCATGATAGGGTATGAGAATCGAATGGACCGTGAAGAGCATGTGGCGCTCGTGACGGAGACACTTGAGGAGGTCCCGCTCGTTCGCATTCACTCCGAATGTCTGACCGGTGACGTCTTCGGTTCGTTCCGATGTGACTGCGGTCCGCAACTGGACACGGCGATGGCACGAATCGAGCAGGAATCGGGCATCGTGCTCTATATGCGTCAAGAAGGGCGAGGCATCGGACTGTTGAACAAACTGAAGGCGTACGCCCTTCAAGAGAATGGATTGGATACGGTCGAGGCGAACGTGGCACTCGGGTTTCATCCGGACCTTCGGGACTATCGGGTGAGCGCGGCGATGCTTCGTGATCTTGGCGTCACCCGTGTCCGGCTCATGACGAACAACCCCGATAAAGTCGATGCCTTGGAATCATGTGGCATCACAGTCGTCGAACGCGTTCCGATTCATGTCGGTGCGCATGAAGCAAACGAATCGTATCGCCTGACGAAACAACTCAAAATGAATCATATTGGAGGAACATGGACATGACCTATACATTTGAAGGAAACTTAGTTGGAGAAGGCTTAAAGATTGGAATCGTCGTCGGACGGTTCAACGACTTGATCACGATGCGTCTGCTTGACGGGGCGAAGGATGCCTTGAAACGTCATGGAGTGAAGGAAGAGGATGTGTCGCTCGCCTTCGTCCCAGGAGCATTTGAACTCCCGCTCGTCGCGAAAAAAATGGCGATGAGCAAACAATACGACGCGGTCATCACGCTCGGAGCCGTCATCCGTGGTGCGACCCCGCATTTTGATTACGTCTGTAACGAAGCGGCAAAAGGGATCGCCCAGGCGAGCTATCAATCCGAAGTCCCGGTCATCTTCGGCGTGTTGACGACGGAGACGATTGAACAGGCGATTGAGCGTGCAGGAACAAAAGCAGGCAACAAAGGGTGGGAAGCGGCGACTTCTGCCATCGAGATGGCCAATCTGTTAAAGCAAGTCTAATCAAAACCGGGTGACAATCACCCGGTTTTTCAAATGGTTGAACTAGGATGAAAAAACTGAAAAATGGGTAAAATAAGTGCATGGAACGAATGCATGTATGTATTTGAACGATAAGGGAGGTTTGGCACATGGCAACTTCGCACGAATCATTGACGTTACAGTTACAACAACAAGAGCGACTCCATCACCTGCTTTCGTCACTCCTCAATCGCTTTTTAACGACAGAGATTGCGGATTTCAAAAAGCGGGTTGACCAATCGCTAGCCGAACTTGGACATTATTTCGCGGTCGACCGCGTCTATGTCTTCGATTATGATTTTACGAATCAAGTCTGCCATAACACGTTCGAATGGTGCGCCGAAGGAATCACGGCTGAAATGGACAATCTTCAAGACGTGCCGATTGATGTGCTGCCCGAGTGGGTGAATACCCATGTGGCGGGTGAGACGATGTATATTCCACGGGTCGTCGATCTACCTGAAGGGAGCGACGTCCGCGCCATCTTAGAACCGCAAGCGATTCAAAGTTTGCTCGCGGTCCCCATGATGCAAGGGAAGTCGTGTCAGGGATTTGTCGGGTTTGATTCCGTCGTCTCGGAACGGACGTACACGGAGTACGAACAACAGGCGCTACAAGATTTCAGCAATGCGCTGCTCGGGGCGGTCGAGCGACACCGCATCGAGGCCGGGCGGGAAGAAGCGCAGCGGGTCCTCGCCGAGCGTGAAAAAGAATTGATCGATTATCAAGAGGGGCTTGTCCGCACGCTGTTACGTTTGTCCGCACTCCGTAACAACGAGACGGGGAACCATATCGAGCGGGTGCAGGGTTTGTCGACGCTGTTCGCGACGATTTTATACGATCATCACCATCCGGAAGTGTCACCGCTCTTCATCGAAGGAATCCGTCTCGCGGCACCGCTCCATGATATCGGCAAAATCTCTGTTCCGGACGCAATCTTACTCAAAGCGAATCAACTGTCCGACCAGGAATGGGTATTCATGCGCGACCATGTGCGTGTCGGCGGCGAAGTGTTGAAGGATTTGCAGACACAGTTCCCTCAGAATTACTTCATTCAAATGGCCTATCACATCGCACTGTATCATCACGAGCGCTGGGACGGCACCGGGTACAACCAAGGACTGAAAGGGGAAGACATCCCGCTTGCGGCTCGAATCGTCACCATCATCGACGTCTATGACGCACTACGGACGGTCCGACCGTATAAACCGGCCTATACTCATGAGGATGCGATTCTTGCGATGCGAAATATGGAAGGGGCGTTCGACCCGACTTTGTTCGAATTATTCCTGGTTCATCAAGAAGAAATCGCCATCATGTTCGAGCAGACATTTAAAGCACACTAAAAAGGAGACGTCCCATCGGGGGAGCGTCTCCTTTTTGATTAGAACGTTTCAGATGTTGTTTTCGCTTGCATGTGGAGTTGGATGTAATCCGGGCCACCTGCTTTTGAATCCGTACCTGACATGTTGAATCCACCGAACGGCTGATAGCCGACGATTGCGCCTGTGCAACCACGGTTGAAGTAAAGGTTCCCAACGTGGAAGTTTTGGCGAGCGTATTCTTGATTCATACGGTCACGTGTGAGGACCGCCCCTGTCAAGCCGTATTCTGTGTTGTTCGCGATATCGATTGCTTCTTTGAAGTCTTTCGCTTTCGTGAAGGCGACGATTGGTCCGAAAATCTCTTCTTGCATGAGGCGTGCTTTCGGGTCGACGTCTGCGACGACAGTCGGCTCGATGAAGTAGCCTGTTGAATCGTCTGCTTTCCCACCTGCGACGATGCGTCCTTCTTCTTTTGCGACATCGAAGTACGATGTGATCTTCTTGAAGGCCGATGCATCGATGACTGGTCCCATGAAGTGTTCGTTCTTCTCTGTGTTTCCGACAGAGAGTTCGTTCGTGAGTTCGACGACACGGTCGAGTACCGTATCATACACGCTGTCGACGATGACGGCACGTGAACAAGCCGAACATTTCTGACCAGAGAAACCGAATGCCGATTTCACGATCGATTGTGCAGCGAGCTCGAGGTCGGCTGATTCGTCGACGACGATCGTATCTTTTCCACCCATCTCCGCGATCACGCGTTTGAGCCAAATTTGACCTTCGTTCAACTTAGACGCACGTTCGTTGATGCGGAGTCCCACATCACGCGATCCTGTGAAGCTGATGAAGCGTGTCTTCGGATGGTCGACGAGATAGTCCCCGACTTCTGCACCCGGTCCCGGGATGAAGTTGAGCACGCCTTTTGGAAGACCTGCCTCTTCCATCACTTCGACGAATTTCGCAGCGACGATTGGCGTCGTCGAAGCTGGTTTCAAGAGAATTGTGTTACCGGCGACGATGGCCGCAACTGCTGTACCGGCCATGATTGCGAATGGGAAGTTCCATGGGCTGATGACGATCCCGACCCCGAGTGGGATGTAGTCATACCGGTTGTATTCGCCTGGGCGGCTCTCCACTTTCTTGCCTGGTTTGAGTTCGAGCATTTGACGTGCATAATATTCCATGAAGTCGATTGCTTCCGCTGTATCCGCATCTGCCTCGTTCCACGGTTTACCCGCTTCTTTGACGAGGTAAGCCGAGAACTCATGCTTACGTTTGCGGACGATGTTCGCTGCTTTGAACAAGACGTCGGCGCGGACAGCCGGGTCGACATGGCGCCATGAGTCAAATGCTGTGAGTGCTTCTTGCATCGCACGTTCTGCGAGCTCTTGGTTCGCTTTTGACACGCGACCGATCACTTCTTCTTTGTTAGCCGGGTTGTAAGACGTGATTTTACCTTCCGTCGTAACCTTTTCCCCACCAATTACGAGCGGATAGTCTTTCCCGAGCTCACCGTTCACTTTCTCGATTGCCGCTTGGATTGCTTCGGCATTCTCTTTTTGTGTAAAGTCTGTGAATGGTTCATGTTTGTATGGAATCATTCTCGTTCCCCCTTAAAGTGATGTTGAGCGTTAAAGCGCTTACGTCTGTATTGTATCGAAATTATCGTAGAAATCCTAGTGAAACAATTTTCCAGAAACACATGGCATTGGAGCAAGAAATCGAGACGTGATAGGATGGGGGAGAACACGGCTTTAGAAAGGACGAACAACATGAAAAAATGGTTCATTCCGCTACTCCTCGTCTTCATGCTCGGGGCATGTGGGAACGAGGAAGAGACGGTGATAGAAGAGACAGACCGCGCATTGCCGGACGCTGTCACGAACGTGTACGCAGACTATCAGACGGCACTTGAGTCTGGAGACGCTGAGGCACTCGCATCAATTGATTATGCTGGCCGGTTGACCGAGATTCCGGCGACTGGTGCCGTCACCCGTCAATTGTCTCCTGGTGAGATTTATAAGAGCTGGGTCAACGAAGAGGAAGACGTGGCGTTCCTTGTCCATGAGATGATCGATGAAGAAGGGAACCCGCTCCCGAACCGACTCAGTAAAATCGCTGTGAAGGAAGGGGATGAGTGGTCACTAGTCATCACACCGGCCGCTTTACCAAAAGACGTGATTGCCGAGGTCGGAGAGTTACTCATCGGTGTCCAGGCGAACGAGTACGGAGTGAATGCCGAAGCGAACGCCCGTCTCGCCGAGATTCCGGAAGATGAGGCTGGTCCGATCTATGACCAAGTCAACGCACAGACGGACTATATGGCGCTCGAGGCAGACAATAACGTCTTCCTGCTCATGGCGGAAACGTTGACGGTCGAGGAGAACCAAACCATCATGACCGACTATTTCAAAGCGTATGAGACGTGGTACACCGATAACGAGGAGACGCTCCGAAAAGCGGCTGCAACGGAAGATCCAGTCGAGTATATCGAAGTGCTTGACCCGTTAAAGACAAAATTAGAAGAAGCGATCGATGGCTATGACGAACAACTTGTCGACCCATCGTTTGGCTAAGGAGGAACAGCAGATGCTCGCACCAACATTTTCATTACCGAACCAAAACGGAGAGATGGTTTCATTAAAGGACTATCTCGGCAAGAAAGTCGTCTTATACTTCTATCCTCGAGATTCGACACCTGGTTGCACGACCGAGGCATGCGATTTCCGCGATGCGTTGCCGAAGATGGAAGGCGCGGTCGTCCTTGGGGTATCGGCCGACAGTCAAAAGAAACATCAAAACTTTATCGCCAAGAATGACCTCCCATTTGATTTACTCGTGGACGAGGAACATAAAGTGTCCGAGCTTTACGGCGTCTGGCAGTTGAAGAAAAATTACGGGAAAGAATATTACGGCATCGTCCGTTCGACTTTCTTGATCAACGAGGACGGCTATATCGAAGAGGAGTGGCGCAACGTCAAAGTGAAAGGTCACGTCGAAGAAGTCGTGGCTGCTATTCGTTCGTAAAACGAGAAACGGAAGGAAAAGTCATGAACGGTTTCAGACTGTAGACAACGCATGGGTCTACAGTCTTTTTTGTGCCGGCTCACTTTCCTAGGAGCAAGCAGGGCAGCGCATCGCGACTCGGTCGCTGCTATCAAGCCGCTTCGAGCGTGCTTTATACGGTTGCAACCACTCCATTTCTGATTGAGATGTAGTCTATCGATTAACGGTTCGTAGTGATCATGAAATCCGGGCTCATGCACTTGAATATATATTACAATCATATTTCGAAATAAATTTTAAGAAGCTTTTAAGAATAAGGGTTCAAGGAAAATATTACAATTATATAACGTGTTGAAAACGCTTTCTTTAGGCGGTGTACCTTGACTCGATTGTGAATGTTCTGAAAAATATAGGGAGAGCGCTCAAATCAAGAACGTAGGAGGAGAGCAACACGGTGAATCAAATTGAAAGTTGGCTGACGAGTTTATCCAATCTCGTCTGGGGGCCACATTTACTCATATTACTCGTCGGGACAGGGATTTTCCTGACCGTCCGTCTCGGATTTATCCAAGTGACGCGACTTGGGGTCGGTCTGAAAGAGGCATTTATACCAAAACCAGAACAACCGAAGAAAAAGCAACGTGGGGACATCTCGCATTTCCAAGCACTTATGACGGCATTGGCGGCCACGGTCGGTACCGGAAACATGGTCGGTGTCGCGACGGCGATTGTCCTCGGGGGACCGGGTGCTGTCGTTTGGATGTGGTTATCTGGTTTCGTCGGGATGGCGACGAAATACGCTGAGGCTATCCTGGCGGTCAAATATCGTGTCGTCGATGAACGCGGTGAGATTGCCGGGGGTCCGATGTATTACTTAGAACACGGACTAAAGAAAAAGTGGCTCGGCGTCTTGTTCGCCGTCTTTGCATCGGTCGCAGCCTTTGGGATTGGGAACGGGGTCCAAACGAACTCGATCAGTCTCGCCTTGAACAACTCGTTCAACATCCCAATGGTTGTGACAGGGATCGTCATGATGGCGGTCACGGCATTCGTCATCTTAGGTGGTGTCAAATCAATCGGAAAAGTCGTCGGAATCTTCGTCCCGTTCATGATTTTCGCATATGTCGGGAGTGGGCTCGTGATTCTCATCATGAACCTTGATTTGGTACCAGGTGCCTTATCGACAATGTTCTCGAGCACATTCAGTGCTGAAGCCATCGGTGGGGGTGCGTTAGGTGCCGCGATTCGCTACGGGGTCGCGCGCGGTGTGTTCTCTAACGAGGCAGGACTTGGATCTGCACCGATTGCGGCCGCAGCAGCGAAGACCGACTTCCCGGGACGTCAAGCACTCGTTTCGATGACACAAGTGTTGATCGACACACTCATCGTCTGTTCTATCACGGGACTCACGATCGTTATGGGTGGTCAATATACGGAAGGGCTTGAAGGGATTGCCTTGACGCAAGCCTCGTTCGCTTACTTCTTAGGACCTATTGGTGAAATCATCGTGACGATCTCGCTTGTCTTCTTCGCCTACTCAACCGTCCTCGGTTGGTGTTATTACGGGGAACGTTCAGCGTATTATTTACTCGGGGAAAAAGTGATCGTCCCATATCGTGTCCTCTACATTTTAGTCGCGGGACTCGGTGCGATGACGACGAACTTGAATTTGATCTGGTCCATCTCGGATGTGTTCAACGGTCTCATGGCTATCCCGAACTTGATTGGACTCTTGTTCCTCTCCGGTGTGGTCGTCGCCGAGACAAAACGATTCGAACTCGAACGGAAAAAAGTAGGGCAGTCCTCTGCCGCTTGATGAGAAAACCCGCCGGACAGCACGTGTCGGCGGGTTTTTGTCATACCTTGAATTGGCGAATCAGTGAATCAAGTTCTTCCATCTTTTGTTGCGACTGTTCCGTCGCATGGTTCAACTCGGCGAAGCGTTCGACGGACATCGTCACTTTTTCAGCAATTTCCTGCGTACCGAGCGCTCCGTTGTTGACGGTCGTCGCAACGTCCTGGATGACACCGATCATGTTCGACGTCAATTGTTCGAGCTCCCCGGCAGCGGCAGCGAACTCGGTCGCAGTCGTTTCGAAGCGACCTGCGTCCTCGCTATATTGTCCGGCTGCCTCTTCAAGTTGGTCATAATCTTTCAAGACGTTCGTGTCGAGGAAGTGGAGCATCTGTCCAGAGCTTTCATTCAAATGATCGACCGAATGAAGAACGGTCGTCGAGATGACTTGAATGCGTTCGACGGTCGCCCGGCTCGTTTCGGCGAGTTTTCGAATCTCGTCGGCGACGACGGCGAATCCACGTCCGGCCTCTCCGGCACGTGCCGCTTCGATCGAAGCATTGAGTGATAATAGGTTCGTCTGCGCGGCGATATCGAGGATGTCGTTCGTGAGCGTCGCGATCTCACGCACGGCTTTCGCATCTTGCATCGCTTTCTCTAAGTTTGTGCGTGTCGACTGAAGGACGCTGATGGCATTCTCTTTCGCCTCTACCGCATGTGACTTGAGGGAGAGGGCACGCTCATCGATTTGTCTCGCTTCGGTTTTCCGCTCATCGGCCATCGTCACGATATGATGAATCGTCCGCTCCATATCCGAGGCGGAAGCGTTCATCTCTTGAGCGCTCGCCGCCGTCTGTTGCATACCGGCGGTCAAATCCTCTGTCGTCGCAGCGGTCGTCGTCATGTACGTATCAAGTTCTTTCAACTCTTCGTACATATGGGTTGATTGTTTTGACACGCCAGTCGTCACGTCGTTCACTTGAAGAATCAACTGACGCAAGTTGGCGATGAACTGGTTAAAGTCGCGTGCGAGTCCGGCGAACTCATCGCGGCGCTTCACAGGGATTGACGTCGTCAAATCGCCTTCGCTCGTGGCGAGCTCACGCATCTTCGTCTTGAACTCTTTGAGTGGTTCAAAGATGGAGCGGAAGATGAAGAGCATCATGAGGATCGTCATGACAGCCGCGACCCCAAGGACGATGAATAGTGTGAGTTGTACTTGTTCAAACGACTTAGCCGCCGCCGCTGTGTCCGTCTGAATTTCTTCCCGGTTCAAGTTGACGAGTAGACCGAGAGAGTTCGAGAGCGTGTCAGCGCTTGCATCCGCTGTATCGCGAATATACGCTTCTGCGGCCTCTGTACCGTCTTCATTCGAAATACGAATGAGTTCATTCATGACCGTTTGGAAGTTATCCCAATTCGCACGGGCTTCATCGAAGAGCTGTTGATCTTCTTCCATGATAATCGTCGCTTCATAGCCGTCCATCCGTTGTTCCAAAATGGCGACGGATGCTTGAATATCCCGTTCGATGTTTTGTTTCGTCACGGCGTCATCCACGAGAGCGTGACGAATCAAATGACGACGGATTTCGAGCAGTTGCTTATCGACTTGATGAATCTGGTCCATGCCTGGCACCCAGGAAACGGTCATGTCTTCTTGAGCTGCTTTTGATGCGTTCAAGGCGTACCATGAGTAACCGCTTACACCGAGGAGTAGCACAAACATGATGCTAAACGCAGTGATGAGTTTATTCCGAATCGACATACGATTCCTCCTTACGAATCTTTTCTACCATTAGCATAATCAGAATCGCACATCGACCGTATAGCTGATTTCGAAAGCGGGTCAATATTCGGAGAAGATTTCCCTAGTTTCTCAAAAAGGAGACATTTTCTCACAAGATAGATTTCCTTTTTTGTCTTATGAAAAAGTGGTATGATAATGAACGATGTATTGAAAACTGTTGGAGGTGGGAATTTTGGCTCGTATTACAGAAGCTGAAGTTCGGCACGTCGCCGGACTTGCCCGACTTGCGATTACGGATGAAGAAGTGACGCACTTCACGGAGCAATTGACAAAAATTCTCGAGTTCGCCGAGCAACTCGATGAGCTGGATACAACGGGCGTCGAACCGACGACCCATGCCCTAGATTTGAAAAACGTACTACGCAAAGACGAGGTCCGTCCATCGCTTCCACGTGAGGAAGTCGAACGGATGGCACCTGACTGGGAGAACGGTCAAGTCCGTGTCCCTGCGGTCTTTGAGTAAGGAGGCCTTTCATGAGTTTATTTGACCACGGTGTAGCGAAACTGCATACGTTATTAAAAGAAGGCGAAGTCACGGTCACGGACCTCGTCAAAGAGTCGTTCGACCGCATCGAAGCGACGGATGATCAAATCGGTGCGTTTTTGACGCTCAATGAGGATGCGTTTGAGCAAGCGAAGCGCATGGATGAGCTCGCAAAAACGTCAGACAACCCGCTTTTCGGCATGCCGATCGGTGTGAAAGACAACATCGTTACAAAAGGGATGCGGACGACATGTGCCTCGACGTTCCTCGAGAACTTCGTCCCGGCACACGATGCGACGGTCGTCGAGCGTCTTCATGATGCGGGTGCCCTCACAATCGGGAAGTTGAACATGGACGAGTTCGCGATGGGTTCATCAAACGAGAACTCGGCGTTCAAGCCTGTCCGTAACCCATGGGATCCGACTCGTGTACCAGGAGGTTCTTCAGGCGGTTCAGCAGCATCGGTCGCAGCTGGGCAAGTCCTCTTCAGCCTCGGTTCGGATACGGGTGGTTCGATTCGTCAACCAGCCGCGTATTGTGGTGTCGTTGGGATGAAGCCGACATACGGTCTCGTCTCACGTTTCGGTCTCGTCGCCTTCGCGTCGTCACTTGATCAAATCGGCCCGCTCACGCGCACGGTCGAAGACAATGCTTACTTATTGAATACGATTGCGGGTCATTGCGACATGGACTCGACGTCGGCTGAGGTCGAGGTGCCGGACTATACGGCAGCGCTCAACCAGGATTTGACGGGCATGAAGTTCGCACTTCCGGAAGAGTTCATGGCAGAAGGTGTCGCGCCTGGCGTCCGTGAACAGATTGAAAAAGCGATCGAGACGCTCAAGTCTCTCGGTGCGACAATCGAGACGGTTTCGATTCCGTCTGTGAAGTATGCCCTCTCGGCGTACTACTTGCTCGCGTCGTCAGAAGCTTCTTCGAACTTGGCTCGTTTCGACGGTATCCGTTATGGACGTCGCGCCGAAGCGGACACGCTCGACGAAGTGTTCACATATTCGCGTGAACAAGGGTTCGGGGACGAGGTCAAACGCCGGATCATGCTCGGGACTTATGCCCTCAGCTCTGGTTACTATGATGCGTTCTACAAGAAAGCCCAACAAGTCCGTACCCTCATGAAGCAGGACTTCGCGAAAGTGTTCGAAGAGTATGATGCCATCGTTGGACCAACTGCTCCGACGACAGCTTTCAAACTCGGCGAACAGCTCGACGATCCGCTCACGATGTATGCGAACGATATCATGACGATTCCGGTCAACTTGGTCGGTATCCCGGCCATTTCGGTCCCGGCAGGTCTTTCAGAAGGACTTCCGGTCGGTCTTCAAATTATCGGGAACTACTTTGATGAATCAACACTTTACCGCGTGGCCCATGCTTTTGAACAAGCAAACGGCGGTTTCAAGATGCCACAGCTCTAAGGAGGACGTACGATGAACTTTGAAACGATCATCGGGATCGAGGTGCACGCCGAGCTGAGCACGAAGTCGAAGATTTGGTGTGGCTGCTCACGCACTTACGGTGCCGAAACGAATACACAGACGTGTCCGATTTGTCTCGGACACCCAGGCGTCTTGCCTAAATTGAACGAAGAAGCGGTCAACCTCGCCATCAAAGCGGCAATGGCACTCAACTGTGAGATTGCGACAGATACGAAGTTCGACCGCAAGAACTACTTCTACCCTGACACGCCGAAAGCATATCAAATCTCGCAGTTTGATAAGCCGATCGGTTCAAACGGTCACGTCGACGTCGAAGTAGACGGAGAGATGAAACGATTCCGCATCGAGCGCGTGCACTTGGAAGAAGATGCCGGGAAGATGAACCACACGGGCGAGAAGCACTCGGTCGTCGACTTCAACCGGACCGGTTCACCACTCATCGAGATTGTCAGTGAGGCAGACATGCGCTCACCGAAAGATGCGGTCGCGTATCTCGAGCGTTTGAAAGAAGTCCTCTCGTTCGCTGGCGTCTCGGACGTCAAGATGGAAGAGGGGTCACTTCGCTGTGACTGTAACATCTCGGTCCGTCCATTCGGGCAGGAGAAGTTCGGTACGAAGACAGAGCTCAAGAACTTGAACTCGTTCTCAAACGTCTTAAAGGCACTCGACTATGAAGAGACGCGTCATCGCAAATTGCTTCTTTCAGGTGGCGTCATGCGTCAAGAGACGCTCCGTTACGACGAAGCGGCGAAAAAGACGATTCTCATGCGTGTTAAAGAAGGGGCAGCGGACTACCGTTACTTCCCAGAACCGGACCTCGTCCGTCTCGAAATCGATGAGGCATGGAAAGAGCGCATCCGCGCGACGATTCCAGAGATGCCGGCAGCTCGTCGTGAACGCTACATGAGCCAATACGGTCTCTCGGCATACGACGCAAAAGCCCTCACGTCAACGCGAGAGTTCTCGGACTTCTTCGAAGCGACGACAGCGGCCGGTGCGGAGCCGAAAGCGGCAGCGAACTGGCTCATGGGTGAAGTGCTCGGTCACTTGAACAAGTCGAATGAAACGGTCGAGACGATGAAGTTGACACCGGAATCACTCGCCGAGCTCATCCGCTTGATCGCAGAAGGGACGATTTCATCGAAAATCGCGAAGCGTGTCTTCACGGCGATGATGGAAGAAGGCGCTGATCCGAAAGCGTATGTGGAAGCGAACGGACTCGCCCAAATCTCGGACGAGAACTTACTCCGTGGCTACATCCTCGAATTGTTCGAGGCGCATCCGCAAATGATCGAAGACTTCAAGAACGGGAAAGACCGTGCGAAAGGCTTCATCATCGGCCAAATCATGAAACAGACGAAAGGGATGGCGAACCCGGCACTCCTCGATGGCTTGTTCCACGAAGAGATCGCAAAACGCTAAGCAGGCGGCGAGACACTTGTGTCTCGCTTTTCGCTCGAGTTGAGCATAGGGGAGAGAATCAATATGCAACGGAAACGTGCGCGGGTCATTTATAACCCGACATCTGGTAAAGAAGTGATCAAACGGGAACTCCCGTACATTTTGAACCGCCTCGAGGATGCGGGTTATGAGACGTCGACGTATGCGACGAAAGCGATTGGTGATGCCACGCTCGAAGCAAAACGGGCCTCAGCGGCCGAGTTCGACCTCATCATCGCCGCAGGCGGAGACGGGACATTGAACGAAGTCATCTCAGGGCTCGCCCCGCTAGAGAATCGTCCGACGATCGGACTCATTCCGGTCGGGACGACGAACGACTTTGCCCGGGCGATGCGGATTCCACTAAGTGTGGTCGGTGCACTCGACGTCATCTGTGACGGATTCGAGATGCCGGTCGACCTTGGGGAAATCGAAGGCGAGAAAGGTGACATTCACTATTTCATCAATATCGCCGGTGGCGGCATCATGACCGAGCTCTCGTATGAGGTGCCATCGAAGTTGAAGACAGCACTCGGGCAGCTCGCGTATTACGTGAAAGGGATGGAGAAACTGCCTCTCATCAAACCGACGTATATCGAGCTCGAACACGATGAAGGAACGTTCCAAGGCGAGGTCATGGTCTTCCTCACATCGAACTCGAACTCGGTCGGTGGATTTGAAAAAATCTCACCACACGCGTCGTTGAATGACGGGTTGTTCGATCTGTTCATTTTGCGGAAATGTAACTTGTTCGAATTCATCCACGTCGTCCGTTTACTCCTTCGGGGTGAGCACTTATCAAGCTCACTCGTCGAGCATGTGAAGACGAGCCGCGTCCGGATGAAGACGACCGAGCCGATGAGTCTCAACATCGACGGTGAGTACGGCGGGGAATGCACAGGTGAAATGCGGAACTTATTCCGTCACTTGACGGTGCT
The DNA here is from genome assembly GCF_018617255.1 of Exiguobacterium sp. s43. Classification (GTDB taxonomy): domain Bacteria; phylum Bacillota; class Bacilli; order Exiguobacteriales; family Exiguobacteriaceae; genus Exiguobacterium; species Exiguobacterium profundum. The sequence goes on from NZ_JACSJT010000001.1 coordinate 552,714, forward strand.
CGCGCCGAACGCCCGAATTCGCGAGATGGAAGATTTGAATGCACAATATGAACGCGAACAGATGATCAAGCAATTGTTCAATGTTTCGCTCGATAAAGCAGAGTGAAAAGATAGGAATGACGACATCTGTCATTCCTATTTGCAATGGAAGGAGCATTCGTATGCTACCAGTGAAAAAGAATGATCGTCTCGACGTCCACGTCCACGACTTGACCCATGAAGGGGCGGGTGTGGCACGTGTCGACGGCTATACGTTGTTCGTCCCGAACGCGTTACCGGGTGAGACGGTCGAAATCGTCGTGACGAAGACGAACAAGCAGTATGGGTTCGCCCGATTGTTGAACGTGAAAGAAGCGAGCGCCGACCGCGTCGAGCCACCGTGCCCGATTTTTTATCAGTGTGGCGGCTGTCAGCTGCAACACTTCAGTTATGAAGGACAACTTCGCCAGAAACGAGAACGTGTCGTCGATGCGCTCAAGCGTCTTGGTCAGTTCGACGTGCCGGTCCATGACACGATCGGGATGCCAGAACCTTGGCGCTACCGCAACAAGGCGCAAGTCCCGTTCAAACAAGAAGGAGACCGTCTCGTTTCAGGCTTCTATCGTCCTCGTTCCCATGATATCGTCGAGATGAGCGAATGTTTGATTCAAGATGAGCGCAATGATCAGGCGATCCAAGTCGTCCGTGATGTGTTGGATGCTCGCGGTGTGCCGGCGTATGACGAGAAGACAGGACGTGGGGTCATCCGTCACGTCATGGCCCGTTACGGGTACCATTCGGGTGAACTCATGATCGTCCTTATCACGAAGACGACGAAATTAAAAGGCGTGAATGAGATCGTCGCCGATATCGTCGAGCGTCTCCCAGACGTGACGTCGATCATGCAAAACGTCAACCCGGACAAGACGAACGTCATCCTCGGAGCGACGAACAAGTTGCTCTATGGTCATGAGACGATTGAGGATAAAATCGCAGGACTCACATTCACGATTTCTCCGCACTCGTTCTTCCAAGTCAACCCGGTCCAAACGGAGAAGTTGTACGGGAAAGCGCTGGAGTACGCACAACTGTCAGGTACGGAACAAGTCGTCGATGCCTATTGCGGCATCGGGACGATCAGTCTGTTCCTTGCTCGGAAAGCAGCGCATGTGTACGGTGTCGAAGTCGTACCGGAAGCGATTGAAGACGCGAAACAGAATGCGCTCGTCAATGAGATCGATAACGTGACGTACGCATGTGGTGCGGCGGAAGATGTGCTTCCAGAGTGGAAGAAAGACGGTGTGAACCCGGATGTGATCGTCGTCGATCCACCACGTAAAGGATGTGCCGAATCGTTCCTTGAGACGATGGTCGAGATGGGACCGAAGCGAATCGTATACGTCTCCTGTAACGTCGCAACACAGGCGCGTGATATGCGTTACCTCGCCGACCGTGGCTATCGCTTGATGGAAGTGACACCGGTCGACATGTTCCCGCATACGGCGCATGTGGAGACGGTGGCGTGGTTGGAGAAAGTAGAATAAGATGAATGTATCATGCCTTCGATTGAATCAATCGGGGGCTTTTTTTGCAAACAGTCGAAAGGAGAGTCGGAGATGAGGAAAATCATTGTTCTGGAACACCTGTCGTTAGACGGTGTGATTCAAGCACCAGGTGGGAGAGAAGAAGATTTGAGTGGGGATTTCATGCATGGGGGATGGACGGAGCCGTTTTCGAGTCAAGAGCTTGGAATTTGGATTCGGACGCAAATGCATAGTGAGTTTGATTTGTTGCTCGGTCGAAAGACATATGATCAGTGGGCGAGTTATTGGCCGAATCACGATGACATTTGGCCGGAAGCCAACCGGGCGATGAAGTATGTGGTCACGCGGCAGTCAACGGACTCACGATGGGAATCAACGACGTTTCTGACAGAGCCAGTCGAAGCGTTGAAACGACTCAAACAAGAAGAGGGACCCGATTTACACGTCTGGGGAAGCGGGGAACTCGTGCACACGCTACTCGCAAACAATCTCATCGATGAAGTTCGACTGATCGTGTATCCCATCATCATCGGGTCAGGCAAACGACTTTTCCCAGACGGCAACATCTTGCCACTGCAACTTGACGTGATTGAGCAACAGCTGATGCCAAACGGGGTCCATGTCGTTCGGTATGGACGCCTTCAATCGGAAGGGGAGAAGAGATGAGAATCGAGCAACACCTCGAAATGACCGTATCAGAATCGATGGATAAGGAGCTAACTGAGCTATTACAACATGCGTTTCCCTCAATTTATCCGAATCGCCGCTACTTCAAGCAATTACCCCATTTCCGACTCATCGCGTATGAAGACGAACGGATCATTGGACAAGTCGGGTTAGACTTTCGTGTGATGAATATGAACGGGGAATCGATTCACGTGCTCGGCATCATCGATCTGTGTGTCCGGGAAGAAGTTCGGGGACGTGGGGTCGGACGGGCACTGATGGAAAAAGTCATTGCTCTTGGGGAAACGTACCCCATCGATTTTCTTCTGTTATTCGCAGACCGACCAGACCTCTACGAACGCATCGGGTTTCACACGGTATCTAACACATGCACGTGGCTTCAAATCAATGACGAGAATCAGACGATACGAGGGATCGGGGAGGCGTCGTTTGAAGAATTGATGATTCGTCAGGTGGGAGACAAACGATGGAGCGACGGAACACTCGATTTGCTTGGATATTTATACTAGGGGGATATCGATGAATCTTGAACAAGTGACAAAAATGTATGAGACGTATGCACAAAAAATCGGGGACCGAAAACAAGTGTATGAAACGATTGCTGATACTTTTGACGTAAAGCAGGCGCTCTATCCAGGGAGTCACGTCGACGTCGCCCCTTCCCTCGTCATCCCTCATGTCATCTATGTCGACAGTTTCAAAGGGACGATTCGTTTCTTCAAGCAAATTGAAACGGTACAGGAGCTGATGGATCAACGAAAGGAATATGATGAGCCGTGTACGATTGAATTTTTTGGTCAGGACTATACGCAGCCGCTCGACATCGAACCCGTTGACTTGATCATCTCGCAATATGCGGGGTTTGTCGGTCAGGCGACGAAACAATATTTGAAGCCGCGTGGCATCTTGCTCTGTAACGATAGCCATGGAGATGCGACGTTGGCGCAATTCGATAAAACGTTCGAGCTGATTGGGGTCATGGGAAGTACAAATGAACTCATTCAGACAGGGCTCGACGATTATTTCCGATTGCCGAAAGGGAAAGACGTCGATGTAGCCGAAGTGAAGAAGACGATGAAAGGTCCAATGTATACGAAGTCAGTTGAGAATTATGTGTTTCAAAAAAGGAGGGATTGAATGAAGCAATATACGATTCGAACTCGTAACGTCCCGCTTTCCCTGCATGACGCGGTCATCACGGAAGCGACTTTTATGGGTTCGACAATCCGTCTCGTTTTTGCGGATGGCATCCGTGACTTGTTCAAGAAAGAAGCGGTATGGACGGGACGTGCCGTCGTGACAATCTCGAACGTAGACCGGGATTCTTCGTCGCTCGTCCGCTTCGGTGAATCGTCTTATTCGGTATGTCCGATCGAACAATTGGGTCAGTTTGTTAAAATGGGGCGCTTCGAAATCATCGATGAACTGTACGGATATCGGCAACTATTGTTCCGCTGCATGTGGTTGACCGATATGATGTGTGAGGCGGTGGAGCTGAGTCTATCCCATTCAAGTGAGCTCGTCATCCGATGGGAAGACGAGCCGTCCGAAGCGATGTATGAATCTGAATCATTTTGAGGCAAGTGTGAGACCGACATGATCGGCGACCGCTCGCGCAACATCTTGTTTTGATAGGTGATCTGTTACAATTTTTTCTGCATGGATTTCAGATTGAAATGCGGACTGGCAGCGAACAATCTGCGCTTTCCCCCAAGAGTTGAACCATTCGAAACGTTTATTCAATCGTTTCACGAGCGTTTGTCGATGCGCTTCGAGGATCAAATGACGTACGTCGATCCCGTCCCGCTGAAGCCGACCGATGATTTCGTCTACATACATTGCGTCCACCAATGTCATGGGAACGAGGATGACCCCATCGAAGGACGTGGCAATCTTCGACAACATCCGATAGTTGAACTCCCGCCATTCCGGATGGTGCTGAAAATCGGGCTGTTGAAGGCTTTTTGGCAATTGGTTCCGAATGAAAAAGCCGACTTGTTCCGGGTCATAGAGAAACGCGTTCGGCAACTGTTTCTCAAGTAGCTTGGCACAGGTTGTCTTGCCCGAGCCGAATGCACCGTTAATCCATATAATCATCAAAGTCCCCCCATTTTTCATCATGTCGTCTTGCAATTATAACGTATAGTTGAGTTTGCAGAATCCTATAGATTGACTAAAGGAGATTGAAACATGTTATCGATTGATGTATATGTTGTCCATGCTTTTTCAAAAGATGGAGAAGGAGGGAATGCGGCTGGGGTCGTATTACATGCAGATGCCTTAACCGAATTAGAAATGAAACAGATTGCGAAGAAGGTCGGTTACAGTGAGACTGCCTTCGTGAGTCAATCGCATCATGCGGATGTCCGCGTCCGTTTTTTCACACCTGAAGAGGAAGTCGACCTCTGTGGTCATGCAACGATTGCAACGTTTCATGTATTGAAAGAACAAGGTCTACTTGGGAGTGGACGATTTACACAAGAGACGAGAGCTGGTGTGTTAGAGGTCGAGATCCGAAACGATTTGACTATTATGATGCAGCAGCGACTCCCAGAATTTTTACCCGTGACAAATCATCAAGAAATTGCTGATTCACTTAAGGTTCCGCTTGAGGTATTAGATGATCGTTTTCCGATTCTGATCGGTTTCACTGGACTCCGGGATATCCTGATTCCTATCAAATCGCTTACTGAACTATTGTCTATTCAACCGGACTTCGAAAAAGTGAAGGAAATCAGTCGACAATCTGACGTGGTTGGGTACCATCTTTTCACTCTTGAAACGATGGAGGATGGCATCGCCCATACACGAAATTTTGCGCCACTATATGGAATCGATGAAGAATCTGCCACTGGAACGTCGAACGGTGCGCTGGCTTGTTATCTGTTCGAGCAATCTCTTGTTTTGAAGAAGTCGTCTACGCTTGTCATGGAGCAAGGATATGGAATGAAACTTCCGTCAGAAATTTTGGTAGAACTAACTGTAGCAGGAGAAGAAATCTCACACGTCACGGTTGGAGGAAAGGCGACTACTCTGAGCGTACAACATCTTGATTTCTAGGAACTCAAAAGACGAGCCGCGGCTCGTCTTTTTCATGCTGTCTTAGGATTAGGTGATTCTGTTTCTCGTAACGCATCGACTCGTTTGTATTCTTCAGTATCGGTCCACAGCTCGTCTTTCAACGGGTTGAGACGTCGTTTCATAATACGTGATACCTGCATGACGGCGAGCACGACGTTGAGGGCAAGACTGATGAGTGCGAGCGTCCAGTTCGCTGCCGGATTATACGAGACGCTCACGTTGAACGTACTGCCGACCGCAAAGAAGTAAGGGAAGGTCATGACCCACATCATCCAAATCGAGAGCGTTTGGGCACGGTTCTGCATCCATGTTCCTTTCGCCCAAAGGAGGGCAGGGATGGTCGCGGCAATGTTTAACGCAAATCCGGAATAAAATGCGTTACCTGGTGCACACGAATAGACGTAGGAGATGTTCCAGATTCCATATGCGATGATCCACAATTTCGTCTGGTCCGGCCAAATCATATCGACTCGCTTACCGGACGTCGCAAAGATACCGAACCAGCCACAAATGGTGAGGATGTTCAAAATTCCGGCGAAGGCGTTGACGTAGTTCCACCCACCGGAGATGTAATTCATACCGTCGACGACCCCATCAAATCCCATGAAGCCGACTTGAAACTCCCGTATAACGGCCTCCATGATATTGATGGCAAGAATGGCCGGGACGAGTACTAAATACCAAGGATGTTTCTTATGGTAGTTCGTGAAGCGGATGACCATGTAGATGAGCGCGCCGGCGAGTGCCGAATACACCTTCACCCAATGGAACCACGACGTGATTTCCGAATCGACGACAAACAACCAGATTGGAGTCAGTGCGATCGGTAACGCCATGAACATAAGTTGGCTCGCCCGTTTACCAGAACGGACGAACTCGTTAAACCCCATCAGCAGTCCAAGGACGACGAACCACATGACGACGTTATACCAAGGCATTGATTCGAAGAAAAACATAACATGACACTCCTTTCGAAAATGAGATAAACAGAAATAAATGCAGTGACTAAACATACCGAACGTTCGTTATGTTTATGTGAAAAGTGTAACAAACTATTGTAAGCGCTGTCAATAGGGGGTGGGAGCTCACATGGAAGTGTCGAAAGTTTGCCACATCATTATGGTATAATGAGCGTTGAAAACAGAGGAGGGTGCGAGATGATGATGAACGAAGGAAAGTTGAAAATCTTACAAGCTGCGCGTGAAATCATCGTCGAACAGGGCATCAAAGGCACGACGCTCCGAGGGATTGCGGAGCGGGCCGGATTCAGTACGGGTGCGATTTATCATTACTACACGTCCAAAGAGGCGATTCTATATGACGTGATGGACGAGGGGCTCGGTGAGGTAAAACGCATTGAGACCGTCTCCCATGACGATCGAAAGGAAGCGGCGGTGATTATTCAGGAAATCTATGAAGGTATGCAGGAGCGCCTTCAAAAAGATGCGGAGAGCCGACTTCAATTTTATCTCGCCCACGAAGCGATGATTGGCAATGAGGACATCGAACAAAAGTTCAGAGAGAAATATCAAGACTGGATTACACGGATTGAGGCGATCTTTGTACGGGCTTACGGAGTCGAGCAAGGGCCGATGACTCAGGCGGTCGCCACATGGACGATGGCCGGGATTGACGGGATGGTGCTCCAGACGCTACTTCGCACGGGAACGATTGAACCGGAATACACGAATCGTGTGCTTCATTATTTATTGACCGAAGGATTCCCGCACTTTTTTCAACTCATTCGCTCGAAAGAAACGGATCATGAGTAATGTCAGTTGATACAATCCGACGGACATAATAGAATAGATGAGTGATTTTGTTGGACTGTATGGATGAAAGGAACTGATTTTACGATGAAAGAAAACTTTTGGCGCGACCTTCCGCGTCCGTTCTTTATACTTGCCCCGATGGAAGATGTGACCGATGTCGTCTTCCGTCATGTCGTCGCCCACGCGGGACGCCCGGACGTCTTCTTCACAGAATTCGCGAACTCGGACAGCTATTGCCATCCGGAAGGAAAAGGTAGCCTCCGTGGTCGTTTGACGTTCACTGAGGACGAACAGCCGATGGTCGCCCACATCTGGGGAGACAATCCGGAATATTTCCGTCAAATGAGTATCGGGATGGCCGAGATGGGCTATAAAGGACTCGATATCAATATGGGTTGCCCGGTCCCGAACGTGGCGAAACGTGGGAAGGGGAGCGGTCTTATTCTCCGTCCGGAAGTTGCGGCTGAGCTCATTCAAGCAGCAAAAGCCGGTGGTCTCCCTGTCAGCGTCAAAACGCGACTCGGCTACGCGAAGCTCGATGAGTGGCGTGACTGGTTGACGCATCTCTTGAAACAAGACATCGCCAACTTGTCGATTCACTTGCGCACGCGCAATGAGATGAGTAAAGTCGACGCGCACTGGGAAATGATCCCGGACATCGTGAAGTTGCGGGACGAGATCGCCCCGGATACGCTCATCACCATCAACGGGGACATCCTCGACCGTCAAATGGGACTCGAGCTCGTTGAGAAATACGGGGTCGATGGTGTCATGATCGGTCGCGGGATTTTCAAGAACCCGTTCGCGTTCGAGAAAGAGCCTCGCGAACACTCGATGGAAGAACACCTTGATCTATTGCGTCTGCAACTGGACCTTCAGGATAAATTCCAAGAAGACGTGCCGCGTTCGATTTCGAACTTGCACCGTTTCTTCAAGATTTATGTCAAAGGATTCCGTGGGGCGAGCGAGCTCCGTCATAACTTGATGGAAACGAAATCGACGGATGAGGTACGAGCGTTACTCGATGCCTTTGTCGAGAAATATCATGAAGAAGAGGCAGCACTCGCTGAGGCGGTCTCGACAGTCGAATAGTTTTTTGAAGGGGGTCAGTGAATACTGGGTCCCTTTTTTATATGAAAAATAGTAGATGACGATGAAACGTTTCATATGGTCGATTCGTATGTAATGAGTGGAAAGAAGAGGAGGGGCGAATGGCGCGAATCAGTAGTCGGGCTTGGACTTGTATTTGGCACGGTTAGCGGAATCGTCATCTCTTCATTAGTTGATTTTCCGTTTATATATGGTATTGTCATCGGTTCAATCATCGGATATGTGATTGGTCTTTTCATATCCATTCGTGCGATGAAACGATAGCGACCCATTACTAAAACAAGAGGGGGCTTTCACATGAGTGAATTCCAATTTATTGTGAGCGATCACCCACTAAAAGAAGTCGAAAATCCATATGTCGAGTTCTTATCTATCAACGAGGCCATCCAAAAAGGCATCGTGTTGCCTGACATTCTGACAGACGTCGAGGACCTCGACCGTGATGAAAAGATTTTGATGAACGTCGAGTCGGAAGAGCAACTTGACGAGATTGAGATTAAACATAGTCTCTATTATGCGATGGAGAACGTCGAGGCGTATTCTTCAAAACCGCACGTAGTAGAGTTGCGTTGGCGTTATTCCGATGCGAGAGCAGAACAGCTCGTCGAATATATAACCGACCATTTGAAGACGGCGGAGGAAATCGAGATTTGGAAAGTGTGGGTCGATGAACAGACCAAGCCGAAAGTTCAATCCATCAAGCTCGACGAGTTGACGATAGATGCATTACGATTCTTAGGCGAAGTCGGATTCGTACGACCGGAGTGCCTTCGAGTTACAACATCCTCATCCGCATGCAAATAACGTATTGTCCTCCCTGACGAGATTTCTCGTTAGGGATTTTTGATTTCTCACCTCACTTGAATAAAGACTGCTATATTATGGGGAGAAGAGTCAGGAGGGAATACCATGCATATTCTAATCGTAGAAGACGACCGGACGATCGCCTCCGGTCTCCAATATTCACTCGAACAAGAACAATTTAGAACAACGTTATGCCAAAACGTGGCTGACGCGACGCTTATGATTGAACAACAGTTACATACAATTGATTTATGCCTCTTTGATTTGTCACTGCCAGATGGGAGTGGATATGACTTATGTCGGCTCGTGAAGCAACAACAAGACATCCCTGTCATCTTTCTGACGGCATTCGATGATGAAGTGAATGTGGTGATGGGACTCGATATGGGAGCGGACGACTACATCACGAAACCGTTCCGTGTCCGAGAACTCGTTTCACGAATTCACTCGGTACTTCGTCGATACAATAAAAACGTACGCTCGCCTCTGTTGACGATTGGTCCAGTTGAAATCAATACGCAAGATGCAAAAGTAAAAAAGAATGGGGACGAAATTTTGTTGACAGCGCTCGAGTATCGTTTGTTGCTCATCTTTGGGAGGCATAAAGGGCAAGTGTTGTCACGGACCCAGCTACTCGATCAGATTTGGGATGTGGGTGGGGAATTCGTGAACGATAATACGTTGACCGTTTATATTAAGCGACTCCGCGAGAAACTAGAGGATGATCCACAACATCCGATGCTTATTACGACGGTGCGTGGAATCGGATACAAGGTGGAGCGTTAATATGTTGCGAAACCAAGAAATAAGAATATACTTGTTCACTTGTCTATTTTTTATTGGAATAGCTGTAGGTATTGCCGTCTTATTCATGTCCATAGAGACGGCCGTTCTGGTCGTCCTATTAGCAATCATACTTTTCGGCGTTACGTATCGTTTCACGGCATGGCGTTATCGAGAAATCGAGCAGCTCTCTGGATATCTTCAAGAAATCAGTAATGGCAACTATACATTGGATGTCCGTGATAATCGCGAAGGGGAGCTCAGTTTGTTAAAGAGCCAACTCTACAAAGTGACGAAAATGCTATCTGAACAAGGCGCGCATCTTGAAGAAGATAAACAGAAGTTAACGGATGCGATCTCCGATATCTCCCATCAATTGAAGACACCGCTCACCTCGATGACCGTCATGGCGGATCTCCTCAGTGACCCTCGTCTATCCGAGGAAAAGCGTCAAGAATTCACCCATAACGTACAAGTACAACTTGAACGAATGGAGTGGCTCTTGTCTTCTCTTCTCAAACTATCAAAAATTGATGCCGGGACAATACATTTCAAGCGCGAATTGGTATCTGTCCCTGCGCTCATTGAAGCCGTAGCGGAACCGATGCTCGTACCGATTGATATTAAAATGCAACGACTCCATGTTCAAGGCGAAAAAGATGTTACATTCGAGGGTGATTTGAAGTGGACGACAGAGGCACTCATCAACATCTTAAAAAATTGCGTGGAGCATACGCCGGAACAGGGCGACGTATTCATCGAGTTTAGTGAAAATACGCTGTATACAGAAATTGTGATTCGTGACACGGGGATTGGCGTCGCAAAACAAGACCTCCCGTACATTTTCCAACGGTTTTATAAAGGTATGAATGCGAGCGAAGAAAGTGTCGGGATTGGGCTTGCCATGGCACACAGTATCATTATGAGCCAGGAAGGTGAGTTGACTGTTCGAAGCGAACCTGGGGTCGGAACGGATTTTCATATTCGCTTCTATAAAGCAGTTGTCTGACCGCTAAGTGACGAAATCGTCACTTTCGAGTCACAGACGAGTCACACTCACTCGGTACACTCGAAGTAGATCAAGTACTGGAGGGTGCAAACATGAACATATTAGAAGTGCAAAACTTATCGAAAGTATACGGCAAGGACGAGATGGAGGTCAGAGCGCTCGATGACGTCTCGTTCACGGTGAAGAAAGGTGAATTTGTCTGTATCGTCGGGCCTTCGGGTTCGGGGAAATCGACATTGTTGCATTTACTTGGTGGTGTCGATGTGCCGACGAGTGGACAGGTGTTGATTGATCAAACAGACATTTATGCATTGGACGAGACGCAGCTTGCCATTTTCCGTCGTCGACAAATCGGTTTGATTTATCAGTTTTATAACTTGATTCCGATTTTAACGGTCGAAGAGAACATCACGTTACCGATGCTATTAGATGAACAAAAAGTGGATATCGCTCACTTGGAACGCATCATCGGCATCTTGGGCTTGTCAAACCGATTGACCCATTTACCAAATCAATTATCGGGAGGGCAACAGCAGCGCGTTTCCATCGGTCGGGCACTGATTAGTAATCCAGCTATTATCTTAGCCGACGAGCCGACAGGAAACTTGGATAGTCAAAATAGTGAAGAAATCATGAGCCTGTTAAAACTGTTCAATAAGAAATTCAATCAAACGCTCATCATCATTACCCATGACGAGCGGATTGCCTTACAGGCGGATCGTATCATTTCGATTGAAGATGGCAAGATTGCGAAGAATGAGGTCGTCCGCGCATGAACATCATCAATAAAATGACACTTCGGCATTTGCGCGAGAACAAACGACGCTCGCTTGTTACAATCATCGGAGTCATCATCTCTGTATCGATGATTACAGCTGTCACAACGCTCGGATCTTCTTTTTTGGATTTGATGATTCGTCAAGACATCGCAGATAACGGAGAATGGCATGTTCAGTATCTAGATACAAACGAAAAGCAAGTCGAAGCTATTCGGGATGATGCGAACACGAAGGCTGTCATCCTTTCAAATGATGGTTATGCTCAACTAGAAGAGTCACAAAATGCTTACAAACCATACTTATATGTTCGAAACTATAACACATCCGGATTGAAGAGTTTTCCAATTGACTTGACTGAGGGGCGTCTACCGGAAAAAGAAGGCGAAGTCATCATTTCAGAAGGGATTCGCCAAAATGCCCTCGTCACCTATAACATCGGTGATGAATTGACACTTGAGATTGGAGAGCGGATTGATCCGTCATCAGGTCACGTGTTGACACAAAATGATGGTTTGATCCGAGAAGATGAGACGATTCTCGAACAATTAAACGTTGAGGATACGGTGACATTGACGGTTGTTGGAACGATTGCTCGACCTGACTGGGAACCGACTTGGTCGCCAGGGTATACAGTCGTCGGATTCATCGATGATCAAGAATTGAATGGAGCAAGAGTCGATACGTTCGTCGCCTTGAACGATGTAGACAACTCGATTTATTCGGAAGCGAAACAGTTGATGACCGAACAGAACATAGAACGTGTCGCCTACAATTCCTCGTTGCTTCGTTATTATGGAGTGACAAATGACGATGGCTTGCGTAAAACGCTATATGGATTTGGTGGAATCATCATGGCGGTCATTGTGATCGGTTCGATTTCTCTAATCTATAACGCATTCGCCATCAGTGTGTCGGAGCGTTCTCGTTACCTCGGAATGTTGGCAAGTGTCGGGGCTACGAAGCGACAAAAGCGGAACTCGGTCTATTTTGAAGGGATGGTTATTGGGGGAATTAGCATTCCACTCGGTATCCTGGCGGGAATTACGGGTATTGCGTTCACATTCCTATTCATCAATGCATTTGCCGAAAAAGCGTTAAACGTGACGGAGAAGTTTGAAGTTGTCGTCACACCGATTACTTTACTATTAACTCTCTTCATTTCGAGCGTAACCATTTTCATTTCCTGCTATCTTCCGGCGCGTCGAGCCTCAAAGATTTCTGCGATTGACGCCATTCGTCAAACGCAAGATGTACGATTGACGTCAAAACAAGTGAAGACGTCAAAACTAGTTCGTCGTCTTTTCGGTTTAGAAGCAGAGATTGGGTTGAAGAATACGAAGCGCAACCGTAAACGGTATCTGGTTACCGTCTTCTCGCTCGTCATCAGTATCGTCCTGTTTTTAGTGGTCAGTTACTTCACTGATCGTCTCGAACAGTCCCTTGACATGTCTCAAGCAGACTATGATTTCGATATTCTTGTGAATGGTTCAACGCTTGATCAAAATGATTTACGACGTTATGAATCGTTAGATCATGTGACGAACGGAACATATTTTGAAAATGCAACGGTCCAAACGATGGTCAGCAAATCTCAATTACCGAGTGCGATTACCAAGAACGAGAATTTGGCATCAACGATCGTTGACGGAAAATTTATGTACTACGTATCCCTCTATCAATTAGATGATGAAAGTTTCAATGCGTACTTGAAACAAATCGGAGCGCCTGTCAGTCGTTTTGAAGACGGGGACGTACCAGGAGCCGTCTTGATTGATGAGATCTCGTATCAAGACATGGATCAGAAAAAATTCATCACTTCAGAGACGGTCGAAACAGAAATCGGTGATACGTTTGAATTGAGGGACGAGAATGCAACGGGCGACGCGGCACCGCTTAAAACGATTCAAGTTGGCGCAATGACAGATATCGCCCCGACCGGTGTGATGACAGGTTCTCTTGGATGGCTAGATGTGATAGTACGAGAAGGGACGTTTGAAGAAGACGCAATCGGGGATTTGATGAAACAATCGAGTCCGTCAATCGCGTTGAATACAGATGACCCCGAGGACACACAACAAGTGATTGAAGCGGAACAGAATTTGGATTTGTATGTCTTTAACGTATCGGAACAACGGGAACAACAAGAACAGATGTTGTTACTTTTATCAATATTTGTGTATGGGTTTATCGTGCTAATTTCGCTAATTTCGATTGCGAACATTTTTAATACGATTTCAACGAGCGTCTCACTTCGTCGTCGTGAGTTTGCGATGCTTCGTTCAGTTGGGATGACACCGAAAGGATTCAATAAGATGGTGTACTATGAAAGCATTTTTTATGGGGTGAAAGCCCTTGCGTATGGGATTCCCGTCAGTCTTCTCATCATGTACCTCATCTATCGAGCGCAAATCAATACGTTTGATGCTCCGTTTACCTTGCCGTGGAATAGCATTCTGTTTGTCGTCATCATGATTTTCATGATTGTGGGTGCCTCGATGCTATATTCCGTTTCAAAAATAAAGAAAGATAACATTATCGACCGATTGAAACAAGAAAATGATTAAGTAGATTATTGAAAAATTCATAATAAACCATGAAGTACACAACAAGGGGCTCAGTACATGCTGAGTCCCTTTTTTATGATGTCATGACAAACAAAACACGATTGCCAAAACGATACGAAGAACGACCAAAATAAAAATATTTTGTCACAGCTCTTGTTAATTAACCAAAAATAGGATATTTTTGATATATCGGATGACGATATAACGAAGAACGATACAAAGGAGCGGGATACGTGACACAACAGTCAAGTACAGGCGCATTAACCGAGGCGGTTTATTATATATTATTATCTCTGCAAGTCCCGAGGCATGGGTATGGGATGATGCAATTCGTTCAAGAATTGAGTAATGGGCGGGTCCAACTCGCGCCAGGTACGTTATACGGCGCCCTCAGTAGTCTAGTAGAGCGAGGTTGGATTCGGGCGCTCGAAGGTACGGGGCGGAAGAAAGAGTATGAAATCACGGCAACTGGTCGAGAGGCACTTCGGTCGGAATTAAGGCGACTAGAAGAACTGGTGCAGCACGGACATGAATGGACGAAGGAGTTGGATACATGAAGACGAAAACGGTCTATCGCATCTTTGTTGATTATGAGAAGGAAGAGAAGTGGCTCAATGAGATGGCTCAAACCGGTTGGGCGCTCGAATCCTTTCGTTTGATGCGATATGTGTTCAAACAAGTTGAACCTGGGACGTTCACGTATCGAATCGAATTGTTGTCCAACTTACCTTCTCACCCCGAGTCGAAGGCGTATATGGAATTCTTAGATGAAGTTGGAGTCGAAGTGGTCGATACGTCGTATCGGTGGATCTTTTTACGAAAACGAACGAGTGACGGACCGTTCCAATTGTATTCGGATTTTGATTCGATGATTCAGCGGGAGAAACGAATCATCCAACTGTATGGAGCAGTGGGACTCGCCAATTTTGTTGTGGTGATAGCGAATCTTTCCAATCCATATGCGCAGTGGACCATCCTATTGAACATAGCTGTCGTCGCGATGTTGGCTTATGCGGTCCAACATCATACTCGGAAAGTTAGGACACTAAAAGGTCTCAAAGCGATTGGAGAGATGAAGTCGTCAGATTGAGCGCATAGGTTAGGAGGAGCAAGATGGATTCACCAGAATGGAAAGATTGTATCATTTGTTTTGGGTTGATTGCGGGGACGACACTCGGTGTAATCCTCTCGTTCTTCTTTCATATTCAATTGACATATGGGATTGCGAGCGGGGCGATGATTGGCTACATTGGCGGGCTTGTCGTATCGATTTGGAAGCAATGATGAATCAGGATAACATTCCTCGTCTCGATGACGAGGTTTTTTTGATAGATTGTGACGGATGATATGAGATTGGGATCTATAGTTATAGAGGGGTTATTACGAAGGGGGTAACTGGATGGATGACCAGGTCATCATCGATTGGTACTGGGAACGATCGGAGTATGCGATTGTCGCGACGAAGAAGAAATACGGAAGCTATTGTCATCGTGTTTCTTATAATATTCTACAGAATCGCGAAGACACAGAGGAGTGTTTGAACGATTTATATATGAAAGCGTGGGAGTCGATCCCGCCGACACGTCCGCTTCGACTCGGTGCGTATTTGACGAAGATCGTGCGAAATCTCGCACTACAGCGTTATAAGAAGAATCATGCAAAAAAACGTGGCGGTGGGGAAGTACCGCTCGTCTATGAAGAACTAGAACATGTCCTTACGGAATCGATGAAAGACGAAGACCTCGTCGACGTGTTGAATGAATTTCTAGCAGACCTACCTCGACTGACAAGGGTGATGTTCATGCAACGTTATTTCTATTTACACTCGATTCAAGAAATTGCAACGACACATCAGCTCGGTGAGAGCCATGTCAAAATGACCTTGAAGCGCACGCGGGATGCGTTACAGCGAGCGCTTGAAGCAGAAGGCGTTCGCGTATGAAAAGTGAGCAGATCCTTCGACTACTCGGGGAAGTCGATGACCGGTATATAGAGGAATCGATGATGATAGAGCGAAAACCTTATCAACGACTGAAATGGGGAGGGGGACTCCTCATCGCTGTCGCTGCGGGATTCATGCTCTTCACATCGAATGTCTGGAACGAACAAATCCCGCTATCCACGGATTCTACTGCGACTTCCGTTCACATTGTCGATCAATCAAAAGTAAAACCAGATATTTCCGAGGAAAATATGATGGAGATGACAGAGGATGAACTATTCTCAAAATGGGATCCGGTCGTGGTCAGAGGAACGGTCACGGATATTTGGCATATCGAGATTGACTTCAACGGAGAGACAGAATATCAGTCTCTTACCAAGATACACGTATCCAATGTGTATCGTGGGGATGTGCAAGTCGGGCAAGATTTGATTGTTCGTGCTGATGCCATCAAGGAAACCGGACAGACAACAGATGCGTCCGTTATCTCGCACGTGAAACAAGGCATGGAAGGGATTTTCATGCCGATTCCATACGATGACGAGTTTGTCTGGGAACAAAATGAAGCAACACTTCGATTGAAAGACATTGCCGATTACGGTTTTCCGGATGGGGAACGCTATCTGTTTTTAGATACGCCGAACGGATTGTTGTTCGAGCGGGATGCTTACCCCTCCTTACAAGGTTTGGACTCACTCGATGAAGTAGAGCACTGGATGATGACGCGATTTTCAGAATAATGGAGAACTCAAATCGATAAGGGGGAAATGGATATGGAACGGAAGATTACCGTAAAAGGGACAGGGAATGTCTCATCTCGACCTGATTTGATTGTGATTCACATGGACCTTGTCTCGAAAGCGCCACGATACGAAGATACGATGACCGAGGCGACAAGTGCGGTGTCCCATCTTCAAAAAGCCATCACGAGCGCAGGGTTTGACAAGACGGACCTTAAAACGAGTGACTTTTCCATCGATACGGAATATGAGAGCTATCGTGATCGAGATGAGAATTATCGGTCGCGGTTTGTCGGATACGTCTGTAAACAGAAGACGAAGCTCGAATTTGCGCTCGATACGTCCAAACTATCGGACGTCATCGAACAAATCAGTCAATCTCGCGCAAATCCTACACTCTCCATTCGTTTCACGATGAAAGACCCGAATGCGATTGAAGATCAGCTATTGGTGAGTGCTGCGGAGAATGCGAAGAAACGAGCAGAACTCCTTGCGAAGGGAGCAGGCGCTGAACTAGGGGACTTGCTTCAAATTGACTACACGTGGGGGGAGATTCACCTGTTTTCGCCTACAAACGTCCTCTATAGTCAGGACGTCGTCTATTCGGAATCACGGATGCCCGAACTCGAACCAGATGACATTGACGTCAGTGATTCGGCCACATTCGTCTGGAGTCTCAAATGAGGCGACTGATTTTCTTGATGCTTCTTTCACTCTCGATTGCGCTGCCCGCATCTGCCCTTTCCTGGGCCTATACGTTTGTCGTGTTCGACCGAAACGCATATGAAGTGCTCGACACAACAATCGAAGAGGATGCACTCGGTGACGTGATCGGTGAAGTGGAGACAGTGGTCAATGATGAGACGGGACGTTACTACGGGAATGCTTCGAACGGATATCCGATTGGGACGGTGTACCGTGAAGTCGACGGGGAGTCTGTGGAAGACGTCATTGCGGTCGAGGACGGTTCGGAGTGGAAGCGAGCGGAGTATCGATTCGAAGCACCGTATCATTCACGTGATTTTATCACCTTCTTCGGCTATTTGCTGCTCGGGATGGGCATCATTATGGTAAGTTGGTCGTTCTTCAAGCGAAGTTCGCTGTACCAAAAAGAAGCATGAACGAACGTGGAAATGGGAACGGGAATAAAGAAAGGTTCGGTAAAGGGGGATTTATCATGAACATCTTGATTATTTTTGACTCACTATATGGTCATACTGAAAAGATTGCTCATGCGATGCAGCAAGAGCTGTCGAAAGACCATGAGGCACGTATGGAACACGTATTGAATATTGGATTAGGCGACTTGGCACATGTCGACCTGGTCATCATCGGCTCACCGACACATGGGGGATACGAAACGGAAGACATTAAAGTATTTTTGGACGGAATTTCGGACAATGCGTTACGAGGGAAACGGACGGCTGCCTTTGACACGAGTATCGTCAAAGAGAAACAGAATCCGATACTTGGTAAAATCATTGATTGGTTCGGTCATGCCGTCAATCGGGTCGAAGGGGAAATGATTGAAAAAGGGGCGACGGGTGTCCAAAAAGAGTCGTTCCTCGTCGATGGGACGACGGAGATGTTGAAGGAAGGCGAACTCGAACGCGCGAAAGCGTGGGCGCGTGAGTTGGTCGGATAATACACGAAACGCATTCTGATAACAGAGTGCGTTTTTTAGTTGAAGAGGACGAGAAGAAGAGAAAAGCGGGTAAATATATAGTATTCAACTCTTCAGAGAGGAAGCTGGTTGTGATGAAAAAAATGGAGCGGGATGTATTGGTCGGTTGGATTGTCGTCGTGCTTGTCCTCTTGATGCATTTTCTGATCACCATGTCTCTTGGCAACTCGTACTTTGCTGAAAGTTCGTTGAATCGAATGTTGTGGCTTTCGAGTTTTCCGGCATTCTTAATCGCATTCGTCGCAGCCTTCTTCCAAAAAACGAACACTGTCTTCCTAGCGGTTCGTCGTGGGCTACTGTGGACCATCGAGTTGATGGTCGCCTTCACCATTCTCGCTTGGGTGTTCCGTTCTTTCGAAGGACTGTATGCGAATGCTGGTCTCTACTGGTTGTTCGGTGCCGTCTTAATTGGACCAATCTTTTATATGATGGCGTTCCGACGTCAACATTCGAAACGAATCCGCACCCCTTGATTGAAACGCTTCCTCTGAAAGGAGGCGTTTTTAGATTGCCTCAGGATGGGAAAGGATAGAGAGAAGAGATTGGAGGAGAGTGAGATGAGCCATTATTTTTCATCATCTTATGAAGAGTCGCGAGAGAAGTTCATGAACTTACTATCTGAAGTGAAACGATTTTATCCGAAAGCGGAGCTGTTGACACACTCGATCGGGGACGAGAGTATCGACGTTATTTTAGGGGAGCCGAAACGAGAGCGGAAAGCGATGATTCTCATGACGATCGGGGAACATGGGATTGAAGGGTATGCGGGTGCTGCGGTGACCCATCAATTCGTTCAGACGCAACTCACGCATGTCCGTCATGAGATGACGGGGATTTGTCTCATCCATGCAGTGAATCCATGGGGGATGAAACACTTTCGACGTGTCAATGAACACAATGTCGATTTGAACAGAAATTACGTCATTGATCGTGAGTCGGTCCCATATAACGTGAACCGTGAATATGAGCTGATGCGCCATCTCTTCGTACCGGATGGAGTAATTGACGACTACCATGAGGCGCGTGAACAGATCTATTCATTTCTCGGCTCTGGAATTAAGCTTGATGGCTTCAAAGCGATGAGTGGAGCAAAAGGGATGGGGCAATATCAATTCCCGAAAGGTGTGTATTACGGGGGAGAAGAAGACGAACCGTCTGCCATCTTTTTAAAAGGGATTCAACATGATTTACTTGAGCGCTACGGAAAAGTCGTCCATCTCGATTGGCATACCGCACTCGGACCGACGAACGAGGTCACGATGGTCATCAGCAAACGGGACGGTCGCACGGAAGATGAGTTAAAACAAGCGTACGGTCTAGACAACGTCAACGTGTATGACCCGGACGAGGTACTCGGAGATTCGACGAATCATTTTTACTACGTGCGCGATACGGAATACCCGGACAAGGGTCTCGTTTCTGCCTTATTTGAATTCGGTACGTTTGGGACGTCGACAAAAGCATCCATCCGTGAATTTTTAACGATTATTTTAGAGAACCGGCTGTACTTTGAAGGGACAAAGGACCCTGAGGCACGAAACGGTATTCAAAACGAATTCATGGCGATGTTCTATCCGGAAAACGCGGATTGGCGAGAAGCTGTTTTACGAGAAGGAGCGAAAGCCGTTGAAGGTTATCTAAAAGGTGAAGCGCTCTGGCGCGACACATAAGAGGGTTTCTCGAAGTCGGAATAGGGAATAATGAGGTTGTGAGTGTTTTCGCTAAATAATGACTGTGGAGGTTGGATGATGGGATATATTACAGCACATGACGGTACAAATCTATACGTAGAGGATGTCGGGTTTGGGGAACCGATTGTCTTCTTGCACGGCTGGCCAGCAAACAACAATATGTTCGAGTATCAGAAGAATGCGCTCGTCGAAGCGGGATATCGCTACATCGGCATTGATTTCAGAGGATACGGGAAATCTGATGCCCCGGCGACAGGTTATGACTATGAGACAATGGCGTCTGATGTGCATATGGTCGTCTACGGACTTGGCTTAAAAAACTTCACGCTCGTCGGTTTTTCAATGGGTGGGGCGATTGCAGTTCGCTACGCAGCCGACTATAAAGAGGATGGACTCAACAAATTGGTCTTGGCCGGAGCCGCGGCACCAATCTTCACACAGCGTGCAGATTATCCATATGGAATGACAACGGACGAAGTCGACGCGTTGATTGACGATACACGGGCCGACCGACCGAAGATGCTCGAAGGGTTCGGAGAAATCTTCTTCGAGAAAGAACATTCGAAACCGATGCAAAACTGGTTCCACCATCTCGCGCTCGTCGCGTCGAGCCATGGGACGATTGCCTCGGCACAGGCGTTACGTGACGAAGATTTGCGAGATGCCTTGCCGAAAATTGATGTCGAGACGTTGATCATCCATGGGGTGCATGACAAGATCTGTCCTTTCGCATTCGCCGAGCAGATGGAACAAGGCATCTCGAACGCGCGAATCGAGCGCTTTGAAGAGAGTGGACACGGTACGGTGCTGGATGAACGAGAGAAATTTAACGATACGTTGTTGCAGTTTGTTCAATAATCGATGGCCTCCGAATCGGGGGCTTTTTGTATGTCGATAAGGGTAAGAACCAACAAAAACGGGTATAATTCAATTGGAGTTCCCTTCCATTTTTTGAATCACTGAAACATCGCTGTGACTAGAGTCACGATGTTTTTTTGTGTTGTTTTGGAGAAAGGGGGATGAAACTAGATTAGAACATGGATTTAGTTCAACCTGTCCTACCATTCATGGTACAATAGCGGGGTGGATTAACAGATTGAGGAGAGATTTAAATGAATATCGCTTTCTTTTTATATCCGAAAGAAGACGTCAAATATTTGGACCCCGAATCAACGGTACGACAAGCACTTGAAAAGATGAAGCATCATCGATTCACGTCTGTCCCACTCGTTTCGGAGAACGGATTTTACGCCGGGACGATGACAGAGGGGGATTTACTCTGGGCACTCGCAGAACAGCTTCGCGGGGAAGAAGACTATGAAAAAGTGCTCCGGACACGTCTAAAAGACATCAAGCAACGCGTTCGCTATAAGCCGGTCTCGATTACGGCACAAATTGAAGAGCTCGTCGATGCGATCACGGACCAAAACTTCGTGCCGGTCGTCGATGATGGGAAGTATTTCATCGGCATCATCCGACGCCGTGACATCATCGAGTATTACTCGACAAAGTTGAAACAATTGGAGAATGAAGTCCGATAATGAACAAGCCAGAACCGACTTACGGTTCTGGCTTGTTTTACGTTTCTTTCAGCTTCGTTTTTAAAAATAGGAGTAGGGCAAACCTCAATCAAGTGGTGGAAAATGTGGAAGTACATATTCACCTAATTCATCGATGACTTCTTCGGCTGGACGTTCTCCGTCGAAGAGAGCGAAGAAGAGGTGGTTCACGCCGATGGCACGATACGCTTCAAGCAACTTGATCAAGTGGTTGCGACCGAGTCGGAATCCGAGACGAATCGGTGTCGGTGGCTCGTCTGGGTCGTGCGTCAAATCAAGATGCATCGGCATCGAGAAGGGACGGAAGGCACGACCATGCGCTTCACCGCTCGCACGCCACGCGTCGAGCACTTGCTGTTGTGCGAAAGGTGACTGCGGGTAGTACATCCACCCGTCTCCGTTCGCCCCAAGCCAGTCCATGTCTTGTTGTGCGAACCCGGTGATCATCGTCGGGATCCGCTTCTTCGGACGCGGTACGAGCGTTGCCTGTTCCACCTCCCCATAAGGTGATTCAATAGTTGGATAGTTGTTATAGAGCGCATGCTCCATGACACGAAGCGATTCTTTGAACTGGTCGCCACGTGTCGGGTGATCGACTCCGAGCCCTTTGAAATCGGCACGACGGTCACCTGAAGAGATCCCGAGAATCAATCGTTCTGGGAACAATGCTTCAATCGTTGCGACTTCCTTCGCCGAACGAAGGGGGTGACGGAGTGGCAAGACGAGCGCGGACGTACCGAGCGCAATGTTTTTCGTTTGACCAAGTAAATGTGTTCCGTAGATTAGCATATCGTAAATTTGACCGACAGCCGGGTCTAAAAAGTTCGGGTCTTTTAGTAGGACATCCCGTAACCAAAGAGCCGTGAAGCCGTAATCGTCTGCCTTTTGGGCAAGCTCGACTTGACGCTCGAGGATCGGGGTACGCATTTTAAAATTCTCTAAAGGAATGTGGAGGCCGAGCGTGAGCTCGCCCTCCCGGTACATCCGGTTGTAGCTTCTATGATTGTTGAACATAAGCGCCTCCTTAGTTTGCTTCCAAACGACGTGAAATGGCTGTCAAGATGACGGCGATGATGACCATGATGCCACCGACCCAAGGGGTATGCACAAGTCCGATTGAATCGGTGACGAGTCCACCGATTGTTGCGCCGAGGGCAATCCCGATGTTGAAGGCCGCGATGTTGAGTGCGGATGCGACATCGACAGCGGCAGGTACATATTTTTCAGCCAATTGCACGATATACAGTTGAAGTCCAGGCACGTTCATGAAGGCGAGGAGTCCCATCAAGACGATGGCAATCAAACCTGCCACTTTGAACGGAATCATGAACGACATGATGCTCATGACCGCTGCGTGAACGATGAACATATAGAACAATGCTTTCGCTGGATTTTCGTTGGCGAGCTTTCCACCGACCGCGTTCCCGATGGCGACTGCGATTCCGTAAACGAGTAAGACGACACTGATCAAGCTCGGGCTGATCTTTGTCACGTCTTGCATGATGGGTGTCAAGTACGTGAAGGCGACGAACGTTCCGCCGTAACCGAGTGTTGTAATCAAGAATCCGAGCATGAGACGACCGTTTGTGAGCAGTTTCTTCATATCTGAGAATTTCGCAGGTGGTGACTGTTTCAAATCTTTCGGGATCAAGAAGAAGCTTGCGATGATTGAAATGACACCGAGTGCTGCGACGGCGAAGAATGTGGCGCGCCATCCGAACGCTTGTCCGATGAAAGTACCGAGTGGGACTCCTGTAACGGTTGCGACAGTTAAACCTGTGAACATGAGTGCGATGGCACTCGCTTTTTTATGTGGTGGTACGAGTTGAACAGCAATCGTTGCCCCGATGGAGAAGAAGACACCATGCGAGAATGCGGTGATAAATCGGGCGACAATCAAAAGTTCAAAGGTGGTCGACATGGCCGAGACCAAGTTTCCGCCGATGAAGACGACCATGAGTGCCATGAGTAACGTCTTGCGGTTCATCCGGTTCGTCAGTGCCGTCAAAATCGGTGCACCGACGGCTACGCCGATCGCGTAACCCGAGATAATGAGACCCGCGAGAGTGATGCCGATGTTTAAATCACTTGCGATCGATGCGAGGAGACCGACCGGGACGAACTCGGTCGTTCCGATGCCGAAAGCGCTGATCGCGAGGGCGAGTAATGCCAACCCTCCATTTTTAGGTGCCTGTTCTTCGACAGGTTGTGTGTACGGTTGATTCATGAGTAGTTCCTCCTAAAATAAATGAATAGTGTGGAAGACGAGGGCCCTTCGTCTCCGGATAGCAAAGACATCTCACTTTCCTCTATTGTTCAGTACGGTCGAAAAAGTACCTTACCGTCTCAAGGGGATGTTACAAGCGAAATGAACTTGTATAGATTTGCTACAGTTGCTATCATAAGTGCATGAAAACAGTTTGAGAAGTACGTACTTTTTAGTGCGGTAGGCACCAAAAAGTGCCTATGTAAGAAATGGAGGAAACGAAATGCCATATAATATTCCGGTCGAAGCGACACTTGACGTCATCGGCGGTAAGTGGAAAGTCGTCATCATGTGTCACTTGATTAAAGGGGAGCGACGGACGAGTGAACTGCGTAAACTCATGCCGAACATCACGCAAAAAATGCTCACCCAACAATTGCGTGAGCTCGAAGCGGATGGTGTCGTCGTTCGTACGGTGTTCGAGCAAGTTCCGCCGAAAGTCATTTACTCACTCTCAGAGTACGGATGGTCACTCAAGCCAATCTTGGACGCCATGTGCGCCTGGGGCGAGTGCCATATCGATCAGTCCGGTGAAGAGGTCATTTCATAACCATCACGGTCGTCCAATACGGACGACCGTTTTTCGTAGTGACAAGTCGGGTACAGGGACAGAGACAAGGAGGGAATTAGGATGGACGTGAAAACTTTTTTGTTTACAGATGACGGCTCCATTCCCAACCATCCGGATTATCCGGCGCTCCTCTATCGTGGCGTCTTTGATGACCCGAGCGGGATGCGAGAGACGTTTGCCCATAATGAATGGACGAACAGTTGGGTGAACGGGGTGTTCGACTATCATCACTATCACAGCAACACGCATGAAGTATTGGGCATATTACAAGGTGAAGCGACGCTTCAACTCGGAGGGACGAACGGTGACCTCGTCCGCGTCCGCCTAGGTGATGTCCTCGTCTTACCGGCGGGAACGGGACATCGTCGCATCGAGGCGAGCGAAGATTTTCAAGTGGTCGGGGCATACCCGGACGGTCGTGACTATGACACGTTGACAGGAAAGACCGAAGAACGACCGGACAACGTAAAGCGAATCGAACAAGTCGAAAAACCGAAGTTTGACCCCGTCTTCGGGACGACGGGTCCACTACATGAAGCATGGACAAAGGAGGAAACGTTATGAATCAACGACTACCACATTCTTTATTACTTGCAGCTTTGAAGCAAAACGTCGTCAAATTGAAAGACGGGCGCGAGATGCGCGCACTCGGACAAGGTACATGGCGCATGGGGGAAGACAAATCGAAGCATGATGCCGAGGTTGAGGCACTTCGGACAGGAATCGACTGCGGACTCCACGTCATCGACACGGCGGAAATGTATGGGGAAGGGGAGTCTGAGAAGTTGGTAGGGGAAGCAATCCAAGACCGACGCGAAGATGTCTTTCTCGTCTCGAAAGTGTATCCATACAATGCGTGTGGCGACAAACTCGTCAGCGCATGTGATGCGTCGCTCGAACGACTCGGGACGGACTACCTGGATCTTTACTTACTCCATTGGCGAGGCGATGCCCCGCTCGAGGAGACGATTCAAGGGATGGAACAGCTTAAAGCGGACGGAAAGATTCGGGCATGGGGAGTCTCGAACTTCGACGTGGACGATATGAAGGAATTGCTGTCGCTACCGAATGGAGACAAGTGCGCGGTCAATCAAGTGCTCTATCATCTTGGCAGTCGCGGGATTGAGTACGACCTCCTTCCTTATCTAAAAGAACAAGGGATTCCTGTCATGGCATACGCTCCACTCGCTGAAGGAAGTGACGTGAAAGAAGAGGTCTTCAATAACGAAACGATCAATCGGATCGCGGAGTCGTATAGTGCCTCAGTCGCGCAAGTCTTACTTGCTTGGACGATCCGGAGCGGACACGTCATCGCCATCCCGAAAGCCGGGCAGGCCGAGCATGTCGAGGAGAATGCGGCAGCGCTCTTGCTCGACATGAGTGAGGAAGATTTTGCTTCGCTCGATGAGGCGTTCCCGCCACCGACAACGAAACAACCGCTAGATGTGATTTGAAACGATAAAGGACTGGTAATTTCGCCAGTCCTTTTGCATGTTCACTTTGACTGAATGTCAATTTCTGAAAAGATGAATTGTGTTTTTGTTTGAGCATACGGAATAACTTCATCAATAAATGATTCAGCCGCAGAAAAAGATGAGAACTGTATTTTGATAAGGTAACAGGCATCACCTGATATGCGATAACAAAATGAAACAGTAGGCTGCTGTTTCAAATAATGAAGAAATGCTTCGTATTGTCCATTCTTCACTGTTGCCTCGACTATACATTGAATTGGAAGCCCTAGCTTTTCATAGTCAAGTTCGAGCGAGTATTGTTTAATGACTCCAAATGATTCTAGTCGTCGAACCCGCTCGTTAACGGAAGGAGCGGAAAGTTTAATACGTCGTCCGAGCTCACTCATGGAAAGACGGCTGTCTTGTTCTAATTCATAGATAAGTCTGTGATCAATTTCATCGATTTTTAGCATGACAGGTATTTTGCCTCATTTCGTTATTTATTGAATGTTTATAGGTACATTTTGATTGTGGATGAAATGGAGTTGGATGAAAAGACCTTTTATCATATAAGTACAGGAGGTGAAGGAAATGCCAAGAATTAAGTTAGCAGAGCATGGAGGGACAAAGTTTGAACGTTTAC
Source organism: Exiguobacterium sp. s43 (assembly GCF_018617255.1). Taxonomy (GTDB): domain Bacteria; phylum Bacillota; class Bacilli; order Exiguobacteriales; family Exiguobacteriaceae; genus Exiguobacterium; species Exiguobacterium profundum. Next base: position 579,376 of record NZ_JACSJT010000001.1, read on the forward strand.
TTGGTCATAATATCGAAATTCAAGAAAATTGGTCAAAACTAGGGGATTCATTGAATAATGCTGGTCAACTTTCTCCCAAATTGAAAGAACAAGTCCGTCGAACACTTGCGCAACAAAATGGATGTGAATATTGCCGAGCAAAGGGAAAACCAGATCAAGTTCAATTCGATGAACAGGTAACGGTTGCTGTAGGGTTTGCAGAAGTATTCATAAAAATGAAAGGAACAGTATCAGCTTCTATCATTGAGGTGTTAAAAGAAACGTTTTCGGAATCAGAAATTAGCGAGTTATGTGCTTTTATCACGTTCACGACAGCATCACAATATATAGGGGCGATGTTGGGCTTAGAGGCGGAAACTTGAAATATACATATCGATTCTAGTTCACTTTTTTCGGGTAAATAAAGGAAGGATTTGCTTGTGTAGATGACATCGATACGACAAGGGAGCTGAACTCTATATGGAACAGACGTACACCGCTGAAGAATTCAAAGACAAGATGTACTCGAATTTAAAAGTACGGCCGAGTGATTCCGTCATTTTGATGTGCTCCATCTTTATCGCGTCAATCGGATTGAATATGAATTCCATTCCCATCATTATCGGGGCGATGTTGATTTCGCCGCTCATGACGCCTATCTTGAGTATCGGTCTCGCCTTGTCGCTCTATGACATGAAACTTCTTCGAGCGGGAGTACGTTTACTTCTGGTCCAAGTCGCGGTCAGTCTCACCGTCGCGACCATTTATTTCGCTATCTCGCCAATTACCTATGCGAGTAATGAAATCATTGCCCGAACGGAGCCGACGATTTGGGATGTCATCATCGCTTTCGCTGGGGGGACCGCCGGCATCATCGGGGCGCAAAAGAAGATGAGCAATAACATCGTCCCAGGTGTCGCCATCGCGACCGCCTTGATGCCCCCGCTCTGTACGGTCGGCTATTCGATTGCGACGTGGAACGTCGATTATTTGATCGGGTCGAGTTATCTGTTCGTTATCAACTGCGCGTTCATCGCCATTGCGACGTTCATCGGAGTCAAGTTCATGGGTATCTCACAAGTGTTGACGAAGCAAGACGCGAACCATAAAAAAATCAATCGACTTCTCATTGCCTTGTCTGTCTTTATCGTCGTCCCAAGTATCTTCTCGGCCGCGACGCTCGTTCAAGACAGCATCGTCCGGACGGGAATAAACAATTTCATCGAAGAAGAGTTTTCAGACGCCATCATTATCAGTCAGGACTATCAGGAAGATGATGATTTGCTTCTCGTTACGACGACGGGGAAACGACTGACCAATGAAGAACTTACGGAGATTGAATCGCGCCTGCCGGACTATGGGCTACATGCGATTGAATTGTCCGTGACACAAGTACCGGATCTGAACGGATTATCCGGCGAACAGGCAGCGCGCATTTTACAAGACTATCTCGAAAGTCGCCTGCAACAGTTCAATTTGTTCGACAGCCGTCAAATCGATTTGGAGGACTTGCCTTTCGAACTCCAGAATGAAATCAATCCAAACTAAAAGACCATCGATTTTTGTCGATGGTCTTACTCGTTAGTTCGCGAGCGGATGTTTCAAGAGATAGTCTTCGATTTGATCAATCGTTTCTTTCAACACGCCGTCTGCGAATGGTGATTTGAGACCTGCCAGTTCGACGAGTTCGAGGAACGAACGGCTTCCGCCTGCTTGACAGAGCGTGAGGTAATCGCTCCATGCCGCTTCGCGGTCTTCATGCATGCGCACCCAGAACTGGAATGCACATACTTGTGCGAGCGTATAGTCGATATAGTAGAACGGGCTTTGGAAGATGTGACCTTGTTGGTGCCACCATGCGCCCGATTCGAGATAGTCGTTCGTCTCATAATCACGGTGCGGGAGATAGACCTTTTCCAAATCGCGCCACGCCTGCCGACGCTCGGCAGCTGTCATCTCTGGGTTGCGGTAGACGACGTGTTGGAACTCATCGACGAGCACGCCATACGGAAGGAACGTCATGCTACCTGCCAAATGATTGAACTTATACTTGTCGACTTGGTCGCCGAAGAAGAGCTCCATCCATGGCCAACAGAAGAATTCCATCGACATCGAGTGGATCTCACACGCCTCATAAGTCGGGAAGGCGTATTCCGGTGTCGTCAAATGACGGCTTTCATACACTTGGAAGGCATGACCGACTTCGTGCGTGAGAACATCGATGTCGCCTGCCGTCCCGTTGAAGTTCGAGAAGATGAACGGAAGTCCTTCAGACGGTAAGTACGTGCAGTATCCGCCGCCAGATTTCCCTGGTTTCGCCGTCAAGTCGAGGGCGCCGCGTTCCTGCATGTACTGGAAGAACTCGTCCGTCTCATTTGAGAGTTCACGATACATTTTGTTTCCGCCTTCGATGATGAACGACTCATCGCCTTGCGGTGTCGCGTTTCCGTCTGGGAAGACGAACGACTCGTCATAGTAATAGAGGTGGTCGACACCGATTCGTTTCGCCTGCTTTTCTTTCAAAGCAGAAGCGAGCGGGACGATGACGTCACGGACTTGTTTCCGGAAGTTGTCGACCATCGACTCGTCATAACCGACACGCTGCATCCGTGCATAACCGAGTTCGACGAACGACGGGAAGCCAAGGGCGTGAGCGATTTCCGTACGGACGCGTACGAGTTCCCCATAAATGCGGTCGAGCTCATCGCCGTTATCAGAAAGGTATGTATAGCGGGCGACAGATGCGGCTTTTCGGACATCACGGTCTGGTGATTGAAGATATGGGCCGAACTGTGACAAGTTGAGTGTCTTGCCGTCAAACTCGATTTGCGCAGCGGACATGACCTTTTGATAAGCTGTCGCGAGGCGGTTTTCTTCCTGCAGTTTCGGGATGAGTGACTCCTCGAACGTTTCAAGTGCGCGCTCGGCGAGAGAGAACAGTTGGCTGCCCCATTCCGCTTCGAGTTCAGTGCGAAGCTCGTGGTTCGTCAAGACGCGATAGTACGCTTGAATCTCCTTCTCATAGACCGGAAGTGCGTCGTCAAAGAATGCCTGTTCTTCTTCGTAAAACGAATCGCGTGTGTCGACCGAATGTCGGATCGCGACGAGTTGACTTTGTGTCTCAAAGTCGTTCCGTTCTTTGTTGATTTGGCGAATGAGTTCGTTCGCTTCCTCGAGTGTGCTGGCTTGCTGTAATTCGGCAGAATAGTCCGAAAATCTGCTGTTTAAAGCGTCCAAGTCGGGCCGTTCATATGACAATTTTGTGAAAGTCGTCATTGTAAGCGCCTCCATCGTGTGAAATTTTTACAAAGTGTAAAAAGGGCTTGCAAAAGCGATTGCACACTCGTATTCTTACGATGTGTAAAACGATTTCGCACTACCTTATTACAACTATACCGTTAATAGGGTAGGGATTGAAGTATTAGCTTTTCGGGTATAAAAGTGAAGACTTCGATTCAATAGAACATGTTGGAGGGATTAAGCTATGGGATTCTTTAAAAAACTTTTTGGTGGTAAAGAAGAACAACTCAACGCGGTTTCACCGCTTACAGGAAAGGTCGTCGACATCACGAACGTACCGGACCAAGTATTCTCACAAAAAATGATGGGTGACGGGATCGCAATCGAGCCGACTGAAGGAAAAGTCGTCTCACCGGTTAGCGGAACAATCGCGACAGTATTCCCAACAAAACACGCGATCGGTATCAACGCGGACAACGGTGCGGAATACTTGATTCACATCGGTTTGGATACGGTAAACCTTAAAGGTGAAGGCTTCGAGACACACGTTACAGAAGGTCAATCTGTCAAAGCAGGCGACCCACTCGTCACGTTCGACCTCGATTTCATCAAAGCGAACGCGCCATCGACAATCACTCCGATCATCATCACGAACCACGACAGCTTCGGCGTGAACAAACTTGTCGCAGAAGGCGACACGGTGACAGCTGGATCTTCAGAAGTCGTCGAGTTGACAAAGAAATAAGAAGACGACCCATGACTCGGGAGCTTAGGCTTCCGAGTATTTTTTTGCGAATGCGGGAATTATAATGAAGAGAGGGAAGGGGGAATTGAGATGGATGGAAAAAATGCACCATACCGGGGATACGGGGATCGGATTCGAATATTACGGGAACGGGCCGGATTGTCGATTGAGACGCTTGCAGAACAGATTGGTGTCGCACCGTACTTTATCCGACGTACCGAATTGAGTGAGGTCTATCCGACCATGCCTTACATAGAGGCGCTCGCAGACGCTTTGCAAATCGACCCGAACTATTTGGCCCGCCATATTTGGACGGGAGAGTCGCTCAAAGTACTCATGCGAGGAAAAGTACCGGAACTCGAACAGATGAAGCTCGCCTATGAAGAAGCGATGCACGGGAAGTCCGTCGAAGAAATGCAACGGCAACTCGAAGAGCGGATGCGCATCTTTGACTTGATGCACGAAGAGGAGTTACATCGCATTTTCAAAGAAGACGAGGAACCGACGTCACACCATGCACTCGAAGCGCTCGTCGATGCGGTGCTTGATCTCGGACGGTCACATGACACGACGCGTCACATCGTCCCGTTCGCACGCTATGTGGAACGGCTTGTCCCAGACCAATTCGCAGACAACTCATTCCAGTACGCGGAGTATGGTGTCGTGGATAAATCGTATAAATTGCAATGACCGTGGAGCATTCTACGGTTTTTTTGTGCACAAAAAAGTGACCAGGAGAATCCCCTGGTCACTTCAATCAGCGCATCGGACGCGCTTCGTAGCGTACTTTTGGACGTGTGCCGGCGAGTAAGAAACCGAGCACGATATTCAAGATTGTGAGCACCCATCCGACATAACCGAATGTGTAGGCAAGACTCGCCAGCATCGTTTGCCAGTCGAGCAATGCTGCTGCGTCCCCGCGGAATGTGAAGCGGATGACGGTGAAGCCAATGAGTGTCGTTGCAGTAATCATGATGCCGATCCATGCGCCACCGAAGCGGGACGTTTGAGAGCGTCTGCTGACCGGATACCAAAACGCGAGCGTTCCGATGAACGCACTGCCTGCATAGGCAAGCAGAATTTGCCATAACGCATCCGCGTCTAAGAAGACGGTATAACAGATGAACGTCGTGAGCGTCGTCATAAACGTAAAGATTAAGGCTGCGAGTAATCGTGATCGCATAGTTCGTTTTCCTCCTCATTTTGCACATTCTTTAGAGTAAACGAAAACGAATTTGCTGTAAACGTTATTGACGGTTTTGTAATATTTGTCGCCATTGTTTAATAGCGTTTGTTCCATAGAACAAGACGCCGCCACGATAGAATTTCGAGCCAATCCACAGTGTGATACCAATCGTTCCGATGAGTAACCCAATCGAAAGCGCCACTTCCCATACGGCCACATCGACGAGCATGACGCGAAGGAACATGAGCATCGGAGCGAAGAACGGGACGAACGAGAGAATGGTCACGATGGTCGCATCCGGGTTGTTCAATCCAAACATCGCGACTAAGAACGCAGCGACGAGGAGCATGATGACCGGCATGACCATTTGTTGTGACTCTTCGACACGGCTGACAAGTGAACCGAGGACAGCGAAGAGTGAGGCGTACAACAAGTACCCGAGCAAGAAGAAGACGAGTAGATAGATGACAGCCCGTGCGTTGCCGGCGTTCTCGATGACCGTCGTCGCCAGTTCGCTACCACTCGCACTTACATAACCAAACCCAAGGAAGATTCCGATTTGGATGAGGGCGAGTGTCCCGATAGCGGTCACTTTCGCAAGCATATGGGTCACCGGATGAGTCGTCGAGATGATGAGCTCCATGACACGCGATGACTTCTCCGTCGTCACTTCTGTTGAAATCATCGATCCGTACGTGATGATCGAAATGTACAGGAGCATCAACATGACGTAAACGAGCGCCGAAGACGAGAGGAGCTCATCCGAGTTCTCTCCACCGCGTCCGAGATAGGACTCGTCGAGTTGGATCGGTTCGCTGAGGGCAGCGATGACGGTCGGGTCGACATCGGACGATTCAATCAATTCCGCATTGCGCAACTGTTGTAAGGATGTTTGCAAGAGGGTCGTGAACTCCTGCTCCGGGCGTTCGGAGATAACGCGAGCATCATAGCCGTCAACAAAAGCGACGACCCCATACTCTCCGTCGTTGATGCCGGTCCGTGCCTCTTCTTCCGTAATTTCGCTAGAGGCGACGTCTTCATAGCCGAGTGATTTCATCGTGTCGACGATTTCTTTGTTCTCAGACACGACGAGTGCGCTCGCTTGCTCGGAATCCTCAAACGTAGACATGATGCGGTCGATGTTCGTAAACCCGAAGATGAACAGGATGGTTAACGCCGTCGAGATGAGGAATGCTTTTGAACGAATTCTCGATTTGAGTGTGAACGCATAAAGCGGTCCAAAGTTATGAAACATGTTGACCGACCTCCTTGATGAAGATGTCATTGAGCGATACCGGTTGGCGCATGAACGTCTTCACGTTCGCCTGATGACGGACGAGTGCCGACAGGACGGCGTCACTATCTTCGAAAGAATGTAAGCGTACTAGATGACCGGATTTGTAAGGCTCGATTGTCTCCACGACTGGGAGCGACTCAAGAATGTGGATCTGGTCCGTTTCAATAAAGAGGGCAGGCTCCTCGTAGCGTGATTTGATTGTTGGGACATCACCGCTCACGACGGCACGGCCACCTTTCAAGATACCGACGTGTTGACACAATTCTTCGACATGCTCCATTCGATGACTCGAGAAGACGATGGTCGTCCCGGCGTCACGCAACGCGAGAACTTCACGCTTCAGGATTTCAACGTTAACCGGGTCGAGGCCGCTGAACGGTTCGTCTAAGATGACGAGTTCCGGGTTATGGAGCAGGGCGGCGACGAGCTGAATCTTCTGTTGATTCCCTTTTGATAGCTGCTCGACGCGCATCGTTTCATATTGAGGAATTTCAAGGCGTTCGAGCCATGACTTGACCGCGCGTTTGGCATCGCTCCCGCGCATGCCCTTTAGGCTTGCGAGAAAGACGAGCTGTTCACGCACTTGGGATTTGGGATACAGGCCACGTTCCTCGGGCAAATAGCCGACGATGCGATGGTCGACCGCTTTACCGTTCCACGTGATACTCCCATCGGTCGGCTTCAAGATGTCGAGGATCATCCGGAACGTCGTAGTCTTTCCAGCACCGTTTGCACCGAGCAAACCAAACATTTCCCCTTGTGGGACGCGGAACGTGAGGTCGTCGACAGCTTTGAAGTCACCAAACTCCTTGGTGACGCGTTCGATATGTAATGCCATATTCTATTACCTCCTTAGAATGTCTCTTCTTCTATCGTACGCCACCTTGAGCAAAAAGTTTCACTTTTTCTGGTAAATGACTTATCTTGAAATCAAGATAATAAAAGGAGGATGACAATGAAAACGCAGTCTACGGGAATCCATCACATTTCGTCGATGGTGCAAGACCCGCAACGTACGCTAGATTTTTATGGACAGGTGCTCGGTCTCCGCTTCGTGAAACAGACCGTTAACTTTGATGACCCTGGTACGTATCATCTCTATTTTGGGGACGAAGTCGGGACACCAGGGACGGTGATCACGTTCTTTCCAATCCCGGGCTTAGGGAAAGGGCAGGTCGGGAGCGGACAGGTTGGCGTGACGACTTATCTCGTACCGGCAGGAAGTTTACCGTTCTGGGAAGAAAGACTACAACAGCACGGCATCGCGACCGTCGCCACTGAACGGTTCAGCGAGGCATCACTTTTATTTGAAGACCCGGACGGACTCGTCGTCGAACTCGTCGCCCGACCGAGCTCTAAACAGACACGCTGGGTCATCCCCGGTATAACAGAACATGAAGCAATTGTCGGATTCGCCGGAGCGACTTTGTTGTCGAAAGCACCGGACGAAACCGTGCGCTTGTTGACGGAACTGTTCGGCTTTGAACGGGTCGCGGAGGATGAAGAGTGGATCCGTTTGAAAGGGTCAGCAGATTACGGGAACGTCATCGATGTGAAGAAAACGATTTTACCAAACGGGGTCCCTGGAACGGGAACGGTTCATCACATCGCGTGGCGCGTTACCGACGGAGACCATTATCCGACCTGGCAAGACGCCATCTTTGACCTTGGGTTAAGACCGACCGAAGTGAAAGAACGAAATTATTTCCGCTCCGTCTATTTCCATGATGCCGGACGTATCCTGCACGAACTCGCGACAGACGTACCTGGATTCACTGTGGACGAATCCGTTGACACGCTCGGTGAGACGTTGCGCTTGCCACCATGGCTCGAAGCGAACCGAGATAAAATCGTCCGCACACTACCAGCAATCACGATACCGAGAGGAGAACACATATGATTCATCAATTCATTCAAGGTACAAAAGATACGACACTCATTTTATTACACGGAACTGGAGGGACCGAGCAGGATTTGATTCCGCTCGCGAAAGAACTATCGACCGAAGCGAACATTTTAACGCTTCGAGGGGATGTCATTGAAAACGGGATGTCCCGTTTCTTCCGTCGCCACGCGGAAGGGGTGCTCGACCTTGAAGATTTAAAGAAACAGACAGAGCGCTTCCTTCATTTTTTAGATGAAGCGGCGACAACGTATGGCATCGACCGGGATAAGATGATTCCGCTCGGCTACTCGAACGGGGCGAATTTAATCGGGTCGGCACTTTACCGTCATCCGGCGTTCACTGCTTCACTCCTATTCCACCCGATGGTACCGGACCGTTCATTGACGCTACCTGACTTGTTAGGAACGAACGTGTTCATCTCGGCTGGCGAACGCGACCCGATTTGCCCGAAAACAGAAACAGAAGAGCTGACGTCGACACTCCGAAACGCGGGAGCGGACGTCGAGATCTTCTATCACTCGGGGGGACATGAACTTCGTATGGAAGAAGTCGAGGCAGCACGGACATGGATCGCCGCATACCTCGACTGATTCATTCAAGCCATTTTTTTCGGTTTGTTCGGACGAGAATAGACGACGAGGACCCCTCGGTCAATCAAATAGGCGGCGAATAAACGTTTCGCTTCCTCAGCTCGCACAGTTCGGTCGATTTGGATATACAATCGGCCGAGCTTTTTTTGTGAGGTGCGCGTGAGCAACCAAATCGAGTCGAGCGTATACTGCCAACTTTGGAGCGTGTCGCCACCGATATATAAGTAGCGGTTTTGGGTGCGCTCGAGCAAGTAGTTGAGCCACCAGACGTCACGAGCCAGTTTAGCGCAGACACCGAGCACGAACGTGAGACCGAGGAAAGCCATGCTAGATAAGACAGGATGAATGGCAGAGAACCCGTTGCGGACGGACTCGAAGGCGACAAAGAGCAATCCGACGGAAAAGACGCTGACGAACCACCAGAATCCGAAGTTAGAGAATGAACGTTTTGGGTCATGCACCATATGATGTCGATTCCGGATGATCGATGCCATTCTCTCCACCTCCTTTATTAGAATATTCTGAATATTTGGTAACACCACTATACTATACTGTACCCAATCCCGTCTATTTGAATACGCACACAACATGCTGAATCGTGAGGATTTTTTGACGTTTCGGCTTGTATTCCTCGAATTATGGGAATGATGACAGTGAAGACATGAAAATTTTGTTGAAACGTAATTTCACTTAGCAGAGGAATCGCTTATGATAGGTGAGGGATTTTTCCATGACCTTCATGGATTCCGTCTATAAAAAGAACGTGAAAACATGAAGGTCAGCTTCATTGCAGTCATCATAGAGAACTAGAGGGAATGTTATGAGAAATTATTGGTATGACAATATTAAAGGAGTGCTCGTCCTACTCGTCGTCTTCGGACACTTGTTGACCGATGTCCGCGGCGCTTATGACGATATTTTACCAAAGTGGGTGTATCTTTTCCTGTATACCTTCCACATGCCGTTGTTCATCATGTTGAGCGGTTACTTTTATCGGGAGAACCGCTATTTGCGCGTAATCCAGTTATTCGTGGTCTATGTCATTTGGCAGGTCATCCTTGGGTCATGGTTCGCATTTACAGAAGGGATTCCGATTTTCTCACTTGAAAATCCAGGTCTGAATTTGTTGAAGCCGTACTGGGCGCTTTGGTATCTGATGGCCATCATTTTCTGGTACATCATCACCCCGTATGTGACACAACTGAAAGGCTACGTGTTATATGCACTATTATTCGCGCTCCTGTTCGGATTCCAAGCCGAGGCGACGGGGTATTTCGCGTTACGAAAAGTCATCATGTTCTATCCGTTCTTCTTGATCGGGAACTGGATGTCCGAGCGCAATACGCTCAACTTCTTTGAGTTACCGAAACGGGCCGAGCACCGGAATCGATATCGCATCGGTGGGGCGATTGTCTTCACCACGCTCACACTGGGACTCTTGGTCTCGATGCGGGTCCAGCAAGACGATACGTTCTATCATATCGGGAACTTGTTCAAATTCCGTTTTGCCTATGACACGGCCGTCCCAGAGGCGATGTGGAGTGGACCGTTCGCCTTTTTGATTGTTTATACGGTGTCGCTCCTCATGTCAATTAGTTTCGCGCTCATCATCCCAGGACGACAGCTCCCGATTTTTTCGCGTGCCGGGCAGTATAGTCTGTACGTCTATCTCGTCCACGTCTTCTTTGTTGTCGCCTGGAAGGCGTTTATACCGGCTGGGTTCATGCCGACATCTTGGATGCAACTGCTCGTCTTGTTCGGTGTCGCCTTTGTGATGGTCCTCGTGATTATCAGTCCACCGATGGTCCGTCTCTTGCGTCCGCTCGTCGAGATTGACGTGAAGCGAGTCCAAAATACGAAGGGTGTAAAAGGGTAAAGTCTTTTCTAAACGCTTCATTTCCGCTACACTTTATTAAGAAGAAACGAAACTAGAGTTAAGGAAGTGACCCTATGCCATACGAAAATGGAATGCACAGCACAGAAGGCGACGTGAACGTATCACGTCACGTCGTTGAAATGATCGCCGCGGTCGCGGTCAAAGAAACGAAACACGTCTCGTTCACGCAAGAAGATACGAAATTGTCAGAGCGTGCGCTCATGAAACATGTGAAAGTCGATGAGTCGGACGAAGGCATCACCATCAACCTATCGCTTTATATCGCGTACGGACAGTCGATCATCAAAACGGTGACGGCCGTCCAAGAGCGCATCACGCAAGATATGGACACGATGCTTGCGATGACACCACGTTCTGTGAACGTCAAAGTGGTCGGCATTCAGCTGTAATAAGGAAGGGGAGAGCGCATGCTCTTCTCTTTTTTGATTTTTGCGAAAACGGTTGCATCAAGAGAACGTTTTCATTTATAATAGAAATCGAACAAGTGCAACCGTTTGCATCATTGACCAAACGTGCGACGGGTACTTGTCAAGTTCCCTAAATGTAGTCTGACGACACAAGCATTTGAAGGAAAGGCGGAAAGCATGTATGTCAACGATTGAAGCAGTGATTTTCGATTTGGACGGTGTCATCACTGACACGGCAGAGTACCATTACCTCGCTTGGAAGCAGCTCGGTGAAGAGCTCGGAATTCCATTTGACCGCGAATTCAACGAAACGCTCAAAGGCGTGAGTCGGACTGAGTCGCTTGAGCGGATCCTTACGCTCGGCGGTAAACAAAACGATTTCACACCGGAAGAGAAAGCAGAACTCGCACAAAAGAAAAACGAGCACTACGTTGAACTTATTCAACATATCTCATCCGACGATCTTCTTCCTGGTATCGTTTCATTCCTCGATGAAATCAAAGAGGCGGGACTCAAAATCGGAATGGCTTCTGCTTCAAAGAACGCATTTGCGGTCGTTGACGCACTTGGGGTCCGACATTACTTCGACCATATTGTCGACGCAGCAACTGTCGCCCAATCAAAACCACACCCCGAAGTGTTTTTGAAGGCCGCTTCTGCCCTTGGCGTGAAACCCGAACTCGCCATCGGCGTTGAAGACGCGGCTGCCGGTGTAACTGCAATCAAAGCGGCAAATATGTTTGCTGTCGCCGTCGGAGAAGAATCGATGCTTGGTCATGCAGACCTCATCGTCGCTTCTACTGACGAACTGTCACTTGAACGCATCCTCGAACGCGTTCACGTGTAAATGACTACAATCATCTTCCGTGAGACGGCGACTGCCCCGAACAGTCGTCGTCTTTTTTGAGTCAAAAGTCCTAAATAGACAGAATTGCCCAAAAAGAGATGACAAACACATTACAAATCCGTTACACTTTTATAGAAGATATAGAGGGATTATTAGGAATTACTGATTTAAATTAGGGAATTCCAAATTATAATTGGATGTAGAAGGGGATTTGTGTATGGAATCTACGAATGTCAATGACCACATTTATCGAGAATTGATGGAAATTGAGGAGTCGTATCGCCAATTGCAACGACGTGCCGAGTATTTGATTGCGGAATTGAGTCGAGATAGAGAAGATAAGGACTCCATGACTGATGCGTCAAAACGCCTACGTCCGCGCCGTGTGAACCAGCGTTATCCGCTCGAGGTGTACGTTCATCAAGTGACGGATCTACTGAAAGAGCGTCAGACGATGAGCGTGCGTGATATTCAAATGGAACTTGAACTTCGTTACCGTCATCACATCAGCAACATTTACCAATTGATGGTGAAAATTGAAGGGGTCAACCCGGAAATCAAAAAAATTGGTCGCGGCTTGTATACATACGAACCGACAGAAGAAGTGGCAGCGACACTTTCATGATCCAGAGCTGATGGGGAACGCCTCATCGGCTTTTATTGTAAACGGACTGATATCCACTCCTCGATTCAAAATGTGATATAATTCGCCAGAGTCTATTTTTTTGAGAGAGGAACTGTCGGCCCATGCTATGGATTGCCATGTTGGTCAGTTTTGTGATGGCCATCTTGATTACACCGCTCGTTCGTCGATTCGCATTTTTCATCGGTGCAGTCGATCATCCGAACGCACGAAAAGTACATTTACGGACGATGCCACGAATCGGGGGTCTCGCGATTTTTATCGCATTTTTCATCGGCTACGCCTTGCTGCTTCCGACGAGTCGATATAACGACGCTATCTTGATTGGCGCTGTCGTCATTCTCCTTACCGGACTGATCGATGACCGGTTCCAGTTATCAGCCCGTGTCAAGTTGATGGGACAGATGATTGCGACGGTCGTTGTCTTGAACTCGGGGATGCGAATTGAACTCATCAATCTTCCGTTCGACCAGCAACTCTACCTCGGGTCATGGAGCATCCCGATCACCGTCCTTTGGCTGATTGGGATCACGAATGCCATCAACTTGATTGATGGTCTCGATGGTCTCGCCGCCGGTGTGTCGAGCATCGCCCTCGGGACGATTGCCGTGTTAGCCATCATTCAGGGGAACGTCTATTTGACGATGATGGCGCTCTTGCTTCTTGCGAGTACGCTCGGGTTTCTCGTTCATAATTTTTATCCGGCGAAAATCTTTATGGGCGATACGGGAGCACTGTTCCTCGGGTACATGCTCGCCGTCTTCTCGCTCATCGGGTTTAAGAACGTGACATTGTTCTCGCTCGTCGTCCCGGTCCTCTTGCTCGGGTTGCCGATCTCGGATACAATTTTCGCCATCGTGCGCCGGCTCGTCCAAGGGCGACCGCCGATGTCGCCGGATAAATCGCATATGCATCATCAGTTGATCGATATGGGCTTCACGACACGGCAAGCCGTCTTGCTCATGTACGGGATGACCTTGTTCTTTGGCATCTCATCCATCTTGTTCGCCAAGACGACGATGCTCGGTGCGGTCATCACGTTCATCGTCGTGTTGATTGTCATTGAATTGATCGTGGAATCAACCGAACTGATTCATCCAAATTATAAACCGATTATTCGCACGTCCCGACGACTGCTCGGTCGACCGCGAACCTAAAAAATAGCCAGTATCGCCGCGCGATACTGGCTATTATTGTTTTAGTAAGTGATTGTCTCAGTCATCGTATCGTCTGTTTCGTCAGTTGATGGTTCATCCGCTGTAACGGGCATGCCGAGCTCCGTCTGGAGAAGGGCCTGGGCGTCACGAAGGTCAGCCGGGTCGATTTCATAATAGTAGACCCCGTTCAGCGTCAGGTCCGTCCCTTCAAGTGTTTCGCGGTTGAACGACTTCAGCGATTTTGCGTAAGGCTGAAGTTGTGAGGCCTCTGACAACGTCATGTTCGTCCGGATGTTCTCGCCGACAGCATTCATGATCCGGTTCAGCTTCGTAAACGAGTTGATGGTCGTCGCCTCATTGATGATGGCCTCGATAACTTGCTGTTGTCGACCGGCTCGACCGATGTCGCCGGCAGGGTCTTGCTTCCGCATCCGGGCATAGGCAAGTGCTTCTTTTCCGTTCAAGACTTGAACGCCAGGCTCTAGCTCGACATTTCCGGTCGCTTTTCCAGAGATGGGGATGAGGACATCGATCTCGACGCCACCGACCGCATCGACCAAATCTTCGATTCCATCAAAGTTGATGGTCGCATAGTAATCGATTGGGATGTCGAGCAGGTTCTCGACGGTCGCGATGGTCGTGTCAATGCCTCCGTAAGCGTAAGCATGGTTGATCTTGTCTTTGAACGGATCCTCATCGTCGATGATGATGTCGACATATGAGTCGCGTGGGATGCTGACGAGCGTCACTTGCCGCGATTCCTTGTTGAACGTGGCGACCATGAGCGAATCAGTCCGTCCTTCCTCGAGCGAGGCGCCGCCATCGACTCCTGCTAACAGGACGGAAAAGTGATCTTTCGTCAAGTCGATGGTCTCGTCGCGACGTTCTGACTTGTCGCCACGTTCCAACGCCTTGTTCGCGTTTTCGGCGGTTTCATTCGCTTTGAAGACAAAATAGCCGAAAGCGGAACCACCGATGAGCAATACGACACCCAACACGATGAGGACAATTTTCCAAGGTGATCTTTTCTTGCGTGGGGGTGTTTTCATGTTGTTTCCTCATTTCAGTCGTTTCTTTTAGTATAGGCGTTTCAGCGTTTGAAATCACGTTCGATGATGCGGATCCCATGAGTTTGAAGCTGACCTTGACCGTTCGTCATGTCTGTCAGCCAAGCGAGCGCCTCCTCTTTCTCTTCCACGGGTACCGAGACATGAAACGTGACGAGGTCCGCGTAGATGATGTCATCGAGCAGATAGCTAGACTGTCTCAACTCGTTTTCGACTTTCCCAATCCATGTATAGTCGACGGTGAGTGTCAATTGTTGCATCGGTAGGCGTTCGACGATGCCGATCGCATCAAGTCCTTCGCTTACAGTTCCACCGTAGGCACGAATAAGTCCGCCGCCACCGAGCTTGATTCCACCGAAATAACGTGTCACGACGACGACCGTATCTTTCAAGTGGCGTTTGCGTAACACCTCGAGCATCGGCATGCCGGCCGTACCGCTCGGCTCACCGTCGTCGTTCGCTTTTTGGTGCTCGTTCCGTTCCCCGATGATATAGGCGGAACAGTTATGGTTTGCATTCCAATTCTCTTTCTTGGTGGCTTGGATAAACGCCTGCGCCTCTTCCTCTGTTTCGACACGTTTGAAATGAGCAATAAATTTTGATTTTTGGATAACGACTTCGTATGTTCCACTTTGTTTTATAGTATAATTTGACTCAATAGACATTTCTGAAAATTCTCCTTTCTATTTTTAAATATTTTTTTTAGAATTCAAGTAGGCACATACGCTATTTATAGCGAATGGAATTATAGAAAATCTCTCATGTCCGCTGTAAACCTGTTTAGAGTGGGACGATATATAAGAATAGATGAGGATTAACTACCGAACTATTAGGGGATGGCATCGTGAATCATATTACCGATCGGACAGCTTTAGAACATATCATAACAAATATGATTGAAACGGTGACGGAAAGTAAAGAGGAGATTGTCCGTATAACCGAAAGTTCTGCAACTGAATATTCAGCAATTCAAAACGAGTTAAAAGAATTGACGGATAAAATCGAGTTCTACATCGAGGAGTCCGATCGACTCGACCGACTCGTGAAAGCTGCAAAGGCCAAGCTCGTTCAAGTCAGTAAAAAGTTTCATATACATAGTGAACAAGAAATTCGCGAAGCCTACGAACGGGCAAATCAAATGCAACTCGAACGCTTTCTTGTCCAAAAAGAAGAGATGGCGGCACAGCAACGCCGGAACGACTTAGAGCGTCGTCTGCTCATCTTAGAGGACACGATCGAACGTGCCGAAAAGTTGATTGGTCGCGTGAGTGTCGTCTTGAACTTCTTACGGGATGACTTACAGCAAGAGTATTCGGACATGATGAAAAAACAAGAGATGGCCATCGGCGTATTCGAAGCGGCTGAGCGCGAACGGCGCCATCTCGCCCGCGAGATGCACGATGGTCCAGCGCAATCGCTTGCTCATATTCTGATACGGGCCGACCTGATTGAAAAGACATTTGATAAACGAGGAAAAGATGAGGCATTTGCCGAATTACATGAATTGAAAAAGCTAATTCGTGGGGCGCTCGTCGACGTCCGTCGTTTGATTTATGATTTACGTCCGATGTCGCTTGATGATTTAGGCTTTTTGCCGACGCTCGAGCGCTATCTCCATCAAACGGAGGAGTATACGGCAATCAAGACACGTCTCAACTATCGAGGGTCGCGTGCGCGATTACCGGAGAAGCTGGAGATTAACGTGTTCCGTCTCGTTCAAGAATCGGTACAAAATGCGATCAAACATGCAAAAACAGCCGAAATCATCGTCAATGTCGAGCAAGCGAGCGACGTGATTCACATCCACGTCCGCGACTATGGCATCGGGTTTGAACCGAGCGCAATTGGCGAAGAGTCGTTTGGGATTGTCGGAATGCGCGAACGAATTGAATTGGTGAACGGAAGCATCACCATCGACTCGGAAGTCGGCAAAGGGACAGTCGTCCGGATGTCGATTCCGATTCCGTGAGAGAACAAGGGGGAAGACATACATGGAAATGACACAGACACGCATTGCGATCGTGGATGATCACGAACTGTTCCGCGAGGGATTGAAGCGGATTTTTGATTTGGAGGATGAATTTAAAGTTGTCGCCGAAGGGCGTACGGGACGCGAAGCAATCCGCATCGCTGGCGAGCAAAAACCGGAAATTCTAATTATGGATATCAACATGCCGGACATGAACGGAATCGAGGCGACGAAGCAACTGTCACTTCTTTCACCAGAGACACGTGTCCTCATTCTGTCAATCCATGATGATGAGTCGTATATCACACATGCGCTTGAAGCGGGGGCATCTAAAAGAAGTCGCATCGACAGAATTGATCTCGGCAGTCCGTGCCGTCGCAAAGGATGGGGCGTATCTTCATCCGAAAGTGACAACGAACGTACTGAAGGATTACCGCCGTCTCTTACAATTCAAAGGGGAACAGGCGGGACGTGGCGTCGAGAGCCGTACAGATGACCCGGTCTATCAATTATTGTCGCGCCGTGAGGTCGAGGTGTTGCACCTTCTCGCCGACGGTCGCTCGAACCGAGACATCAGTGACATGCTGTTTATCAGTGAGAAGACGGTCAAAAACCACGTCTCCTCCGTACTTCGTAAAATGGACGTGAACGACCGGACGCAAGCCGTCGTGGATGCGATTCGCCGGGGTTGGGTCGAGATTTGAGCGTCACCGATGCTTTACCTCGTTTTTGTGTTACAATATGGAATGGAATCCTAACATAATTGGAAAAATGAAACGACGTAAAGTGAGGATATAGTATGGGAAACATTGCGATTTTAACCGACAGTACCGCCTATCTGTCGGATGATTTTTTGGCGCGACATGACGTCCATGTCGCACCACTCAGTGTCATCTTCGATGGCGCGTCGTACCGCGAGTCGATTGATATGTCGACCGAGGCGTTTTATGAGCGTATCGAGGCGGGTAACCTGCCGACGACGTCGCAACCGGTCATCGGTGAGACGGTGGAATTGATTGAAAGCTTGCCGGACGATGTGACGGACGTGATTGCGATCACGCTCTCCAGTGGAATCAGCGGAACGTACCAATCGATGGTCGCGCTAAATGACATGGTCGATGTGACGGTTCATGCGTTTGACTCAGAGATTTCGTGTATGCCGCAAGCGTTCATGGTCGAAGAGGCCCTTCACCTCCGTGACAACGGGGCGACACCAGAAGAAATCATCGCCCGACTTGAAGCGGTCCGTGATTCGATTCGCGCGTACTTCGTCGTCGATGACCTCGACCATTTACAACGCGGCGGACGATTGAGTGCGGCGCAAGCGCTCGTCGGATCGTTCTTGCAAATCAAACCGGTCCTTCATTTCCAAGATAAATTGATCGTCCCGTTCGAGAAGATTCGGACATACAAGAAGGCCGTACGCCGAATCGAAGAGATGATGGACGAATCGATTGCCGGGGACGGCGAAGGGTACTGCATTGGTATCATTCACGCCAACTGCCCGGAGCGTCAGGCGGAAGAGATCGCTTCGATGAAGCAGAAGTTTCCGAAAGCACACATCTCGGGAAGCCATTTCGGTCCCGTCATCGGAACGCATCTCGGACCTGGTGCAATCGGCATCACGTGGTATCGTCGCGAATGGTAAGAGAGACGACCGTCTAAGGTCGTCTTTTTCAATGGAGGAGGGAATGAAATGGCGAAATATCGCCAAATCTTTGAGCGTCTGGCAGAAGAGATGCGAAATGGCACGAGACCCGCTGACTCAAAGCTTCCGTCTGAAACCGAGTTGATGCATCAGTTCGAGGCCAGCCGGGGGACGGTCCGGAAAGCGCTCGATCTTTTACAGGAGAACGGGTATGTCCGGAAGCATCATGGAAAAGGCGTGTTCGTGTTGAAACGTGACCAGATCGAGTTTCAATTCAATGGCATCGTCAGTTTTTCAGAGGTCTACGCGAGCATGCTCGGTCGTTCCATTCAGACCCACGTCGCTTCGTTCGAAGAGATAGAAGCCCCGACATGGCTCGCCGAACGGATGAACTTAGCGCCAGGGACGCATGTGTTTCGCATCGAACGGGTTCGAAACTTTGACGGGGAGAACGTTATCTTAGATATCAACTATTTCGTCAAAGATCTCGTCCCCGGTCTGACAGAAGAGATTGCGGCTCGATCGATTTATGGATATATCGAAGATGAGCTTGGGCTACAAATCAGCTATGCGAAACGGAAGATTGCAGCTGAAGACGTGACGGAACTTGACCGGAAACGGCTCGACTTGCATGACTATGAATACGTCATCGTCATCACGAACGATACGTTCTTATATGAAGGACAACAATTTGAATATACGGAGTCGCGTCACCGATTGGACAAGTTCCAGTTTAGCGACGTCGCCCGTAGGTAAACCTCTTTCGTACAGGAAGGGGTTTTTTGTTTGTCCTAAGTCAAAATAGGGGAATTTTAACAGTAAATCACGACGCAAAACTTTCATGTTTAACTTGTATATATAAGTTGTTGACTTAACTTATATAGATAAGTTATACTTTGTTTGTACTCATAAGTAACCGTTTTCATTTACAGTTTTCAAACAAAGGAGGACATTCAACATGAAGGCAGATTATCGTCAAATTGCCGCTGAGATCTTAGAAGCGATCGGGGGCAAAGACAACGTGGACAAGGCCGCGCACTGTGTGACGCGTCTACGTCTCTCCCTCAAGGATCAATCAAAAGTCGATGAGGCACGCGTGAAAGAAATCGACCTCGTCAAAGGGGCGTTCGAGAACTCCGGCGTGTATCAAATCGTCATCGGAGCCGGCGATGTCGATCGCGTCTATGCCGAGTTCATCAAGCTCGCTGGACTTGAGGCGGCGACGGTCGCCGAGGTCAAATCTGCGGGCGGCAAAAAAATGAATCCGCTTCAAAAACTCGTCAAAGTCTTCTCTGACGTCTTTATGCCAATCATTCCAGCCATCATCGTAGCCGGTCTCCTTATGGGGATCAACAACTTACTTGCATCGGAAGGTCTCTTCATCGAAGGACAAACGCTCATCGAGGCGTATCCGAACCTGCAAGGACTTTGGGATCTCATCAACATGATGGCGAATACGTCATTCGTGTTCTTACCTGCACTCGTCGGTTGGTCGGCGACGAAACGATTCGGTGGGAGCGAAGTACTCGGGATCGTCATGGGTCTCTTGCTCGTTCACCCGGACCTCTTGAATGCATGGGGCTACGGAACGGCAGCACTTGAAGGAGATGTCCCGACGTTTGATATCCTCGGACTCTTCGAAATCGAGAAAGTCGGCTACCAAGGTCAAATCTTGCCGGTACTCGCCGCTGCCTATATCTTGAGCCAAATCGAGATGTTCTTGAAAAAACGTGTACCGAACGCCATCCAACTCTTGGTCGTTCCAATCACAACAATCGTTGTCACAGGATTCCTCGCACTCGCAATCGTTGGACCGGTCACTCGTGGAATCGGGAACGTGATCGCGACAGGACTCGTCAACACGTTCGAAGCCGTACCGGTCGTCGGGGCACTCCTCTTCGGATTGTTCTACGCACCGCTCGTCGTCACCGGGATGCACCACTTGTTCATCGCCATCGACCTTCAGTTGATCGCAGATACAGGCGGTACGTTCATCTGGCCGATGATCGCACTCTCAAACATTGCTCAAGGTTCGGCCGCACTCGCGATGTTCTTCGTCTACAAGCACAACGCGAAACAAAAGAGCATGGCATCGACTTCAGCCATCTCGGCTTATTTCGGAATCACAGAGCCGGCCATGTTCGGGGTCAACTTACCAAATAAATTCCCGTTCTACTCAGCTATGATCGGGTCGGCAATCGCTGCTATCTTTATCACATTGAACGATGTGCAAGCAATCGCCATCGGTGTCGGAGGACTCCCTGGATTCCTCTCAATCTTCACAGATAAGATCCTTCTCTTCATCGTGGGCATGGTCATCGCGATCATCGTTCCGTTCGCGCTCACTTTCATCTTGTCGAAGCGTTACATGAAGAAAGGTGAACTTGAAGAAAACAAAGTCGCATAAGTAATGACTCGGGAGGGAGGGACGGCAGTTCTTCCCTTTTTCCTATTGAAATGAAAACTCTTACAAAAAGGAGATGTCGTTGATGACACAGAAAAATTGGCGCAAATCAGTCGTCTATCAAATTTACCCGAAAAGTTTTTACAGTCCGGAAGGGAACGCGACCGGATCGATCAAAGGGGTGACGGCGAAGCTGGATTACTTGGCAGAACTCGGCATCGAATACATTTGGATGACGCCTGTCTATCAGTCACCTCAACACGATAATGGCTATGACGTGAGTGATTATTATGCCATCGACCCGTCTTACGGAACGATGGAGGACCTCGACGAATTGATCCGTGAAGCAGAGGCGCGGGGCATCGGCCTCATGATGGACATCGTCGTCAACCACTCTTCGACCGAGCACGAATGGTTCCAAAAATCATTGGCGGGAGACGAGCGGTACCGTGACTACTACATCTGGCGCGACGAACCGACGAACTGGGAATCGAAGTTCGGTGGGAATGCGTGGGAATATGATGAGAAGAGCGGACAATATTATCTCCACTTGTTCGACGTGACACAAGCTGACCTGAACTGGGAGAATGAACAGATGCGCGAGGACGTCTACGAGATGATGCGGTTCTGGCGTAAAAAAGGAATCAAAGGATTCCGTCTCGACGTCATCAACCTCATTTCAAAAGAACAGAACTTCCCAGAAGACGCATCGGACGGTCGCAAGTTCTATACGGACGGTCCACGCATCCACGAATATTTAAAAGAAATGAACCGAGAAGTATTTGATGGGCATGACGTCATCACGGTCGGGGAGATGTCTTCGACGACGCTCGATCACTGCGTACGCTATTCAAACCCGGACGAGAACGAGCTCAGCATGACGTTCAGCTTCCACCACTTGAAAGTCGACTATCCGAACGGCGAGAAATTCATCGCGGCGCCGTTCGATTTCGTTCAATTAAAAGACATCATGTCGACGTGGCAACGTGGGATGCACGGGAAAGGATGGAACGCCATCTTCTGGTGCAACCATGACCAACCACGTGTCGTCAGCCGTTTTGGGAACGACACGAACCACCGCGTCGAGAGCGCGAAGATGCTTGCGACAGTGCTCCACGGCCTTCAAGGGACGCCGTACATCTATCAAGGGGAAGAAATCGGGATGACGAACCCCGGCTTCGACTCGCTCGATGAATATCGGGATATCGAAACGCTCAACATCTACAAGTTGAAGCGGGAAGAGGGCGTGTCGCATGATGACATGATGGCCGCCATCAAACAGAAGTCACGCGACAACTCGCGAACGCCGATGCAGTGGGATGCAACGACACATGCCGGCTTCACGAGCGGCACACCGTGGATCAACGTGGCGCCGAACTATGAGGACGTGAACGTTGAAACGGCGCTTCGTGATCCGAACTCGGTGTTCTACCACTACAAACACTTGATTGCATTACGAAAAGAACTTGACGTTTTGACGGACGGAGACTACACGCTTCTTACTCCTGATTCGCTAGACGTTTGGGCATATACACGGAAGACGGACCGAGAGGAGCTACTCGTCGTCGCCAACTTCTATGGAATTGAAACGACGTACACGATTCCAGAAGGATTCGAGCGGGTGAACGTCGTCAGTCACAACTACGACGTGCCTGAGCTCGACGGAATGTCGTTGTCTCTTCGTCCATATGAGGCGATCATGTTCTATAAACAGATTTAACAGATGGGACCCGACTTTTTCGTCGGGTCCTATTTGTGTAGTAGACCTATGTTGTTTTTGATAAGTTGAATCGTATTTACATAGGTATTTTGGTAGCGTGATGACAAAAAGGAGTCAGGTTATGGGAGAACTTATTGTCGCACCGAAAGGAAAACGAGCCATCCGCTTAGGCGTCTGCCAACGCTGTCTCAGCACGCACGTCCGGACGTTCACTTGTCATCATGGACGCTGTGCCTATTGCCGAAATTGTTTGTACCTCGGGCGTGTCTGCCGATGTGATTTTCTACAGGAACGGGACATCACAACTCCAACCGAGACGACCGAATTGACGATGCCATTCGAGCTCGTCCCAGACCAAAAGCGGGTCGCGAACCAACTGCTCACGTGGTGGGACGAACGGAGGACGGGACTTGTGCATGCGGTGTGTGGCGCTGGGAAGACCGAGATGACGTTTCCCGTGATTGAGCGTGTCGTCAATGAAGGGAAGCGAGTGTTGGTTGTCTCTCCGAGGAAAGATGTCGCCATCGAATGGGTCGAACGATTAGAACAGGCGTTCACAGTCCCTGTCACTAAACGATATGGAGGGGGAGAAAAAGACTCCATTGGGATGATCACGGTGGCGACCGCACCGTTACTCATGAATTTACGTGACGTGTTCGATTATGTGCTCGTCGATGAGTCCGATGCCTTCCCGTTTGCCTTTGATGTGGCACTTTGGAATACAATCCGTCGGGCCGGGAGAAATGTCTTCTTATTTATCACGGCGACCCCGACCGTTTGGCAACAATTGCTTCCGAAGGTTCATCTGTCGCGGCGCTATCACGGATTCGATTTGCCGGTCCCGACACTTGTCAAACAGTCCGACGAACGACTCCTAGACTTCTGTCGACGTCACGCCTTGAAACCCCGTCTCTTGTTTGTGCCGACGAAGCCTGATTTGGAGCGATATGAAAGTCGGTTACAAGAGGCAGGTATCACGTGTCAAACCGTTTCTGCTGACACGGAAGAACGGTTGGATACACTCCATTGGCTTCAAGAAACGAAAGGGATCGTCCTTGCGACCTCAATCTGGGAGCGAGGGATGACGGTTCGCGACGTGCAGGTCGCCGTGGTTGAAAGTGAACATCGTCTCTTCTCGACGCGGGGTCTCATTCAGATGGCGGGTCGGGCGGGGCGAAAACCGGACACACCGACAGGAGAGGTCTGTTTCTTTTACAAGGAGCGGACATTCCGACAAGATGTTGCCATCCAGAAGATCAGGGAGGCGAATCGGCGATGAAATGTCTTCTTTGTCATGAGTCGATGACCGTCCCGTGGACACCTGACACGTTATGGCGACGGGGCTGGGTGTGTCCCTCTTGCGAGTCGAAACTGACGCCGCTCGGGACAGGTTGCCCACGCTGCGGTCAACCAAATGAGACCGGTGAGACGTGTCCGGACTGCATCCGCTGGCTCGCACTCGGTCTCGACTTGACCGTCCGCTGCCTGTACGCGTACGATGATGCAGGAATTGACTGGCTACATCGATATAAATTCAGCGGGGATGTCGTCATTGCCTCATCGGTTGCCCCAGCGCTTCGGGCATTGCGTTCATCTGGCGTGACCTATGTTCCGATTCCGTTGAGTAAGGAGCGACTTCAGACACGTCGTTTCAATCAGGCCGAGGTGCTCGCGCGATATATCGGTCCGACGCGGCAGATTCTCGAAAAAACGGAGGTTTCAAGTCAACGTGAACTCGGGAAAGAAGGAAGACGACACCGAACGAACCCTTTCACTGTACCAACTTCAGTGAAATATGGGAAAATCATTCTTGTAGACGACGTCTATACGACGGGAACGACCCTTCATCAGGCGGCATTTTCGTTGCGACAGGCAGGTGCATCAGAAGTTTCTGCGATTTGCTTGTTTCGGGCGCTAAACAAATCAAAATCGCGTCCGATATAAAGGGCAGAGGTGAAACCAATGGATGCAGCAACTTGCCAAATGTGTGGGCGCTTGTTTATGAAACAGGGACGTTCACCGTACTGTCCATCATGTAATGAAGTCGATTATAAAAACTTCTTGAAAGTCCGCGATTTCATTCGTGAACCAGCCAACAAACAGACGACCATCGGAGCCCTCGTCGAAGCGACAGGTGTCTCTGAACTTGATATCACGCGATACATCCACGAAGGACGCTTGATCATCAAAGACAATCCGGCGCTTGCCATCAGCTGCGTCCGTTGTGGTCGGCCTACGAATGAAGGAAAAATCTGTTCGAACTGCCAGAGAGAAATGCAGAAGGAACTGTCCAGTCTACAGGAGATGCAGGAGGGCTTGGCGAAAAAGTCGAGTATCCGCGCTTATCGTTTGGATTAACATCATGAAGAGGGGGAAGACGCATGCGCATCGATTCAGCCAAGTGGGTACACTTACCAAACACTTATGAAAAGAAAACGCAAGTCGAGCCGAAGCCCGCGCAATCAAGCCAAACGGACCAATTGTCAATTTCGGCGGAAGCTCGCGCCCGGTTTGAAGA
Organism: Exiguobacterium sp. s43; assembly: GCF_018617255.1. GTDB lineage: Bacteria > Bacillota > Bacilli > Exiguobacteriales > Exiguobacteriaceae > Exiguobacterium > Exiguobacterium profundum. The sequence continues at coordinate 604,596 of NZ_JACSJT010000001.1, forward strand.
ACCGGTGAAACATCCGGACCGTCTCGCTAAAATCGACGCTTTAAAAGCGGAGATTGATGCAGGCACATATTCACGGGACGCGCGCGAAATCGCTAAACGCTTTCTACAAGGATGAATGGAAGCGAGGTCCGTTTGAGGCCTTCGCACTGAATAACACGGCACGGAAGCTGACTAAATAAGGGGTACCCCTTTCTTTAGTCGGCTCTTTTTTTGAAAAAGGAGAGACTCATGCTCACATTACATAAACGGTTACTCGAATTGGCTTACGCAAAAGAACAGCAACTCATTCAAAATGACATGGTGGCATTTAGCACGCTCGTCAAAGAAGAAGCGAAACTCGTCCGACAAATTTCACAAAAAGAAGCGGAACGACTTCAAGGGACGTATGAATTGGACGATGAAGAGATAGAGGAATTGAGACCGGTCTTGTTCGAGTTAAAGCGACAGAACGAATTGAACGCGACGTTGCTCGAACAATCCCTTCGTTATATTACTTGGCATCTGGATATGCTCATGCCGGAAGCAGATGATTTTACATACGGACAACAAGCGTTCGAAACACGCTCGTTCAGCCGTGACGTTTAAGGAGGAAGTGGAATGGGTTCAACATTTATGGGATTAGAGACGGCACGCCGCAGTCTCTCGACACACCAATGGGCGCTTCAAGCGACCGGGAATAACGTGGCGAACGCCTCAAACCCTGGCTATTCGCGCCAACGACTCACACTCGGGATGACCGAACAGCTCTCGGTCAACTTCGGCGGGACGAAAGCCGGACAATTCGGGACAGGTGTACGCGGGGAGACGCTCGCCCGAATTCGCGATCTTATGATCGATCAACAGTATCGTGACGAGTCGGTGAAGAACGCCTTCTATGCGACGAAAGAAGCCGCGTTCGGTCGGATGGAAGACATCATCAATGAACCGTCTGAGAACGGACTCGCTAAATCGCTCGACTTGTTCTGGGCATCACTTCAAGACTTGTCGGTCAACCCGGACGATACGGGTGCGCGAAGCGTAGTTCGGCAACGAGCATTGACGTTGGCACAGACATTTAACTATATGTCTTCATCATTGACTAAAGTACAGGATGACTTAAAGACCGAAGCAGGGGTCGTCACGAAAAAAATCAATGATTTGTTGACGAAAATCAGTGACGTCAACCGTCAAATCGGTGATGCAGAGCCTCTTGGTGTTCTGCCAAATGAATTGTATGATGAGCGCGATCGCTACATGGATGAGTTGTCGCAATACATTGAGTTCGAACGTGTGCCTGTTGATTACACGAACGGCGAAACACGTGGGAACTCGCAACGTGTTGCAGAAGGACGAATCGATATTCGTGTATCCGTCGGCGGTACAGAAGTAAAACTCGTAGACGGTCTTACGGGCGGAGTTGGGAAATTTGATGGGATGACTATGACCGATGCTGCAGGTACGAATACATCGATGACACATGCCGACATGCCTAACGGAAAATGGAAAGCACTTGTTGAAATGTACGGAAGTGCAACTGGTCCAGAGGCAATCGACGGGGGATTCACCAACATGCTCAAAGACTTAGATGAGATGGCGAACGTCTTCGCATCAGCATTTAATGTAGCGCATGGAACAAACATGGACGCGGACGGGAATGCCGGTCGAACTGACTTTTTCGTGGGTACTGCTAGCGCCGCCACCATTACTGTGAATCCTGATTTCATGAAGAACTTAGATTTAATTGCAGCATCTAAGGATGGGAACATCGGGGATGGAAGTGGTGCTCTCGAACTTGCGCAATTGAAAGAAAGTGCGCTTAACTTTGCGGGTTCGGTTACGACCTCAACCTCGATCGGCAAGTACTATCAAAATGTCATCGGAAACATGGCAGTCGAGGCAAGCCAAAATGCGAATTTGGCAAAGAGTACATTTGCTCTCTTAAGTAGTTCGGATCAACGTCGATTATCGGTCAGCGCAGTCTCGCTCGATGAAGAAATGACGATGATGATTCAATATCAACACGCTTATAATGCGGCGGCTCGAAATATCACAGCTGTCGATGAAATGCTAGACAAAATCATTAACGGCATGGGTGTCGTAGGGAGGTAATGACTGATGCGTGTCACACAGACAATGCTCACACAGACGAACTTGAAGCATTTATCAAGTAGTTACAACACACTCGCTCGTGTCCAGGAACAGCTCATCAGCGGGAAACGGATTCAAAAAGCATCGGAGGATCCAGTCGTTGCGATGCAAGGAATTCGTTATCGGACCGAGGTGCGTGAAGTCGACCAATTCCGACGGAACGTCAGCGAAGCGACAAGTTGGATGGATTTGACGGACTCGACATTGAACGAAGTCACGGAAGCTGTCAAACGAATTCGTGAGTTGACGACGCAAGCGGCGAACGATACGTATGAATCGTCGCAACGTGCCATCATCAAGAGCGAGGTCGATCAATTGATTGAACACATCGGTTCACTTGCGAACTCAAAAGCAGGCGAAAAGTATATTTATAACGGTACGAAAACAGATCAACCTCTCATCAATGTCGAACAGTTAAAAGCGTATTTAGCGAATCCGGCTGGTTCTGTCGATTCGATTTATGAGAGTGGAACGGCACCTGCAGCAAGTGGGGAAATCGAATTTGAAGTGTCAAAAGGAATTACTGTACAAGTGAACATGCAACCGGAAACGGTTTTTGGTAAGGAGTTATTTGAAGGGCTTCACAAATTAACTACACTTCTTAATGATCCAACGACTGCCGGGGCAGATTTGTCTGCAGAACTTGATACGCTCGACACACTAGGTCAAAACTTGATCACGGAACGGGCGGAGCTCGGTGCCCGAGCAAACCGTTTGGAGCTCGTCGACAATCGTCTTCAAGATCATGAGATTATCGCCAAGACCATCATGTCTGATAATGAAGACATCGATGTAGAAAAAGTCATTATGGAGCTGAAGTCACATGAAACTGTACACCGTGCAGCGTTATCTGCAGGTGCCCGCATCATTCAGCCGACGCTCCTCGACTTCTTACGGTAATTGATGATGAATCTCGCGAGACTTGAGATGCGGCAGACACAGGCCGCAATCCAGATGACATCCAATCGACCGGTACTCGAGATGCGTCAGGGACGGGCCGACCTGTCCATCCAACAAGGGAGAGCCGAGATGACGCAACAGACGACACAAGGGAAGCTTGAGGTTGATTCATCAGTAGCGAGAAGTGAGAGCAATCTGAAGGGTGTGCTCGAACTCGGTAAACATTTCGGACGGATTGGGGAACAAGGTGCCCGAGAAGCGATGGCGAATATCGCTCGAGACGGCGACCGCATGATGCGAATCGAGAACGGGAATCCAATCCCTTCGATAGCGGCTGAGAAAGTGAATGACCCATATCCGATTGTTGACATGGGCTACATGCCAAAATCAATCGATCGTGTCAAGTTGACGTATACGCCGGCGGATGTGAAAATCGAGTGGAATATCACACCACCCCAAATTGATGTATCGCTCACTCCGACCGACATCTCGTTCACGCCGTGGACGACGGACATTTCGCTCCGTCAACAGGCGTCACTCGAGATGTGGCCGGTCGGTGGGATGTATGATGAAACGCGTTGAAAGTGAGGACAATCCATGTTCATTGAAACAGACTACTTTGGCAAGATTGAAATAAACGAAGCCGAGACGATCACCTTCGTCAGTGAGATTCCCGGATTCCCGGAATCAAAGACGTTCGTGTTGATCCCGTATGGGGAAGAGTTACCGTTCTGGTCGCTTCAGTCGATTGAGGAACAGGCATGCGCGTTCGTCGTGACGAATCCGTTTTGGCATAAGTCGGACTATGCGTTTGAATTGTCGGATGGCGCGAAAGACCAACTTGGAATCGAGGAGGCGGAACACGTATCGGTCTATTCTATTGTGACGCTTCGTGAACCTTTTGATTCATCGACGCTCAACTTGAAAGCACCAATCGTCATCGAGACGAAGGAACGTCGCGGGAAACAAGTCATCCTAGACGATGCGTATCCAGCTCGTTATCCACTCGGTGGCACGAAAGCGGAGGTGCGCTGATGCTCGTATTGAAACGAAAACAAGGTGAGGCCATCCATATCGGCGACGATGTGACGCTCACGGTACTCGCCATCGAAGGCGACCAAGTGAAGCTTGGGATTGATGCCCCGCGTCATATCGATATTCATCGTCATGAGGTGTACATTCAGATGCAGGAAGAGAACGAGTCGGCACGAAACAGTGCTAACTTGATGAAGCAGATGATTCAAAAGCAGTCGGAAGCGTGAGCTTTCGACTTTTTTCATGAATCCGGTAATTGATGGATGACAGCGCTCGATGGGTTGGGATAGGATGGAAACGTGAAAGGAAGGAGGGGAATCGGTGGAAACAGGTATTAATAGTTTTTTTATCAACATCAGTCTGATCTTTTTATTCATGTCACTCACATTCTATGTGATGCGGACGGTTTTACCGATTCAGCCGACTTCCCCGTTGTTCGTACGCTTTTGGTTTGGAGTCTCTAACGGATTGACGGCAATTCTCTTAACCATCAACTCCATCGAATTAGGGGATGCACGAATCGACCTTCGTCTCATCCCGATTGCCTTATCCGCAACGTTCGCTGGACCGTTTGGAGCTATCGTCACGCTCGGTCTGATCTTCATCGGACGCACGACGCTGCACGGAATGAGTGCTCCGTTCGTAGACTCGTTACTACTGTTATTTGTCTTCTTTTTATTTTCTCTTGTCATGACACGCTTACCGATTCGTCGAGGGAGAGGGTATGCCATCTACATCGGGTTAGGTGCGCTCCTCGTCTTGATTCAAGTGAGCGGCAGTGTGAATGAGACGGTCTTTATAAATGTATTTGTTCCTTATTTTCTCATGTTATCTTTTGGGGCCTGGCTCTGCTATTGGGCCGCAAAGAAGCTCGAGACGCATCTATGGATGTTTCTCCTACATACGCACCGGGCGACCATTGATGAGTTGACGGGACTTCCGAACCGTTATCGGACGCTCGAACAGATGAACGATTTGGAAATGTCCGGGAAACCGTGGACGTTACTCGTTATCGACGTCGATCATTTTAAACAGTTGAACGATACATATGGGCACTTAGCAGGAGACGCAGCACTTCGTCATATCGGACAAACGTTGGAACGAAGCTGTCCGCCGTCTGGATTTGTCGGACGATACGGTGGCGAAGAATTTTTGCTCGTCATTGAAGGTAGTGAAGGCATGGCGAAGGTGGCAGAAAACATCGTGCAGATGGTACAGCGAACACCATTCGAATTTCAAGGTGAAATCATTCCGATGACTATTTCAATCGGTGCAGCGATTGCAGGGCATGAGCCGAGCATGGTCGTGTTCGAAAGAGCAGATGAAGCATTATATGAAGCAAAGCGAAATGGTCGGAATCAGGTCAAATTTGCGTAAAAATCCCCTATAACCGTTGGCGATGATGGTCCAGCGGTTATAGGGGATTTCACGTTTAGTGAATGTTTTTCTTCTTTAATTGTCCGCCGCGGACGTCGTGAATGTTGCCAATGGCGAGGAACGCTTTTTCATCATAGTCATCGAGAATATCTTTTAATTTCGTTTCTTCTAATCGACTGATGACCGTGAAGACGACTTTCTTCCCGTCACCTGTGTAGGCGCCTTCTCCATGAAGATACGTCACACCTCGACCGAGCCGGTCCATGATGGCTTGCCCGATATCGTCTGGTGCGGACGTGATGATCCAGGCCGCTTTCGACTGGTCAATTCCTTCTAGGACAACATCGATCGTCTTGAATGCGATGAAATAGGTGAGGAGCGAATACATGGCCCGGTCCCAACTGAAGACGAATCCGGCCGTCCCGAGGATAAAGATATTGAAAAACATGACAATCTCTCCGACGGAGAATGGTAATCGGTTCGTGAAGGAAACGGCAAGAATTTCCGTTCCATCGAGTGATCCTCCCGCCCGGATGACGAGCCCGATTCCGGCACCGAGTAAGAAACCGCCGAAGACGGTCGACAAGAGGAGGTCGTCTGTGAACGGCTTGATGTCGTGAAGGACGATGGTGAAGGCTGACATGAGCAGGATGGCTGTCAACGTGACGACGGCGAACGTCTTTCCGATTTGCCGATACCCGAAGTAGATGAACGGTAAGTTGAAGAGGACGAGCCAAATCGCGAGCTTCGTTTCCGTCAAGTACGACACGATAATCGAGACGCCGACGATACCACCGTCGATGATTTGATTCGGTACGAGGAACGCCTCCAAGCCGACGGCAAAGACGAGGGAGCCGAGCAGCAAAAGGACGACTTTTACAAACAGTTCGGACGCCTTGATCGGATTATGTTCGCGCCTTAAGCGCTGCACTTCCTCCGGTGTCGGGGAAGGCATGGGTGTACGCTGCATACATGGTGCCCCCTTTCCATTTTCTTAAGTATAACAAATGATACGAACCGACAATCATTTACGACAGAGAATCTGACATGAATATTCAGAATTGATGGAGGATTCTTGATAAATTATTTTGGTATTGTTTTATGTTAGGCTAAAAAGGTTGTTGAACAATGGATGGAGGTCTATAGGATGAAACGAGAAAACAAAACGTGGTTGATGGCGTTTCAAATGATGATGAACATCATCGGGGGACTCATCGCGGCGTATGGATTGGAATCGGTCCTCATTCCGAATAACGTTTCGGACGGGGGCGTCACTGGGATCAGTATTGTCGGGTCACAACTGACGGGACTGCCGCTCGGTATTTTCATCGGTGTGTTAAATATTCCGTTTGTCTATCTGGGTTATAAACAAATCGGGAAGAGCTTCGCCATCCTTTCAGTCACCGGGATTGCGTCTTTGTCTGTCGGTACGGTCATTATGCACCATGTTCCGACTATCATCGAAGGGGATGCGCTCCTCATCACGGTGGTCGGTGGGATCATCCTCGGGTTCGGGATGGGGATTTCGCTTCGCAACGGGGGAGCGCTTGACGGCATCGACATGTTGGCTGTCCTGTTATCCCGTAAATTGCCGTTCGGTACGAGTGATTTGATTTTATTTTTAAATACGTTCGTCTTTATCGTCGTCTCGACGGTGTTCGGTCTTCAAGGAGCGGTCTTGTCCGCCATCGCCTACTTCATCGCCTCGAAAGTGATTCATATCGTCGAAGAGGGATTGAGCGGGGCGAAGACGTTCAAAATCATCACGAGTGAACCGCAGGAGATGGTCGAGACGATTCGGGACCGTCTCGGACGGAGCGCCACGTTGAATCAAATCCAAGGAGCATATTCCAAAGAAAGTTATTACGAAATCACGTGTGTCATCAACCGGCTCGAAGAACGAAAAATCAAAGACATCATCGATGATGTCGACTCGAAAGCGTTCGTCGTCGTGTATGAGGTGACAGAGGTCAAAGGCGGGAACTTCCAAAAACGCGATATTCATTAACGGATGGCCAAGGGTCGTCCGTTTTTTTAACCTCTACACGTGTGAACCGACCAAGCAGGAAATCGCATATGGTAAGTGGAAGAAGTCGATGCAAGAGAAAGGGGAGGATTGGAAATGTACGCACTGATTGGAAAGCTTGTCACGAAAGCGGGGCAACGCGATAGACTCGTAGCAATTTTGTCGGAAGCGGCGCGGGAGATGGAGGCGACATCGGATTGTGAATCGTATCGGGTCCACGTGTCGCTCGATGAGGCGGATACCGTATTCGTCTATGAAGTATGGCGAAATGAGGAGGCGCATGCGGCGTCGTTGTCGCTTGTTGAAGTGAGGGCGTATATCGATCAGGCGAAACCAATCCTCGAGCGGATGGAGCAGATTGCCGCACTCGAACTCCGGACATGACCAAGAAGGAATAAAGAGACGGATGGCCAAGGGTCGTCCGTTTTTTGCAGGAGAAATGGCGAGATGTCGAGAACATGACAGGATTCGGAAAGGAGGGAACGTATGCGTCCACTCATACTCGGTGTCTTCGCCGCCTTGTTTTTTGCGAGCACGTTCGTGTTGAACGAAGTGATGCAAGTCGGAGGTGGCAGCTTTGCCTATAGTGCCTCGCTCCGCTTTTTGTGGATGATTCCGTTACTGCTAGTTGTGGTCGCGTTTCGTGGTGGACTCAAGCGAGTCCTCTCAGCATTGAAAGAACGTCCTCGTCCATGGATTCTTTGGGGGACGGTCGGGTTCGGACTATTTTACGTCCCGATTTGTCTCGCAGCCGAGGTCGCACCCCCGTGGCTGATTGCGGGCACGTGGCAAGTGACGATTGTCGCCGGGGCACTGTTGTCCCCGCTCTTCAAGAAGGCAGACGGAACACGGGAGCGAATCCCATGGCGCGGACTTCGCTTCTCGGTCTTGATTCTCATTGGGGTCGTAATGATGCAAGTGGAGTTTTTCGAGTCGTTCGAACCTCGGTTCATTTGGCTTGGGGTCGTGCCGGTCATCATCGCCGCATTTGCCTACCCGCTCGGAAACCGGAAGATGATGCAGCACACGGACCTCGACGTGTTCGAGCGAATCCTCGGAATGTGTCTCGGGTCACTCCCGGTCTGGCTCCTGTTGTTCGGTTACGGGTTGACGACGGGGCGTCCCTCATCGAGTCAGCTCGGGCAGACATTCCTCGTCGCCCTGTTATCCGGGGTTGTCGCGACCGTGCTATTCTTCATGGCGACCGATCTCGTCAAACATGACATGGGAAGACTGGCGTCCGTCGAAGCGACGCAAGCGCTCGAAGTCCTGTTCGCGCTCATCGGGGAACTGGTCTTCCTGCATGCCGTCATGCCATCGCCAATCGCTTTGTCCGGGATCGCGCTCGTCATGGTCGGGGTCGTCTTCCACAGTCGGAGTCAGTTTATGGAGCTTCCGACCGTGGTCCGACAAGAGGCATAAAAAATCCCCTCGGTCTTTTGAGCGAGGGGATGGTCATTAACTTGTTGTCAAACTACCTTTGACTTTGTCATAGAAATCATCCATCATACCGGTACGACTACCGAGTTGGCAGATCAGTTCGAGCGTTTCTTTATAGAACTTCTTGACGAGTCCTTTGTTTTTGACGCCGTCCATTAATGCGAGCGTCTGGTCGAGATTCTCTAAAATCTCTTTGATTTGCGCGTCTGAGTCCGGTTTGACGACTGTCATGTTCTCAGGGATGCTGACGACTTTTTCTTGACCTTGGTGACGGAACGATGCACCGAAGCCAAGGTTCTCGATGAAGAGGTGCGGCATCACTTTTTGACCAAAGAAATGCTTGTGCCAGTCCGTTGCTTTCATCGTGTCCATGTCCTGTTTGAACGTAGATGCCGTGGAGACATATTGTTTAAACAAATCCGTCATGAATTTCTCGATGACCGGGATTTGAAGGGCGAAGACGTTTTTCAAGAGCGCGTCGAGCTGAGCGCGTGTCAAAGTAGTTTCGTTAGACATGTCAGTTCCTCTTTTCTATAGTACGTTACTACCATCGTATGGGATTGACGGACACTCGTCAATGTAAGGGGAAACATTTTTTCAGAATATTTAATGAAAAGTCGTCAACTTGTGGGATAATCAAGTGAAGACATTAACAAGTGAGGAGTGGTTCTTGTGAACAAATCGATGAAGTGGGCGCTCGCGCTCGGTGTGACAGGTGCATTGGTGGCGACAGTTGGTGTCGTCTCGTCCCGGGGACGGACAGAGGATACGACGCAGACGATTCGTGACCGTGAGCTCGGTTATGAGATTATCTTGCCGTCGAAGATTGTCGAGGCGATCGAGCGAGGTGATGTCTATATCGAGAAGGCGCAGGACGTCGTCGACATCGGGGACACGAAGAGCTACGGTACGTTCGATTTATACTATAACGTTGAGGACGGGGACGACCAACTCTTGTTCCACCTGGACTTGATCGACCGCGAATTGACGCAAGAAGCGTTCGCGACAGAAATCGGCTACGGCAACTACCTCGGGACGAACGACAAGACGTTCTTCTGGGTCGAACCGACAGAGGCCGTCCCAGGTGCGGAGGCGCATACGGACGAGATTGCTGAGTTGATCGAGACACTTCCTGAGTTAGAGTTCCGAACGTTATAACATGGAGAGACTGCAGACGGCTGAATCGTTTGCAGTTTTTTCAGAGAGGTGGGGGACGTGTGCGAAAGACATTACCAAGCCGAAGACGAGATTATTCGGAGGGATTGATTGTAATCCTTTTGTTTATCGTCGCGATGTATATATTTGATTTACCGAAACAAGAAAGCTTGATCACCTTGGCTGTTGTCATCGTCATCTCAGTCATGATGCGAGAATTGACTTATCTTTTTCAGAATGAAAGAAATCATTGAATGTCTGCTCGCTACGGCGGGCTTTTTCCTTTGTGCTACAATACAAATGAGGTGATATGAATGAATTGGACAGTAGAAGAAGTAAGACAGGCAGATGACGTCAAAGCGTTAGAACAGGCGGTCAACGCGAACGACAAGATCGACGTAAAGGTTGGGCATGAGTCGGTCGGGCAGAACGACTATGCGGTATATGACGGGGAGACGCTCGTTGGTTATCTCATGCTTTTCCCGTATCTTCCGAACGAGTATGAAGTGAATGCGCTCGTTCATCCTGAATACCGGAAACAAGGTGTCTTCACGGCACTACTCGAAACGGCAAAACAAGACGCGAAGTTGAACGGTTGCGAAGCATTCACGTTCGTCATCGACCGAAACTCGGCATCCGGGAAAGCGGTGCTCGAGCATCTTCAGGCGGCGTATCAGTTCTCGGAATACAATCTCGTCTTGAAAAAAGCGGAACTCTTCTTGAAGCCGGACGAAGTATCGCTACGTGAGGCGGCGTCAGAGGATCGTCCGCTCATCATCGCGACGCTCAGCGAGGCGTTCGGAGATCCGGTCGATGTGACGGAAAACATCTATCAACAAATCGATACGCCAGACCGCGTGACGTATATCGGTGAAGTGGACGGCAAACCGATCGGTGTGATTCGCGCCCTTCTCACTGGGGATGATGCGGCAAGCATCCATGCGTTCGGGGTCAAAGCAGGCGAACAAGGCAAAGGCTACGGTACGAAAATGTTGAAACAGATGGTCCAACAACTGTTCCGCATGGGCCGGACGAAAGTCGAGCTCGATGTCGAGACGGAAAACAAGGCGGCGCTCGAGATTTATAAACGTGCCGGTTTTGCGGAGAATGGTGGCTATGAGTTTTATATGATTGAAGTGTGAGGTGAACCACATGGTGAAAAATCTGAAATGGCTCGGCGCGGCGTTTGAAGCCTTCCTCGGGATTCCGCTTCTTGGCGGTCTCTTCATCATCGGAATGGGCTATTCGCCCCTCGGTTTCATGTTCGTCTACCACGTGATCGTGTTGATTCTTTCGTTCAGTCGATTGAGTCGCTTCTCTTACGGTGCGGCGGTCGGAATTGCGGCCTCGGTGCTCGGCTTCATTCCATTTGTCGGGATGATGCTACACTGGGCGGCTGCCATCGCGCTCGCAATTGATGCGGCGACGACACCACGCCGTGTGATCCATGTTGAACGTGACGATGAAGCATTTTGATGAAACGTACTCCTTGACGGAGTACGTTTTTTCATTGACCAAACGTTCAACTGAAAACGCTATACATTCATTGGAAATTGGACGATATAGTAAGTGATGAACACAATGAGGAGGAACAAACAGTGAAAGTATTTAAAAACTTTACGACGCAATTGCTCGCGTGGATTTTGGTCACGTCCTTTATCACGGGCGGAGCGGTCGGCTACATCACCCTATTACTCTTGACGGAACTCGAGATGGAACAAGGTCAAGTCATGCTCGTCGGTACGGTCGTGGCATTACTCATCTCATCACTCGGCGGAATCGTCATTTACTTGATTGCCCGTCGTCCACTGAAAGCGGTCGAGATGGCTTCTGAAAAAGCTGTCGAAGTCGGGAATGGTGATTTGACGGTGCACTTCGCCGACGAGAAGACGACAGATCGTTCAGAGATGGGACGTTTGCTCTTGTCGATGGACAACATGGTCGAACACCTTCGGGAACAAGGCACGAACATGCGTTACACGGCTGACCAATTGACGGGTTCGGCACAGGAAATTGCAGCTTCAGTTCAAGAAGGGAACGTTGCAGGAGAAAGTATCCGTTCTGCGATGGATTCTCTCAACAAGATGTTAGAAGATAACGTCAGTGCGACATATAACTCGATGGACTTGCTCGGAGCGGTCGCGCGTACGATGGAGAGCATCCGCCAAGAGATGTCATCGGCGCTTGATTCGGCAAGCGAGATGCAACAGGAAGCAGAGAGCGGGAAAGGTCTTGCCTCGTCTTCAGTTCATGCGATGCATGCGATTGCCGGGAAAGTCGAACAGTCATCGACGCTCAACAGCCAGTTGACAGAAATGACAGGCGAAATCTCACGGATCACGGATGTCATCAGTGACATCTCAGCACAGACAAACTTGCTTGCCTTGAACGCATCGATTGAAGCGGCACGTGCCGGAGAGCATGGGCGTGGATTCGCTGTCGTTGCGGCAGAAGTGAAAAAGCTCGCGGAACAAACAGCGAACTCGACTCAAGAAATCACGGATCTCATCGTAGACGTGAAGCGTCTCGTTGGGGATACATCGTCTTCAATGGCGAACGTCAAAGCAGAAGTGGAGACAGGTGTCGGTTTAGTTGAAAAAGCAGGTGGTGCGTTCGCATCGATTCACAATTCCGCAAATGAAGTATACAGTCATGTCCATTCGGTCGATTCACTCCTTGATGAGTCACGTGGTCAGATCGATTCGGTTGTGACAAACTCGGCGGGCATCGTTGGCATGGTCGAAGAAGCATCGCGTTATGCGAATGAAGTGACATCAGCGGCGAGCCAGCAAGCGGCAAGTCTTGGTGAAGTGAACGGAGCGATGTCAGAGCTCGTTCGCGTCGCAGAGAGTTTGCAGAATGAGACGGAACAGATGAAAGTAGAAGTGTAATTTTATTAAAACGATTCATTCGTGAATCGTTTTTGTTTTTGAATCTATACAGTTGGAAGTGAGGAGTGCGGATGGCAGAACAGCATCACGTGAAGATACCTGCACATTATAATATATATTCAGGGAATTCAGGGAGGGAGCTACGTATTGAATTTTCAATCCCTTCGGAAGAGATAAATCACAAAACCGGGTTACTTCTTTTGGTGCCAGGGTTTGGCGGAAACATTGATTCAAGAGTTTACAAAAAGATGAGAGAGACATTTGCTGATCAATTTAATTTAATTGTTATTCAATGTGATTATTTTGGAAGTTCTTATATGCAGTCAGCTGACTCGATTAATTTTAGCGATCTTGCGACTCTAGAAGAATTATTGACTAGTGATGAAATTAAGCAAGTCAATGCAAATCAATCACAACTTTGGTCTATATTGTCTACAAAAAGCGCAATTTTGCCTGTGAATGCGAAGTTGAATGAAAGCATTAATGATTTTAATGATATGGGATATATGCAAGCTATTGACTTGATTACATCTATTGAAATTGTTAAGGCGATTGTTAAGGATAATGGTTATTCTTTCGATGAAAAAAGGATAATAGGGTATGGTCACTCACATGGAGCTTATTTATTACATCTAAGTAATTGTTTGTCTCCCCATCTATTCTCTTACCTTATTGATAACTCGGCATGGATAGAGCCGAGTTATATGAAGCAAAACCGAATTCTCTATCAACAAGTTGGAATGTTGACACTTGCTGTTGAGTTTGAATATTTAGCTAAAGAAATCATTGATAACAAATCATATCTTAATTTAGAAAATCTATATAAAAACTACAATGGTTCTGCACAAATCATTTCCTTCCAAGGAGATGAGGATAATTTAATAGATCATATCGAAAAAGAAAGGATTATTAGTTCCATTCCAAGAGCTGAGTTTTCGTTGATAACGAAAGAAAAAGTGGATCAAATAAGATTCAAGTCGAATAATCATGGGTTAGATGCGGATTTTCTTGAGTTATTTTCATGGGCACTCGAAATGGAAAAACCTTTAACGTTGATTGAAGAAATACCGTTGAATTATGAGGTAAACATTGGATCATTACATATAGAGGTTGACTCCTCTGGAGGATTGCCTATCTTTCATTTTCAAGAGTCAAAATAAAGAAAAGTATTTATTTTTATAAAAATGATTAAAGTTCTCTGAAGATGCTCCGATATAGAGTATGGAAACGATAAAACGTTCCAACAAATGTAAGGTGAGGGGCCGGCCTAAACCTTACATGCTCGGACAAACGGATTTGGAAGAGCGGAAAAACTTAAACCTATGGAGGGAAATTACAATGATTATCAACCACAACCTTAACGCAATGAACGCACACCGCAACATGTCGTTCAACACAACTAACTCTGGGAAGGCAATGGAGAAACTTTCTTCAGGTCTTCGCATCAACCGTGCTGGCGATGACGCTGCTGGTCTTGCAATCTCTGAAAAAATGCGTGGACAAATTCGCGGTCTTGATCAAGCGTCACGTAACGCACAAGACGGAATCTCACTCATCCAAACAGCTGAAGGTGCATTGAACGAAACGCACTCAATCCTTCAACGTATGCGTGAACTCGCTGTTCAATCGTCAAACGACACGAACACACAAACAGACCGTGAAGAGCTTCAAAAAGAAGTAACAGAGTTGACAAGTGAAATTTCGCGTATCGCGAACAACACTGAGTTCAACACGAAGACTTTGATGAATGGTGATTTCTCAGGTGCTGCAAACGGTCTTAAGTTCCATATCGGTGCGAACTCAGGACAAAACATTACACTTGAACTTTCAGATATGACAGCTACTGGTCTTTCTGTTGATACAGTTGACATCGAAACACAAACAGGTGCTAACAGCGCAATCACTGTTATCAACAACGCAATTGAAACTGTATCTTCTGAGCGTGCGAAACTCGGGGCAACACAAAACCGTCTTGAGCACACAATCAACAACTTGAACGTTGGAGCTGAAAACCTTCAAGCTGCTGAATCACGTGTACGTGACGTAGATATGGCGAAAGAAATGATGAACTTCACGAAAAACAACATCTTGAACCAAGCTGCACAAGCAATGCTTGCTCAAGCGAACCAACAGCCACAAGCTGTACTTCAGTTGTTACGTTAAGATTCATTTAAAACCATATAAAAAGGGAAACGGACATAAAGTCTGTTTCCCTTTTTTTAAATAAATTTGTCAGTCTATCGATATTCATATATTGAAATTGTATACTATATACAGATGAACTTTTAAAACATAAAGGAGTACCTTATGTCACAACTGCGAAACATCGTAAAAGAGCTTCGGGACATCTCAAATCAAGTTGTCCTCTTAGTTGAAAACGAAAAGTGGGATGTCCTCGACGAGATTGTGGGAATCATTCGACTATTTGGCGAAAATATTCATTCTAATGGAATTCGTACAGTAGAACATGTATCGGATCTCCAAGCCATCAAGAAAGAGAATTTACAACTGTATGTCAATGTTGTCTATGATAATTTGCAATTATTAATTACAGAATATGAAGCATTAATAGAAGTAGAACATCAGAATCAAATCGTCTTCCCGTTCCGCTATCATGAGAACGAGATGGCTCTTATAAAGCAGAACGATAGTAGCCACTATTTTGTGAGTGAAACGCTTTTAGAGTTTGAGCGGTTGCGAGCCGAGATTGCTGATGACACGGAAGCTATTATCCTTTTAGGGTATGGAAGTGGGCTGTTTCATGCTGAATTGATAAAACAATATCATGTCTTGACGATTGATCCCCTCAACTTACCGTCAAATATTAAAAGTGATTCAGTCTTGTCTTTTCTTGATTCGCAAGACGATTATAAAACTTTATTGCAATCAAAGTTTCAATCGTTTATTGGTTTGAAAACGGAAGTTATTAAACATCCACTTTATGAGGATACAAAAACGTTACTTGAATTATTAAAATTGGTTCGAAATTATTTGAGCGAAAGTCGAATTGATTTAACGACACGTAAAGTGTACACGGAGAGCTGGTATCAAGAATCGTTTCAAAATGCGAGCTACCTAAACCGGCATTCAGATCGTCTTTTTAACATCGATTGTCTCAAACATAAATATAACGGAAGCCATGCGCTAATGATTGCAGGGGGGCCTTCACTAGAAGATGCAATCCCTTATCTTAAACAGGCTCAGCACGCTTACTATATCATTGCGATTGGTCAGACAGTTAAAGTTTTACTGGAGAATGAAATCCGACCGGACTTTGTCATATCGATTGACGCTGGTGAAGCTAACGCTCATTTCTTCAACGATATTGAAATTGATGTCCCACTTGTCTATTCGTTACAAGTGAATCATCAGATTCCACAACGAGCAAAGGGGTTACTTGTCCCTTATGCTGATGCCAAGATTACACAAGATTTGCTACCTTATACAAAAATAGTTTTCAGTACGTACCCTACGGTGGCGTTAGCAGCGGTTGCATTTGCGAACTATTTGGACTTTGATTCAATTGGATTGATCGGACAAGATTTAGCATTGCGAGAAGGTGAATATTATAGTGCTTCGGTCAAACAAGCTTCTTCAAACGATGGTCAGTTCACTAAAACGTTATATGACGTACCATTGAATAATGGTGAGATGGGGAAAACCACACCAATCTTATTTGGTTTTTTAACTAGTTACCAAGCATTAATCAAGTCACAGCTCGGATTAAAAGAAAAACTAGTCAACTACGCGGAGAAAGGTGCTCGAATTGAGGGAGTTTCGTATCAATCCCTTGAAAGGCTCCACACCACACCGATTCAAAAACAGAAACTTGAACAAGTCAAAGAATCAGAATTGAATGTCCCGATTGAGCATGTACAACAATTACTTGATAGTGTGAGCGAACGATTGCAAATGCTTGAAAAACGATTGGGTCGCGCTATGAATCAAAAAGCGGTCACCATCGATGAGTTTGAAAAAATGCTACGGGATTGGGATGCGATGATTGAAGCGCCATCTTTCCGCACACATATCATGCCGCTTCAACTCGTCAATTTATTAATCATTCAAAATAAAATTAAATTCCATAATCGATATAATCGAACGAGTGCATTACGTCTTTCGATTTTGTCGCGAATGTTTGAGTCGATTCAAGAACTACAAACTCAACTTCACACGATAAAACAAGCGTATGCAGAAACCATTAAGTAACAAGTAGCGCCAATAATATATTTATTAGACATTGTGCATGAGAGAGGAAGTATATAAGCATGTTTACAAATCAGACAATTTTAGTCACGGGTGGTACAGGGTCTTTTGGGAAAAAATTCATCTCCGCCGTATTAAAACAAAATGTAAAAAAGGTCATCGTATTTAGTCGAGATGAGTTGAAGCAATATGAAATGGCACAAGAATTTACCGATCCCCGCATTCGCTTCTTCATTGGGGATGTTCGTGATAAAGAACGCCTTTATCGTGCATTTGATGGAGTGGATATTGTCATCCATGCCGCGGCGCTCAAGCATGTCGGAGCTTGCGAGTATAATCCATTCGAGGCCGTGAAAACAAATATTCATGGTGCTCAAAATATTATTGAAGCGGCTATTGATCGTGGTGTCAAAAAAGTTATCGCACTAAGTACGGATAAGGCTGCAAGTCCGATTAACTTGTATGGTGCAACTAAATTGGCATCAGATAAATTGTTTGTCGCTGGTAACTCATATGCCGGGGATAAAGACACACGATTTGCTGTCGTCCGATACGGTAATGTCGTCGGAAGCCGAGGCAGCGTTGTACCATTCTTCAAGAAGTTGAAGCAAGACGGAGCAACGGTCATTCCAGTGACCGATGATCGGATGACTCGCTTTTGGATCACATTAGACCAAGGTGTCCAGTTTGTTATCGATAGTTTGACACGTATGAACGGTGGAGAGATTTTTATTCCGAAAATCCCAAGTATGTCGATTCTTGATTTGGCTGAGGCGATTGCTCCTGAGTGCGACATCAAAATTGTGGGGATTCGTCCAGGTGAGAAATTACATGAGGCAATGATTACGGAAGATGATGCACGGCACACGTTAGAGTACGACGATTATTTTGTCATTCAACCTGAGTTCCCTTGGTGGAGTGCAGAGTATTCAAATGGTGGAAAGTCGTTACCAGAAGGGTTTACATACGTCAGTAATGTAAACAATCAGTGGCTATCGGTCGATGAATTAAGAGAGTTAGTGAAGTGAGGAAGACGGCATAGTCATTTTTTGATGAGAGGAAGTTTAGAGTGATTGATCAACCTGTAAGAAACACGTTTCTGCCTTATGGCAGACAATGGATCGATGAAGAAGATATTCAAGCTGTGGTCGACACGTTACGAGGTGACTTTTTAACAACTGGTCCTGCTGTTGATGAGTTTGAACAAGCAATCGCTCAGTATGTTGGAGCTCGATATGCTGTCTCCTTTTCTAATGGGACGGCCGCCCTACACGGTGCCTGTTTTGCAGCAGGAATTGGTGAAGGGGATGAAGTCATTACCACTCCGATGACATTTGCAGCTAGTGCGAATTGTGTTCTTTATCAAAAAGGAATACCTGTATTTGCTGACATTGATCCAACGACGTATAACTTAGACCCGAATGCGATTGAACAAGCCATCACTCCACGCACAAAAGCCATCATCCCTGTCCACTTTACAGGTCAACCTGCAGCGATGCAGGAGATTCATCGAATTGCCGAACAACATGACTTAGTCGTCATTGAAGATGCGGCTCATGCGTTAGGTGCCACCTATCAAGGGAAACGAATCGGTGCACTAAGTGATATGACGATGTTTAGTTTTCATCCTGTTAAACATATTACTTCGGGTGAAGGTGGAATCATCACGACAAATGATGAAGTGTATTATCGTAAATTATTACAATTTCGGACCCATGGAATTACAAAAAGTGCTGAACAGTTAGTTGATCACCATGGTCCTTGGTACTACGAAATGCAGTTTTTGGGTTTCAATTATCGAATGACAGATATTCAAGCTGTCCTTGGAACAAGCCAATTGAAGAAGATTGAACGATTTATTGAGTTACGAAAATACTATGTTTCTTTATATAATGAGGCATTTCGCGAGTTATCTGAAATTACGATACCGCATCAAGATGAAAGTGGAGAGTCCAGCTGGCACTTATATATCATTCGCTTAAATCAAAACCGGTTAAACGGTTCACGGAAAGAACTATTTGAGGCCTTATTAAATGAAAACATTGGAGTCAACGTCCACTATATTCCTGTTCATTGGATGCCATATTATCAAGAGCTAGGGTATGAAAAAGGGATTTGTCCACACGCAGAAACGCTATATGAAGATATCATTACACTCCCTCTATTTCCTGCGATGACTGAGGAAGATGTGTACGATGTGATCGATGCGGTGAAAAAAGTGTTAAAACGATATGGGAAGTGAAAAATGGCTATGAAAACGGTGGCGATTATTCAAGCACGGATGGGCTCAACGAGGCTTCCTGGGAAAGTATTGATTAAACTGCAAGGCCGCACGGTGCTTGACCATGTGATTACTCGAGTAAAACAAGCGAAATTAATTGATGAAATCATCGTTGCAACGACAACTTTGAGTGAAGACGATGTATTGTCGGAGGAAGCAAAGCGATATGGTGTTCGTGTGTATCGAGGAAGTTCAGATAACGTACTGAGTCGATACTATGAGGCAGCTATGGAAGCCGAAGCTGATGTGGTGATTCGAATCACTTCAGATTGTCCCTTGATAGATCCTTTCGTAATAGACCAAATGATTGAAACGTATCATAATAATCGATACGACATTGTAACAAATGCGGGCCAGGATTTGAGTAAAAGAACATTTCCACGAGGTTTAGATATTGAAATTTTCTCGAGTGAATTACTAAGCGATGCATTTAATAACCATAGTGAAGATTATCATATAGAACATGTTACACCCTATATGTATGAAAAAAGTCAAAATGTATATCATCATATTAACCCAATAAATGCATCGAACTATCGATTGACTTTAGATACTGAAGAAGACTTAGAACTGATTACAAGCATATATAAGAAACTTTATACAGGAACTCACTCATTTTATTTATCTGAAATTTTAAATCTATTGGAAAATAACCCAGATCTAAGTATCATCAATTCTCATATTGAACAAAAAAAATATTAATGTAGATCTGACAAAGGATATGTATTTGTATGAATATTATAATTTTCACTGAGGGTGGAAACGATAACGGATTTGGTCATATTTCTAGATGTAGTGCATTATATGATGAAATTGTATTGAGGGGATTGAATGCAAAACTCATTGTTAATACAGATTTAGAAAGAATTGAAATGTTATCCAATAAAGAATATGAGATAGCTGATTGGTTATCTTTATCCTATCTTGAAAGGAATTCATTTGACCAAACATATTGCATCATTGATTCATATATTGCTGATATAGAAGTGCTTGAATATATTAAGTTAAAATCAGTTAATTGTATGTATATTGATGATTACAATAGACTAAATTATCCAAAAGGAATTACTTTGACTCCTGCATTAATCAAAGAATCATCAGTTAAAAATAACGAGAATGAACTGAGCGGACCAGATTATATTATTTTGCGTAAAGAATTCACTAACAAGCGAGAACGAATCATTAATGAGGATGTAAAAAAAGTCCTTGTTACTCTAGGTGGATCAGACGCAAAAGGATTGACAGAAGAAATAATCAAGAAAGTAATTCCCCATTTTCCATTATTCTCTTTTGATATAGTGTTAGGGAACGGAAAAAGCAGTCCTGAACTTATAGACGAAAATAGAATCGAGAATGTAAATATTATTAATAATGCAAGTGCTTATGAAATGAAAGAGTTAATGATTGATTCCGATTTTTCTATTACTGCTGCTGGACAAACTGTATATGAATTAACTGCTACGAATACTCCTTTCATACCAATCAAAACTGCTGAAAATCAACAAAACAATATAAATGGATTGTTTGATTTCAATGTAATTAATTGTTTGATTGACTCAGATGATCCTTTTTGGATTGAAAACTTACTTTTTGAGATTAATCGTTTAAAAACTTATGACAGTAGATTAGAGTTCTATCATAGATCAAAAGGTTTAATTGATGGTCGTGGATGTAAGAGAATAGTTGATCGATTGTTAAAGTAGAGGTGTTTGTTGTAATGAGGATGATATTTTGTGGTTTTGGTAAACTAGGAAAAGTTTGTTTAGATACTTTAATTCAAAACAAGTATGATGTTGTGTTTGTATTAACTCATAAAGACATGAGTGAGCATAGTGTGGATTCATACTGTGAAGTTAATAATATTCCCTATTCCTATATAGATGTAAGGAAAGAAGGAAATAAGCTACTGGAACAAATCTTAATCGAGAATTCTATCTATCTAGTGAGTGTAAATTACAGATATATTTTACCTTCTAAAATCATTAATTCTGTAGAGGTGGCTATAAACCTTCATGGGTCATTATTACCAAAATATAGAGGAAGAACCCCACACGTTTGGAGTATCATAAATGGCGAAACATACAGCGGTGTTACTTCACACTTAATTGACGAAGGTGTAGATACTGGAAATATAATTAAGCAGATACGAATTAAAATTGAGGAAGATGATACTGGGTATGACTTGTTGATAAAATTTGAAAAAGAATACCCGGACTTACTATTGGACTCTTTGACAGATATACAGAGTGGAATATTGCCTAAAGTACAGAATGAAAGTCAAGGAAGTTACTTTGGAAGAAGAACTCCTGAAATGGGCTACATAGATTTTTTTAAAAATACTTTTGAAGTAATTAATTTTGTGAGAGCACAAGCTAAACCATATCCAGGTGCTTATTATTATTTGAAGAATGGCAGTAAGATAATTATTCATAAAATAATTCAATGCTCTGATTCAATAAGTAACTTGGACACTATTGGCGTAATTGAGAAAATCGATAGTGACTACTATGTACGGTGTAAAGACAATGTTTTAAAAATAGTTGACTATGAAATTATTTAAATGTGATTAACTACGAGGTGTGTATAAGAATGCCTATTAATATTCAAGATATTTTTACAAAGAATACTAAAAGTACATTTATTATCGCGGAATTATCGGCGAACCATAATCAAGATATTCAGCTCGCACTTGATACAATAAAAGCTGCAAAGGATTCTGGTGCAGATGCAATTAAGTTACAAACTTATACTCCTGACACCATTACCATCCAATCAAGTAAAGAATATTTTACAATTAAAAGTGGTACGATTTGGGATGGTCGCACACTTTATGACTTGTACCAAGAGGCCTATACACCGTGGGAGTGGCATAAAGAGTTGATGGATTATGCAAAAGAGTTGGATATCGTTTGTTTTTCAAGTCCTTTCGACCCTACTGCTGTGGATCTATTAGAAAGCTTACAGGTACCTGCGTACAAAATCGCTTCATTTGAAATCACTGATCTACCACTCATTGAATATGTTGCCTCCAAGAACAAACCAATCATCATCTCAACTGGAATTGCAACGCTTCAAGAAATTGAAGATGCAGTATCCGTCTGTCGTAAAGTTGGAAACGAGCAAATCATATTATTGAAATGTACGTCAGCCTATCCAGCAAAAATTGAGGATGCGAATCTCTTAACGATACAAAATATGAAAGAGACTTTCGGTGTCGAAGTCGGATTGTCGGATCACACGCTTGGAATCACTGCACCGATCGTGTCTGTCGCGTTGGGAGCGAAGGTGATTGAAAAACACTTTATTTTAGATAAGTCAATTGGCGGTCCAGACGCTAGTTTTTCTTTAGAGCCTCATGAGTTTAAAGCGATGGTCGATGCAGTTCGAGAAGCGGAACAAGCATTAGGGCGCGTCGACTATCAATTAAACGAGAAAAAAGTGAAGAATCGTGAGTTCGCACGTTCGTTGTTTGTGGTGAAAGATATTCAAGCTGGGGAAGTCTTCACGACTGAACATGTCAGGTCAATTCGTCCGGGACATGGATTGGCTCCGAAACATATCGATTCCATTCTTGGTAAAGTGGCAAGAAAAGATATCGAGCGTGGAACACCAATGAGTTGGGATTTGATTAAGTAAAGTAAATAAGATGATTGTCGAGGTGGCGGTTACGTCGCCTCTTTATTATGTGTGAGAAAGAAGAAGAAACTTAAGGAAAAAGTATTTTGACCGATATAAGAAATGAGACCATAACATGTGAGGGAGTAGAAGACTATGAATCCGACCATTTCTGAAGTCAGACTTCACTTGCCTTCTTCTGTATTACCGTATGAGCAAACTAAAAATGTGTTCGTTGAGGCCAATCAAACTCAACTCGCCGATGAAGGTATTGTTATTCTTCCGACGCCTCAACACATTACAAAGTTAGAGGCAGCGGTCGAGAAGGCGAATCAAGTCCTTGAAAAGCAACGTACCGGCTTGAAATTTATGAAGCACGAAAAACTGAATGATTATTATATTCAAATCGTCGATGCGAACAATGAAGTAATCCGTGAAATCCCAAGTAAAAAATCAATGGATTTCTTTGCGGCGTTTATGGAGTTTAATCATTTATTCGACGAACGGATATAAAAAAGGAGTGGGCATATGACATCACCAATTCGATTTGGCGGATTAGCCAGTGGGATCGATACCGATAGTATCATTAAACAAATGATGCAAGCAGAACGAATTCCAGTAGATCGTTTAGAACAGAAAAAACAATTGACCGAATGGCGGCGTGACTCTTATCGTGAGGTCAACCGTTCACTGTTAGCATTACGAAACAGCGCGGTCGATATGATGTTCAGCCGAAACTATTACGCAAAAACGGCTTCATCCTCTGATGAATCGCGTGTATCTGTCGTTGCAGGTCCATCAAGTGGAAACGCTTCGCTTACTATCAATTCAGCGACGTTGGCTACCTCGGCTTCTCATGTAGCGGTGGCAAATGGTGGAGGCATCACAAATGACACGGCAGTTTCGACACTCGGGTTAGAAGTTGGCATTCGGAAACAAACGTTAACTGCGGGAACAACTGAACTCGTAGTGAAACCGCTACCGAATAATCCGCCAACTTTTACGGATAAAGATGGTAATGCGATTTCATTAGCACATACGTACGATGCGGCAACTGGGAAGATTACGTTCGATAGTGGAGTGACAATCCCTGAAGGTGCACAAGTCGTGTATGAAGCTGGCTATCAAGTTCGTTTCCGTAACGAAGACGGTGGAGCTTTACAGACAGTATATGTTGATGAGAATGCTAAGTTTAAAGATCTCGTTACCGCGTTGAATGGCACAAAGACAGGAATTAGTGCGTTCTTTGATCAAACTTCAGGGCAGATTTCATTAACACGTAAAGACACGGGCGTGAAATCGATTATCGAATTTGAAGGCACTGCAGCTAAAGCACTATTTGGTTTAAATGGATCCGTAGCCGGGACGAATGCATCTGTGGATGTGAACGGCATTACGTTGACCCAAAGTTCAAACACCTTTACGATTGATAATATGACCATCACATTGAAGTCCTCATTCAATGATGGTACTAAAGTAAACTTGTCTTCTGCGACAGACACTCAAAAAATCTTTGACGGAATTAAAGGGTTCGTTGATAAATACAATGAGACCATCGACCTCATGAACAAAAAAACACGAGAAGAACGATTCCGTTCGTTTTCACCGTTGACTCAAGCTCAACGTGATGAGTTATCTGAAGACGAAATCAAGAAGTGGGAAGAAAAAGCGATGAGCGGTATGCTTCGCGGTGATACGATTTTACGCGGAACTATGGACAATCTTCGGAGCAAATGGTCGAGTGCTACAGCTTCATCGAATGACGTCGAGATGTCACGATTGTTCCAAATCGGTCTTTCGACTGGAGCGGATTTCACCAATGGTGGTAAAATCGAACTCAATGAAGAGAAGCTAAAAGCGGCTATCGAAAAAGATCCGGAGCAAGTATATCAGTTGTTTACAGATGCTGAAACTGGATTATTGCCACAAATCCGAGATGCTGCCAAAGATTCGCGCGATACGATTACACGAATCGCAGGAGCGGAAGGTTCTGGCGCACAAACCCATTCGATGGGGAAAGAAATGACCGATATTGATTCGCGTATCAAGCGGTTAAATGATTTACTCGTCGATAAAGAAAACGCCTATTACCGTCGTTTCACAGCGATGGAAACAGCGATGAACCAAGCGAATGCTCAAGCGGCATCACTGTCACAGTTTTTAGGCGGAGGCATGTAAGAGGAGGAGTTTAAATGGTAGCCAATCCATATGCAGCATATCAAAACAATGCGGTCACGACCGCAAATCCACAGGAACTGACGCTTATGCTTTATGACGGAGCGCTCAAGTTCATGCGCCTCGCCAAGCTTGCAATCGATCAAGGTAACCCTGATTTAAAGAACGTCAACATTCAAAAGACGCAAGCTATTTTTCGGGAACTTCGTCTGACACTCAATAAAGACATCGCTGTCTCAGCGAACTTAGATTCGCTCTATGACTACATGTGGCGCCGCCTCGTTGATGCGAACGTCAAGAACGATACAGCTATCCTTGACGAGGTACTTGATTTTACGACCGAACTACGTGATACGTGGAAGGAAGCGATGAAACTCGCGAAGCAGTCATGAGACCGATTGATGAAATCATCTTAAAGACGCAACGCTTGAAAGAACTGCTCGCACAAGTCCCGGAAGAACCGACGTATGATACATGGATGGAACAAATCCATGAGCTTTTAGATGATAGGGAACAGTTGCTCGCAGCACACGGTCCCGATTTGGAAAAAGCCGATCAAAAGGTCCTCAGGCAACTCGTCGACGATAGTCAAAAGATTTCTCGTCTCATTGAAGCCGAGCACCAGCGTCTAGGGATGACGCTAGGGACAGCCCGGATGGAACGGAAGACGGTCAAATCATATGTCGACCCATATGAAGACGTCGATTCTAACTTTTCTGGTCTATTCGACCAGCAGACGTAAAAAGCTCGAAGGCATATGCCTTCGAGCTTTTGTGTTAAGAGGCTTTGACTTGTCGACGCATGCGGATGATGAAATAAGAAGCGGTAAATAAAATCAGACCACTCACCGTGAAGTTTAAATAGAGACGTGCGGCATCTTGAAGCGATGTGATTGGCGTAGACCGACCGAACCATAGAAGTGGTAGGATTGTCACGTGCATAACGCTCCAATGAATGAAGATTTGTTTCTTGAACGACCACTGTTTGACTTCATAAATAACGCTTGTGAGCCCGAGGAAGAAGGCGACCCCTGCGTAGATGAACATTCCATGCACAGCCTCTGTATTCCCTGACCAACCTTGATAGAGAGCAAGTATCGCGAATGGCAACGACCAAATGAGACTCCGAAGTATTCCTTTTTTCAATAGTTGCATATGAATCTTCCTTTCATCGAATCGTTGTAAATGTATACGGCTGTGGAAAGGAAAAGTTTCATATAAAGGGTATAGATGAAATGATGTCTGTTTTCCGCTATAATCGGGTAAACATCAATGTAGCCGTTGCTTCTTTTCTGGAAAGAGGGAGGGAAACGAGATGCGTGAGAAAGAGTCCAAGATATCGTCACGGAAGCGCCGTTATTTCGTCTATGGTCCAGAGGGAGCGTACGATGAATACGTGGAACGGGACCCGAAACTTGAAGCGTACGTCGAGGACGATACGCCGTTTGAGGATCGTCCTGACCCATACGAGGAAGAAGAGCTGAAATCAAGAGGATAAGTATACATGTCAAGGTCCGATTATGGGCCTTGACTTTTATTTTACCTGGAACTTTTTCTTAATACGGTTCGGTTTGTCAATTCGTTATATTCGTCTTAACCACAACATCACTTGGATTAAGAAAAGGGAGAGATGAAGATGAACATGAAACGATTTGGCTTACTGGTGGCGGTACCGCTCGCACTACTTGTCGGTTGCGGGGAAGCAGACGAACTGAAGACGACGGCGACGGATACGGAAGAAGTGGTAGAGGCGGAAGCGAACGTACCAGAGGAGACGACTGTTGAAGAGACGGACGTCCAAGAAAGTGAACTCGGTACGAACAAGATCTACATGAAGAATAAGGCACTCACGATCACGGAGACGATGGGTCCGATTCAATTCGCCATCGACAAAGTACAGACGTCACGCCTCACGGTCGCAGAAGCTTATAGCGACTCATTCGATGGACAAGAAGAGGTGACGGTCGTCGCGATGAACATGTTGGTCGAGAATACGGTCGACGAGACGATGAGCTTCCATCCGAACCAGGCAACACTGGTGACGAACACAGGGGAACAGGTGTCTTCGGACTTATGGTTCTCAGATGACGTCGGTGGAGAATTTTTAGGAAAGGTGAAGAAAGAAGGGAACGTCCTCTTCTTCGTGAAAGCAAAACCAGAAGAGCTGACGGACTTGAAAGTCGTCATCGATGGACCATTCAACGAGAACTTCGACAAAGTGGCAGAAGACCGCTACGAATATACACTTAACGTGACAAAATAAGAGTAGGCGTGCCAAATAAAATCGGTACGCCTAGTCTCATGGTTGATTATTACTACACAATAAGCATAGTGGTTAGCATAGAGAATATAAGAAGGGATTCTCATATTTTGAGAGTTCCTTGTATCTTAATTTTTTCATTTTGTAAAATCTTAATTCTTAATGGGTACATATAAATCGACTTTAGATTTTCCGTCGGGATCTTCAGCTGGATTGTTCAAATTGAACTCCAAGGTATTTCTAGATTCGTCCACTGAATATTCGCGTTCTAGTAACCATTCTTCAAAAATATATTTATACGTCTCACTCAGTTTTTCTGGAGTATCGTAGAAATGGTGCACGATGTATTGACCACCTTCTAGCATTTTAAATTGTATCTCCCCGTGCCCTGTTTTATCAAAGTTTTTAGGAACTGTGACACAAGCATCATGTCTACATTCATGAGGATCAACATCGTTCGGATTATCTAATGAAATACCGATAAATTGACTTGATGGAGGGTAAAGGTTGTGTTCCGTCGCCCAATGTATTAATTTCCCCCAATGTTCTTGTGGTTCAAAATAGCTACCCGTACGTCTGATAAATGCAATTTCAGTTTCAGGCAATTGCTTTAAAGTCATATCCATTTTGTAACCCCCATTAAAGTTGACTGATTCAATTGTCTTGATGTCCAAAAAAGTGCTTCATTGAAATAATATCTCGTTGAAGTGTTGCAACAGGAATTGTTATTTACGCTGATGCGGCAACGGAATCGACAACACATCCCAGTCGCTCCCGGCGAATAGCTTCGACAGATAGACGATTTGTCCGACATGATACCCATAATGCGACACTTGGCGTTCGATCGCGTCAATCACGGAATGGGCTTCCCCTCGAATCATCACGTTCTTCCCTAAGTCATCTGGTGTCAAATCAGCTAAAACATTATCCAACAGTTGCCAACGCTCGTCCCAAACCTCCATGAGCTCCGCACGGGATAGCTGCTGGTCCTCGAACTCGGCGTCCCGGTCACGGTCCGGCTTCTCGCCGTCTGTCGTCAAAAAATCGGTCCAACGCGACTTCATGTTATTCGCCATGTGCTGGATGATCAAGGCGAGCGAGAGTGTGTCCGGCGCAAGTGTCTTGTGCAGGTCCTCTTCACTCACTTGGACGAGCGCGCGCTCAGCGAGTTGTTTCTGGCTTTTAAACGTAGCACGTACGGTATCGAGATATTGCGTTTCAAACATGAAAAGATCCTCCTCTTCGTATGTATCTGCTTTGAATATACCCCATATCTATCCCACTAAAAATTAAATTAATGTTATAGCAATTGAGATTCCATGGGATACATCCTGCAAGACGTCACCGCATAGTCGACATGAGGGTACTGGGTAGTCAATGTTGCGTGGATCTCTTATTCATCAATTGTGCCGATTGCGTTTGAATGTGAGTGGATGAGTGCGATTTTTTGTATTCAAAAAGTGTGAGACACAAGGTCCCACACTTCTGATTAGGCGTGCTCCAATCGAAACTCTTCCCAATGATCACGGGCCTGGTTCCGGATGCGTTCCGATACTTCCTTACTGCTGAGGAGAATCCCATACCAGCGACGCGCGTCCTCGTAGTAGTCAAGCGCGGCCGACAAATCGGCAATCCGCAACATGAGCTGGTCGTACGGTAATCCGGTCCGAATCGGGTCTGTATACGCTTCTTGCACCTCATTGTATTTATCGAGCGTCCGCTGCATCCATTCCTTTTCAGACGCTGCATCCCCAATCAATCGGTACATCCATACGATTCGCATCCCGAGCATAGCGATGACAGATGGTTTTTGTCCGCTCAACTGGGCCGTCATGACGGCGAACTTATAGAGAAGGATGACGTGCTCATATGAACGGTCGCCTTTCAACACATCCGGATTCACTTGATTGAAGTAGCTCGTCTCAAGCGCTTCTCGGTTATGTTTGCGCACCTTGTCGAACGAGTCGTGGAAGACGAGGTGACAATGGTCACAGACGGTCGGTTCGTATAAATAAGGATTCGGTCCATCATACGTTGTGTAGCCATCCTTCTCAACTTCGAGTGGACGGATGTGACGTGATAAGACACGGTTCGTCTTACTTTCTTGTAAACAATACGGACATTTGACTTTCTTCAAAAACAAATGTTCTGCCATCTCGACACCTCACACATAGACATTGACGAGCAATCCGCGAATTTCACCGACTTGGTCGAGTAGGGAAAGGCGAGAGGCCTCACCCGAGATGACCTGATCTGTCAGCGCGAGGAGTTTTTGGTCGACTTGTTCGACGACCTTATAAATCTTCGCGCGCCCGCGGCGATTGAATCCGCGTTTATCTTCGAGACGGAGTGCCGCGTCTACGGCCTCTTTCATAAAGTCTTTAATCATTTGTTTGTATTCGGCAAGCGCTTCGACAGTCTGACTTTCAGCTAGAAGTTCTCCTTGTTCATGAATCGCGGCGATTTGACGTTGGAAGCGTTCATGCTCCCGGTCTTCGCGCTTCTGACCGATCACATTTTGGAAGGAGACACCGGGTTCGACTTCGGCGCGCTTTGCCTTACTTGAGCCGAGGAGCGATTGCGTCTCCATGATGCGACGAATGTCCATATGGGCAACCGTCCTTTCTTTAGGTTAGTTCAATAATTGTAACACGCCTTGCGGCAATGCGTTCGACTGGGCAATCATCGCCATGCCGGACTGGTTCAAAATGTTTAGACGTGCGAAGTCCATCATTTCACGGGCCATGTCGGCATCACGGATTCGTGACTCAGACGCCGTTAAGTTTTCTGAGCCGATGGCGACGACGCTGACGTTCGCTTCTAAGCGATTTTGGATGGCTCCGAGTTTTGAACGTTCGAGTGACACTTTGTTGATGGCTGCATCGAATTTCGAAATGGCATCACCCGCATCCTCAGGTGTCAACACACTCAATGCATAATACGTTTCAGTGGGTGTCGTCGAATCGTTGTCATGGTCGACGGCAGGAAGTTCTCCGCCACCGGGTGTCGTCATCGTGATATTGAGTGCATGCGCCCGCATATCTTCCACATTTAAGATGACGGCTTCATTGTTACCTGCACCGATTTGGAAGAATAACGTATTATTGCCTTGCATGTATTCGCCATTCATAATTTTCTTTGAGTTGAATTCCGTCGTTTCGGCAATTCGTGTCACTTCGGCAGTCAACGCGTTAATTTCTTCCTGGACAGCTTTGGCGTCGTCTTCACTGAGCGTTCCATTTGCTGATTGAACCGATAATTCACGCATCCGTTGGAGAAGGGCGTGTGTTTCGTTCATCCCGCCTTCGAGTGTCTGCGTGAGTGAGATACTGTCGAGCGTGTTGCGTTCTGCCATCGAGAGCGAGTCGAGGCGCATCCGCATTTTCTCTGAGATGGCGAGTCCTGCCGCATCATCAGATGCCTTGTTGATGCGAATCCCACTTGAGAGGCGATCCATCGTTTTTTTCATTGACGCTTGATTCAGGGAAAGAGATGTATACGCTTTTAATGCTTGGACGTTATTCGTAATTTTCATAACGGTTTCCTCCAGTCGTGACAGGTTGGGTCTTGGCACGCTCCATTGCTTCACCCCATGTTTGATCGAGGTCACTTGCGAGCGTATGTAGTTCGGCGATTTTTTCCTTATCCTGGTCGATGATAGCTTCGACGCTTGCGTTTGCCATATATAGATAAATTTCATCCAGTTGAGCCGCGATAATCCCGCCGCCGTCATGGAGTCCTTGGTGAAGTTTGACTAAAAGTTCACGGGCTTGGCGAAGATGACGGTTTCGTTCGGCAATCGTCGAATCTTGCGCATGTTTATAGTGATAGACGAGTGCGTGAAGCATCGCCTGAGTCAGCTCTTCCGGCCTCATTTCATATAATTGGGTTGAATTCATCTTTGTTCTCCTTTGATCGAATCAAGTTCCTCTATCAACAACAACACTTCTGCCATCACATCATAAAGTTGGGGTGGGATGGCGTCTCCTAGGTCAAGGTCGAGCAAATGGCCAAGCAAGGAATGGTCGTTCTCGACCGCTACTCCTCGGGCACGTGCTTCCTGTAAAATCTTTTCAGCGACGGCTCCGGTCCCGCGGGCGACGATGACGGGCGCTTTATCCGTCGTTTCATCATAGCGGACGACCGCGGCCGTCTTACGTTTCGTCAAATCCATGCGTTGGTACATCGGGACCTCCTAAATTCTAAAGTCATATCCTGTCGTCGGTGCTATCGTAGGCTCTTCGATGACACGATCAGCTTTCGTGAGCGGTTTGAACTGGGTCGTCACACTCTTATATCCAATTGTCTCGAGCGTTTGTTCGATTTTCCCGAGAAGGGGACGAGCGAGTCGCTCGACCGTCGAATCGTCGTGCTCGAGTGTGAGTCGGAGGTTTCGATCTTTTGCTTCGAGTTTGACACCAATTTCTCCAAGACGTGGGGTCTCTAAACGAATGTAGAGGACACTGTTCTCCCAGTCGACAACGTCCCCGGCCTCCCGGTTTTGGATATGAACATGGATTCCGGTGTCGATCTCTTGAACTTTTGCCGGTAGGGCGAACAAGAGTTGATGGAGCTGACCGCCATCAAGGCGGTTGAGCGTCTGTTGGACTTGGAAGAACGAGGCGAGGCGTTGCGCCTCGGGGTTCGTCGTATCTCCACGTACCGATAAAGCTGATGTCGGCGTATTGGACGTCGCTTGGGCGAGCTGTGCCTGTGTCTGCACACGTTGCGCTACTTCCTGGATGTGTCGTCCAGATAATGTCGAATCGAGCTTGAGTGGCGCGACGGTCGGCATCTCGCCGGCACGTGTCGCCCCGTGTGGGATATATTCGATGCGTGTCTGGTTCGGCGCATAACGGAAATCATTCAGTGCCGCTCGGACCTCTTTGACGAGTGTCGCACTCTCTTGTGGTTTCGTCGCAAGCAACGACAACGCGACGTCGAGTTTGGCCGTCATGGCGACCAATTGCTTCTCTTGAGTCACGTCGGTATGAAGCAAGGCGTCCGTCTTTTGGACGAGTTGTGTCAGACGGGTCGAGACGGTCTCGAGGGCAGGGCGTGCCGCATGCGGGTTCGTCTCGATCAACGCAGCGACTTGTCCGAGTTGTTTCGTGACGGTCGCCTGCTCGTTTCGGAACGTGTTCGTGACGGTCGCTAGATGTGACGTCACTTCCTTCACCATCACTTGCTTCCCGTTGATTGGAGGAAGCGGCATCGCTTGGCGCGATTCAGATTCAATCGGACGCGATGATATCGGTGTCGTCGGCGTGAGGTCACGGATGACCCGGTCAATCGTTTCCGGTGTCGGCGTGACGCGTTCACTCACGGGACGTGACAGATTGACGAGTTCGACATACCGCTCTTTTTGTGGGTAAGGAGCGTTCGGCGCCGGCGGTGTGATCTGTTGTTTCGCTTCGTTCAAAGAGAGGACGGCGATTTCCCGAGCCATCTCACGAGGAACGGTCGGAGTGTCGAGCGTCTTCAAATGTAGGATGACGTCCCGCATGTCCCCTTTGAAAGCCGTCTCGAGAAGGCGTACCGTGTCTTCGTTCATCGGCAAGCGTCCGGATTGTAGCAGACGGCTGACCGCGCTTCGTACTTCAGGTGGAAGGGAAGCGAGGAGCGTCTGAATCTTCGCATCAAGCTTTGACGACGCGGACGCAGGTGGTGCGGATTCAAGTGTCTCTTCCTTTGGAGGAACGACGGTCGCCATCAAGACGCCGTCCTGTTCGGCGAGCGTCACTTGGAACGGGTTCGTTTTCGGAAGCCCATCTTTAAATGTGACCTCGACTTCTTCACCGTTGATCTTGACAATCGCGGAGTCGGGTCCTGTTTGTTTGACGAGTTCGGCCTTGTACGTCCGGTTCGTCTGGATGCCTGGTAAGACCGAACTGACGGCGGTCGCTTGGGCTTGAATTTGCATGTTTGTCACCTCGACCATAATATCGACCTCTTTTTAAAAAAATGAAGCGATACAATAGAAAAAAACCTTCCGTCTTTTCGACGGAAGGCGTGTCAGGACTCGAGCACGGGGCTCGCGTTCAATTGTTGGAACCGGGCGACAAGTTCACCTGTCGCTTTGAGCTGGTTCCGGAGGACGTACGGTGTTGCGTTCGTTTGGATTTGATGTCCATCAGTCGTGAGGACAAGCCCGTTCGGCTCACCCTCAATGTTCAGTATGTCTCGAATATGGGACCAGGCATACCATTCACAATCGTCTCGTTTTGGAGACTTCGTCGGGAAGAAGACGAGTCCAGTTGTCGGTTCAATCACGACAGGGACTTTCCCTTTTACGCCGGCGACGCGTTTGGCGATGAAGATTCTTTCCTCGATCGAGCTGTTGTACTGGCGGCAAGAAAGTTGCAACAACTGGTACGGCCGGAGCGGGGTTGAAATCTCGGTGCCATCCTCGAGAATGATCCGTGACTGCTTCATGATGTCAAAGCAAGGGAGAATCGCCACGGTTCGCTTTGTGATGCGATATTTTTCCTCAGAATAGTAGGAGCGCATACGCTGCACCATCCTCCTCGTATTAGATTTTCAGGATCGGCTAAAGACAAACGGCACAAACCTAAATCATCCCTTCAATGATATATCACAAAAAATGTAAATTCAACAAGACAATATGAAAAGTAGGGAAATATAATTCCAATGAAAGCCAAATGACGAAACGTTTACAAATATTTGAGAAAGTATTTGTCACGCTTACAAGAAGGTGGTAAGATTAGCCGTAGAGGACAATCCTCTGTATTCTCCAATGGTGAAAGGAATGGATTTACACATGGTAGGTAAAGTAAAATGGTTTAACTCAGAAAAAGGTTTTGGATTCATCGAAGTTGAAGGCGGCAAAGACGTGTTCGTACACTTCTCAGCAATCCAATCTGAAGGCTACAAATCACTTGACGAAGGTCAAGATGTAGAGTTTGAAATCGTTGATGGCGAGCGTGGCCCACAAGCGGCTAACGTTGTAAAATTATAATTTCAAACCACGAAGCCGGCTCCCTTGGGAGTCGGCTTTTATTTTTTCTACATAATAAAAAAAGGCGTTTAAAAATGAGTGGAATGGGTATTTTCTTTCTATACCTTTCGCTCGTTCTAGGAAATGTTGAATTCGGAACAAAATTGTCATTATTTTCTGATGATAACGTTTTCAATCGCAGCGTTTTCGGGGTATAATATGAGTGAGCCACCTGGTTCCCCTTTCTTTTTTAAGAAATGAAGCAGGAGATTCCGTCTCGTTCGACGAATCATTGGTTCAAGCGGTTATTTCTAAGGAGGAGTTCAGATGATTTATAACATTCGCGGCGAAAACATTGAGGTCACACCAGCAATCAAAGACTATGTCGAGAAAAAGCTGGAGAAGTTGACTCGGTATTTCACAACTCCTACGGATGCACAGACGGCTTACGTCAACTTGAAAGTGTATAACGAGAAACAAAAAGTGGAAGTGACGATCCCGATGCCGAACTTGTTGCTCCGTGCTGAGGACATCAACCTCGACATGTATGCGGCAATCGACCTCGTCGTCGATAAATTGGAACGTCAAATCCGTAAACACAAAACGAAACTCAACCGTAAAGGACGCGGGAAAGAAGGTGGCGTCGGCGAGTACTTCAAGTCTTTAGAAGGACCTGATGATACACCGGCCGTCTACGATGAGGACGAGGCAGAACTCGAACTCGTGCGGACGAAACGCTTCACGTTGAAACCGATGGACACGGAAGAGGCGATTCTTCAAATGGATATGCTCGGTCACAGCTTCTTCGTCTTCTCAGACGCAGAAACGGGCAACACGAACGTCGTCTACCGTCGTAAAGATGGGAAGTACGGCTTGATCGAACCTGAATAATAAACTTGACACTACACGACCTCCCGGCTTCGGGGGGTCGTTTCCTTTTGCCTTTCCTTGAAAGGTGGCACCACTTCGGTTAAACTGTACATTAGGGAAAAAACATGCATTTTTTAGTGAGTGCAGAGGAGATATGAGTATGGCGAACTTTTTGAAAGAGTTATTTGCTCCACAGAAACGAATGTTGAAAAAAGCAGAGAAAGCGGCCGACTTGATCGAGTCGTTCGCCGAACCAATCAAAGCATTGTCCGACGAACAGCTTCAGGCGAAGACGGAAGAGTTCCGGGAACGTCTGGCAAAAGGCGAGACACTTGACGATCTCTTGCCGGAGGCGTTCGCGGTCTGTCGTGAGGCATCGGAGCGTGTGCTCGGGATGCGTCATTACCGTGTCCAGCTCATCGGGGGCTATGTGCTCCATAACGGCGACATCGCCGAAATGAAAACCGGTGAAGGGAAGACGCTCGTCGCGACACTTCCTGTCTACTTGAACGCGCTCACTGGCCGTGGCGTACACGTCGTAACGGTCAACGAATATTTGGCGAAACGAGATAAAGAACTCATGGAGCCGCTCTACTTCGCACTCGGTCTTTCAGTCGGCCTCAACGTGTCGAACATGGACCGTGTCGAGAAACAAGCGGCCTATAATTGTGATATCACGTACTCGACGAACAACGAGCTCGGATTCGATTACCTCCGTGACAACATGGTCCTTTATAAAGAAGACCGTGTTCAACGTGAGCTCTACTACACGATTGTCGATGAAGTCGACTCAATCCTCGTCGATGAGGCGCGTACTCCGCTCATCATCTCAGGATCGGCTCAAAAGTCGACTGAACTCTACACGCGCGCGGATGCGTTCGTCCGTACGTTGAAAGAGGAAGACGATTACACGGTCGACGTGAAGACGAAGTCGGTCCTCTTGACGGACCAAGGGGTCGACCTCGCCGAGAAGTTCTTCGGCATCGACAACCTGTTCGCAATCGAGCACGTCGCCGTCAACCACCACGTCGGGCTCGCCCTTCGTGCAAA
The DNA here is from genome assembly GCF_018617255.1 of Exiguobacterium sp. s43. Classification (GTDB taxonomy): domain Bacteria; phylum Bacillota; class Bacilli; order Exiguobacteriales; family Exiguobacteriaceae; genus Exiguobacterium; species Exiguobacterium profundum. The sequence goes on from NZ_JACSJT010000001.1 coordinate 640,961, forward strand.
CGCGGTCATGCATCACGATATCGACTATATGGTACGTGAGGGGCAAGTCATGATCATCGACCAATTCACGGGTCGTGTCATGGACGGACGCCGCTACTCGGAAGGTCTTCACCAGGCAATCGAGGCGAAAGAAGGTGTCGAGATTCAACGCGAATCGATGACGCTCGCCACAATCACGTATCAGAACTACTTCCGGATGTACGAGAAACTTGCCGGGATGACCGGTACAGCGAAGACAGAGGAAGAAGAGTTCCGTAACATCTACAACATGCAAGTCGTGACGATTCCGACGAACAAACCGATTCTCCGGGATGACAAGGCAGACCTCATCTTCAAATCGATGGAAGGCAAGTTCAAAGCCGTCGTGGAAGAGATTTCGGCAGTTCACGCGACGGGACAACCGATCCTCGTCGGTACGGTCGCCGTCGAGACATCTGAATACTTGAGCAAGCTTTTGACGAAGAAGAAGATTCGTCACGATGTCTTAAACGCGAAGAACCACGCGCGTGAGGCGGAAATCATCGAGAACGCCGGTCAAAAAGGTTCCGTCACGATTGCGACGAACATGGCCGGTCGTGGTACCGACATCAAGCTCGGAGAAGGTGTCATCGACCTCGGTGGTCTTTACATCATCGGGACAGAGCGTCACGAATCACGCCGAATCGATAACCAGCTACGTGGTCGTGCGGGCCGTCAAGGGGACCCGGGTAAATCCCAGTTCTACTTATCACTCGAAGATGAGCTCATGCGTCGCTTCGGAACGGATAGCCTCCAAAGCATGATGGAGCGTCTCGGGATGGATGACACGCAACCGATTGAGAGCCGCATGGTCTCGAAAGCGGTCGAATCAGCGCAAAAACGTGTCGAAGGAAACAACTACGATGCGCGGAAGCAGCTTCTCGGTTATGACAACGTCATGGCGGACCAACGGAAGGTCATGTACAAGGACCGCTCGAGCATCCTCGAGAACGAGTCGGTCACGGATATCGTCCGTTCGATGATGGCACAGACGGTCGAACTCGGTGTCGGTCAATACACGCCGATCGAACTCGTACCGGAAGAATGGAACATCGACGAGCTCGCGCACTGGGCCAACCAGACGCTCGCGCTCGAGAAGACGGTCGAAGGCAAAGACTTCTACGGCAAAGAGCGTGAAGAAATCATCGAGCTTCTCATGGAGCGCGTGAACGAGCAGTACGAGGCGAAACGTGAACTCGCGCCACCGGAACGCTTCAACGAGTTTGAGAAGATTATCGTGCTCCGTGCCGTCGACTCGCACTGGATGTCCCATATCGACCATATGGACCAGTTGCGCCAAGGGATTCATCTCCGCGCCTACGGACAGAACGATCCGCTTCGTGAGTATCAAGCGGAAGGGATTAACATGTTCGACGCGATGAACGCGGCGATCTCAGAAGAAGTGACAGGCTTTGTTCTTCGTGCCGAAGTCGGGGACAACCTCCGACGCGAGAAAGTCGTCGAAGAGGAAGTCGCCGTATCAGGCAAGAGCGATGCACCGGTCAAGAAGAAGCCGGTCCGTCGTTCGAAAGAAGACAGCATCGGCCGGAACGACCCGTGCTGGTGCGGTTCTGGTAAGAAGTTCAAGAACTGTCACGGTAGACAACAGGCTTAATTATTGAAGAGGCGGGTCCGCTCGCCTCTTTCCTACGGAAAGGTGAATCACACTATGGAAATTTCAGATATTCGGAACGAACTAGAGGCGATGGCGAAACGCCTCGAGAATTACAGAGCGTCTCTCAACTTGACAGAGAAAGAGGCACGTATCGCCGAGCTCGAGAACGAGATGACGTATCCTGACTTCTGGGACAACCAGGAGAAGGCACAAAAAGTCATCGACGAGTCAAACGGTCTCAAGGCGATGGTCGACAAGTATCAAGACCTCGCGAACCAACATGAGGACGGCGAAGTGACGCTCGAACTCATCAAGGAAGAGCCGGACGCCGAGATGCAAGAAGAGCTCGGGGAATCGATTCAAGCGCTCAAGAAGGAGTTTGATGACTTCGAACTCGAGATCCTCTTGAACGGACCGTACGATGCGAACAACGCCATCCTCGAATTGCACCCGGGTGCGGGCGGTACCGAGTCACAGGACTGGGCATCGATGCTCCTTCGGATGTATCAACGTTTCGCTGACAAACAAGGCTGGAAAGTCGAGACGGTCGATTACCTCCCGGGTGAAGAGGCGGGCGTCAAGTCGGTCACGCTCCGCATCGTCGGTCATAACGCATACGGCTACTTGAAGGCGGAGAAAGGGATTCACCGCTTGGTCCGCATCTCGCCATTCGACTCGTCTGGCCGTCGTCATACGTCGTTCGTGTCATGTGACGTCATGCCGGAATTCGATGACGACATCGAGATCGAAGTACGGACAGAAGACCTCCGTATCGACACGTACCGTGCATCAGGTGCCGGCGGTCAGCACATCAACACGACGGACTCTGCCGTCCGGATCACGCACGTGCCGACGGGCGTCGTCGTTTCGTGTCAGACCGAGCGCTCACAGATCAAGAACCGTGAGTCGGCGATGAAGATGTTGAAAGCGAAATTGTACCAACGCGAACTCGACGAGCAGCAACGAAAACTCGACGAGATCCGTGGGGAGAAGACGGACATCGGTTGGGGTAGCCAAATCCGTTCGTATGTCTTCCACCCGTATTCGATGGTCAAAGACCACCGGACGAACCATGAAGTCGGGAACACGAGTGGCGTCATGGACGGCGACGTCATGCCGTTCATCGATGCCTACCTTCGTAAAACAAATATGTGATGCATGTGGCTCAAAGACACCTGTCTTTGGGCCATGTTGTGTGTAAAGGAGACTTTCTTTAATGAAGCAAATCGTCAAAGACTATCTGTATTTGTTGACCGGCTCAGTGTTCGTCGCCTCGGCCTTCAGCTTATTTCTGTTGCCAAACAATCTGGCATCAGGCGGGGTGAGCGGGATCTCGGTCATCACTTATGAACTGTTCGGCATCTCGCCGGGGGCGTTCCAGCTCGTGGCGAACGTGTTACTTCTGATTATCGGGTGGGCCATCCTCGGCCTCGGCTTCGGTGTGAAGTCGCTCGTCGGCTCCATCTTTTTACCGGGTGTCATTCTTTTCTATGAGGCGATCGATGCCGGTGCGGCTGTGGACGATACGCTCCTCGCGGCCATCTTCGGTGGTGTCGGCGTCGGTGTCGGACTCGGACTCATCTTCCGTGGACGCGCCTCGACAGGGGGAATGGACTTGATCGCTCAGATCTTACATAAGTTCACGCACATCCCGCTCTATCTCTGTATCGCCATCCTCGATGGCATGGTCGTCTTGACCGCGGCCTTGACGTTCTCGTTCACGACCGGGCTCTATGCACTCATCGCATTATTCATCACGGTCAAGATGATCGACTTCGTCCAGCTCGGGTTCACACAGGACAAGATGGCTTACGTCATCTCGGAGAAGCGAGACTTCATCGTCCGGGCCGTCTTCGAGGAGCTTGACCGTGGTGCGACAGAGATCCAAGCAATCGGAGCATACTCACGTCTCGACCGTCCGATGCTCATGATTGTTGTCCGTCAGAGCGAAGTGAGTCGATTGAAGGAAATCATCCGTCGGCTCGACCCGGAGGCATTCCTTGTCTTCAGTGAGGCACATGAGGTGCTAGGACAAGGGTTTACGTCCGATAAGCGTTACATCAACGTACCGTAAGTTGTGGAATCTTTGTGTACTTTTCGTGAGATTAGGTTAGAAAGCATACGTTAACGGCTATAATGGTAAATGTAGGTCATTTCTACAACTTAGGAGGGGAACGTGGTTATGAAAAAATGGATGATGGCCATCGGCCTCGGCGCCATGCTGACACTCGGCGCATGTGGCGGCGGTGAAGAAGAGGATACATCGAGCAACGGGGATTCGGGCTCGAACACGGCATCGGTTGACGCGGAAGCGGTATACGCACAAAACTGTGCGGCATGTCACGGTGCGAACCTTGAAGGAATGAGTGGCCCGTCACTCGAGCAAGTCGGTGCTCGTCTGTCGGCAGAAGAGATTGAAAACGTCATTCGAAACGGTCAAGGCGCGATGCCTGCGAACGTCATTGAAAAAGACGAAGAAATCACAGCGGTCGCTGCTTGGCTCGCTGAGAAAAAATAAGATTCGACAGCATGAGGTGGAACACACCTCATGCTTTTTTGTTTTGGGTGTTAGGGCTTGGGGAAATATTGTTAAGGTAACGTGAGACATAGTGGAAATGGAGTGATGACAATTGAAGACGAAACTGATTGACTGGCCGACCTTTATCGGCTCGTTTGTATTACTGTTAGGGGTGACGTTACCGCTCATCTTCTTCCCAGAGACCGGTAAAGCGTGGGTCGGTGCGGCGAACGAATACATGACCTCTAACTTCGGCATGTTGTACTTAGCAATGGGCTTAGGTGCGTTCGGATTTTTGATTTTCATTGCCTTCAGTAAGAATGGTCATATCAAATTAGGTCGTGAAGATGAAGAACCCGAATTTAGTACATTCTCTTGGGCGGCGATGTTATTTGCTGCCGGCATCGGGTCCAGCATCCTCTATTGGTCCGTCATCGAATGGGTCTATTACTATGAAGGTCCGCCGTTCGGGCTGACACCGGAGTCACCGGAAGCGATTCAATGGTCGACAGCATATGGGATGTTCCACTGGGGACCGATCGCTTGGGCAATCTATACGTTACCGGCACTGCCGATCGCTTATTTCTTTTACGTCCGTAAGAAATCCGTCTTAAAGGTAAGTGAAGCGGTACGCCCCGTTATCGGAAAATGGGCAGATGGACCCCTCGGTAAATTGATTGATATCTTATTTATCTTTGGATTATTAGGTGGTGCCGGGACGACGCTCGCCCTCGGTACCCCGATGATTGCCGAAGGGGTCAACGAACTGACAGGGATTCCCGTCACGCTCGGGATGCAGGCCGTCATCATGTTGATTTGTACGGTCATCTTCGCCATCAGTTCTTACATTGGACTGAAGGGTGGCATCAAAGTACTCAGTGACTTGAACATCTGGCTCGCCCTTGGGATTTTGACGTTCGTGCTTATCTTTGGTCCGACTCGATTCATTATGGAGACGACGTTCAATGGAGTCGGAATCGTCATGGATAACTTTTTCCGGATGGCAACGTGGATGGAACCGTTCGGTGACTTCGGTGGCTTCACATCGACCGGGTTCCCGGAATCGTGGACGGTGTTCTATTGGGCATGGTGGCTTGTCTATGCACCATTCGTCGGATTGTTCGTCGCCCGTATCTCACGCGGTCGTACGATTCGGAATATGATCTTTGGGACGATGGTGTACGGAACGCTCGGATGCATCTTGTTCTTTGGGATTCTCGGAAACTACGGGCTCTACCTTCATCTAAGTGGGACGTTCGATGTTGTCGGGTACATGGCGGCGAATGGCCCGGCACCTACAATCATCGCCATCATCGGCCAATTGCCTTTCGGGAAAGTCGTCATCGGCGTCTTTACGCTTCTTGCCATTATCTTTTTGGCGACAACGTTCGATTCATCATCATACATCTTGGCATCGGTCACGCAAAAACATGTCGAGGATGAGCCGATTGTCTGGAACCGTCTCTTTTGGGCGTTCGCGCTTGCTATCATGCCGCTCACGCTCATGTTCCTCGGCGGACTAGAGACGCTCCAGACAGCGAGTATCGTCGGTGGATTCCCGCTTATCTTCATCATGTTCCTTCTTGCTTGGTCATTCGTCCGCGTATCGAGTCGGGATATCCGGGCTTCCGATGACTATGAATCCTCAACGATTCATATCAAGTATCGGAAACGGAAAAAGTCGCCGTTTGATGCATTGAAAGAAAAACCACACGATTAAATGTGGCGTATTGGTGAAGGGTGTTCCTTAGGGAGCACCCTTTCGAAGTGCGGTTTCAATATTCTCTTGGGGAATAAGAAAGCGAGTTTCTTCGCGACATTTTCACATCGAACTCAATCGAACTGAAACAATCCTGTAATGGTGTTTTAAAAGTCGGATTGATATAATTGTAGTCGCTTCAACATATGCCCTAGATGATTTTTTGACCAGGCTAACATAAAAAAGCGACACCTTGACAGAGGGAGCCGTTTCCTGTAAAAAAGACTCTAGGCGAAATATACAGTAACTAAAATAATTGATTCAAATTCGTCATAGATGCTTAAAAATAATTTAAAAAGGGTAGGGAATACGTTATGATCTCGATGCAAAAAGTCAGTAAAGTATATCCGAACGGCGTCGTCGCCATGGATGACCTCGATCTAGAGATTCGCGACGGCGAGTTCCTTTATGTCGTCGGGCCTTCCGGTGCCGGAAAGTCGACGTTCATGAAGATGATTTATCGTGAGGAGAAGCCGACAGCCGGTCAATTGTTGATTGACGGACTCGATGTCGGGAAAATTAAAGACCGACACGTTCCGAAGCTACGCCGTCAACTCGGCGTTATCTTCCAAGACTTCAAATTGTTGCCGTCACTTACGGTATATGAGAACGTAGCGTTCGCATTAGAAGTTGTAGGAGCGGATACGTCTTCGATTCGGAAACAAGTCATGGATGTGTTGAACCTTGTCGGATTGAAGAACAAGGCGCGCAACTATCCGGACGAACTATCAGGTGGAGAACAACAACGTGTCTCGATTGCTCGTGCAATCGTCAATAAGCCAAAATTGATCATCGCCGATGAGCCGACAGGGAACTTAGACCCGGAAACAGCATGGGGCATCATGGAAGTGTTTGAAGAGATTCACCGCCGCGGAGCGACAATCGTCATGGCAACACACAACCGTGACATCGTCGATAAGATTCGTCACCGCGTCATCGCGATTGAGAACGGGAAAGTCGTGCGCGATGAAGAGAAAGGAGCATATGGCTATGATATTTAAGACTGGATTGCGCCATTTGCGTGAAGGGTTCAAAGGAACACTTCGGAATGGATGGATGTCGTTCGCGGCGATTAGTGCCGTGACCATTACGTTGCTACTTGTCGGTGTATTCGCACTCGTCATGTTCAACATCAATGAAATTTCAGATAACGTCGAAAATGATGTCGAGATTCAAGTGTTCATCACTCGTACAGCGGATGAGAACTCGGTTGAGAAACTCGGAGAGAACATTGAACAGGTGCCGGGCGTCTCGACGGTCACGTTCAGTTCAAAAGAAGATGAGCTAGCGAAGTTCCAAGACCAGCTCGGCGATGATGCGGCTGCATACGGAACGGTCGAAAAAGATAACCCGCTCCACGCTCGCTATATCGTCAAAGCACAAGACCCGACAGAACTAGAGGAAGTGGCCAAATCGGTCGGTTCACTCGATAATGTGGACGATGTGAAATACGGAAAAGACTACATCGATAAAATGTTTGCTTTCTTCAACGGGATTCGCATCGGTGGACTCGCGTTGATTGTCGGTTTGACATTGATGGCGATGTTCTTGATCTCAAATACGATTAAAATGACAATCTTCTCGCGTCGCCGTGAGATTGAAATCATGCGACTCGTCGGAGCGAAAAACAGCTTTATCCGCTGGCCGTTCTTTATCGAAGGATTGCTCCTTGGAATGCTTGGGGCTCTCGTCCCGATTCTTGTCATTTATTTCGGATATGACGTTGCATATAGTGCTTTACAACCATCGCTTGATCAATTGAATAGTGATATATTTAAGTTGATTGATCCATCGACGCTAACAGTCCAAGTATCGCTTGTTTTACTTGCACTCGGTGCGTTCATCGGAATCTGGGGATCGACGACATCGCTCGGTCGTTTCTTGAAAATCTAACTTAAATAAGGAGGAGTTGGCGGATGAAACGTTCGCTTGCGCTAGGGTTGTGTGTATCGTTACTTGCCATGCCGGTCATGGCGACAGAGAAAGACACGTTGAAAGCTCGACAAGATCGACTGTCCAATGAGTTGGAGGAGTCGAAAAAAGCGCAGGCCGAGACGGATGCCGAACTCGAGATCACCGAGGCAGAGCGTGATGCCGTGAAGACGGAAATACACGTCGTCGACGACCGGTTGAATGAATTGAGCGAACAAATCGCCATTCAGCAGCATGAGGTCGATACAGCCCGGGCAGAACTCGAGTCGACCCGCCAACAACTTTCCGTTCAGGAAGAATACTTGGAAAGCCAGAAGGAACTCGTGAACGAGCGCCTTCGCGTTTTGCAAGTACATGAAGACACTTCCTATTTACAAGTCATTTTTGAGTCCCGTTCCTTCGGCGACTTCGTGACACGGGCTATGACGGCCCGCACGATCGCTGAACAGGACCGGGAGCTCATACATAATTATATGAGTGAGATGGAACGTTTGGAGTCGCTCGAGTCGACACAACGTACCCAGCTCTCTTTCATCAAGCAAAAAGAGCGCGAGCTCGTCATCACCAAGCAAGACCTTGACCGGACGGCCGAGAAGAAACGTGACCTGTTGGTTGAACTGAACGAACAAGTAGAGCAGCTCGAGCTCGAAAAGATGACGCGCAGTGAAGAGCAGGCGGTCATGGCTGAACAGAACCGCATCATCAGTGAACAACTAGAGGCGATTGCGACTGCCGAACGAGAAGCCGCAGAGGCAGCGGAACGTGCCAAACGTGAAGCTGAGGCGCGTGCCGCTGAAGAGCGAGCAGAAGCGGAAGCCCGTGAGTCGGAGGTCGAGGAGGCACCAGAAGTGACCGCACCAACCGAAACACCGACGAATGTGTCCACGTCCACGGGATTCGTTCGTCCTGTGTCCGGTTATGTGTCTAGTCCGTTCGGTCCACGAGACAACCCGTTGACAGGTGTGCCGGAGATTCACAAGGGCATTGATCTCGTCAATGCGTCTGGAACACCAATCGTGTCAAGCGCACCAGGTGTCGTCATCAAGGCGGCACCGGCGACCGGGTATGGAAATGTCGTCTTCGTTTCGCATGTCATCAACGGTGAGATTTGGACGACCGTCTATGCCCATTTAAATGCGATCACAGTCGGAGCCGGTCAACAAGTGGCGGCGGGACAGACGGTCGGAACGCTTGGCAATACCGGCTGGTCGACGGGACCCCATCTTCATTTTGAGTTACACCGAGGGAAATGGGCACCGGGACAGCCGAACGCAATTGACCCGGCCCCGTATATTGGATACTGACAGAAGCGGACGCGTCCCAAATATGTGGAACGCGTCCGCTTTTCCTCTAGTTTTTGCTATACTAATGAAAAGACTTACAAAGAGAAATGAGGGACCAACCCGTGAAAAATTCAACCGCAGGACTACTCGCTGGCACAACGTTCGTGGCTGGGGCCGGTGCAGGCCTTGCGACGATGGCGTTTACAGACACATCGCTTCCCATTCAAACGAATGCGGAAGGCTGGGATAAAGTCGACCAAGTACGTGATTTGATTGAAGAACATTCGTTACAGGACATCTCAGAAGACGATTTATTGACCGGTGCGCTCGACGGGATGACCGCAGCGCTGAACGACCCGTATTCGGATTTCTTGGATGCGGAAGAAACGTCACAATTTACGGACTCGATTGAATCGAGTTTTGAAGGAATCGGCGCGACTTTGGAGAAGAAAGGAGAGGACATCTTAATTGTCGCTCCGATCAAAGGCGCTCCGGCCGAAGAGGCTGGACTTCGTCCTGGTGACATCATCACAGCGGTCGACGGGGAGTCGATTGAAGGGATGGATGTACAGGAGGCCGTCCAATTGATTCGAGGAGAAAAAGGGACGACCGTCACATTGACGATTCGCCGTGGAAGTCAGACGGCGGACTACGAGATCATACGTGACACGATTCCAATCGAGACGGTCTTCTCTGAAGTGAAAGAGAAAGACGGTAAAAAGATTGGGTATCTCCAAGTCACCCAATTCTCAGAACCGACGGCTGATGAATTCCTCGAACAACTCGAGCAACTCGAGTCAGAAGAAATCGATAGCTTGATCATCGATGTTCGTGGAAATCCGGGAGGTCTCTTGCCTGCCGTCATCGAGATGTCGGAAGGGTTCGTCCCGACATCAAAACCGGTCGTCCAAATCGAGAATGCGGACGGTGACCGTGATGCACAAAACGGTCGCGCTCGTGAAGCGAAACCGTATGACCTGTTTGTCTTGACGGATGAGGGTTCTGCCTCGGCATCTGAGATTTTGACTGGTGCGATGAAAGAAGGAGCAGGCGCGACCATCATCGGGACGAAGACGTTCGGAAAAGGTGTCGTCCAGACGGCGTTCGACTTAGAGGACGGCAGTAACTTGAAATTGACGACGAGCAAGTGGCTCACACCGGACGGAAATTGGATTAACAAGAAGGGCATTGAGCCGGACATTGAAGTGGAGCAACCGGACTTCTTCAACGTGACCCGTGTCCTGACAGAAGAAGAGTCGCTCCAAGTCGGAGATTACGGTGACGCCGTCTCGAACTTGCATAAAATTTTAACTGGAATCGGCTATGAGCCAGGCGGTCAGCCGGGATATTACGGGGACACGATGGCGAACGCCGTGAAAGCATTCCAGACAGACAATGGTCTCGAGGCTTCTGGAACTGTCGATGAAGAGACAGCCTCTGCACTCGAAGCGAAGTTGCTCGAAGCGATTCAAGATGAGGCGAATGACGCCCAATTGAATCGTGCGCTTGAAGAAGCCGCAAAATAACGTTGTATGAAAGAAAGGGTTGGACCGCGTGGAAGTTGTACGAATGGGTGTTACGGCTTTATTGACGTTGTTAGGTAGTCCGCTGTTTTGGGTGACACTCGTCGCCCTTACATACATATCGCTGACACGGGTCAAGCGAGAACGGGCCATGTTCCGTTCGAGACGTCGCTCACCGAAGTCGGAATGGAGACATTTCATCTGGCCGAGTCTTCTGTTAGCGGTCCTCTCATCGGCCGTGACGATTTTACTCGAGACGACCATCACGTTTGAGTGGGCCGTCTCGTTCACGATTCTCTATACGCTCGTCGTCTTGACGATGCATCCGCGATTCTTTAATCCGGTGCTGCCTCTTCTCGTGTTGTTCGGGGTCGTCTTGTTACGCGATGTTGTCGCATATGGGGCGCTTCGTGATTGGGTAGCAGCACTCGCTCAGGTCGATTGGACGGTCTATGCGCTCACATTCGGCCTCGTCACCCTTGCGGAAGCGATTCTCTTGCGTTGGAACGGACCAAAAGAGACATCCCCGACCTTGATCTTGTCGAAACGGGGGCAGTTTATCGGAGGGCATGTCGTCAAACGGATTTGGTTTTTCCCGCTCGTCGTCTTCGTGCCACCGATGTTCGGTCTCGACTGGCCGATGGTGCCCATCATTCTTCCGATTCCCATCGGGGTCAGTTTATTGTCGACCGGCGCCTTACCAGGAACGCTTCTCGCACGATTGAGCAATTATCGTGCCATACTCGCTTTGATCGCTCTCGGTTTATTCGGCCTCTCATATGCGTTTGAGATTCCATATGTCGACTATGTAGTATTGACGCTATTCGTCCTCTATGAGCTCGGCTTACAATGGATCAAACGCGAGAATCGGGGAACGACACCCGTTTTCATCAATGGAAACCGTGGGGCGGTCATCGTCGACACGTTACCGAACTCACCTGGGGAGACGATGCAGCTCATCCCGGGTGAATCGATCTATAAAGTCAACGGGACGGTCATCACAGGAGGGCATAGTTTTTATGAGGCGCTCCAGCAACATAAGCCGTACATCAAACTGGAAGTATTGAATCTGAACGGGGATATCCGATTCGTTCAACGAGCGATGTATGAGACCGATCCACATGAGCTCGGAATTTTGTTCGTCGGGGAACCAACGAGCCCGAGAGTTCGCTTACGTAAACTGTAAGAGTATCCGTCATGGGTACTCTTTTTTGCATACAAAAAGGGCACCCGTGAGGATGCCCGTTCGTCTTATACATCAAGTTTTGAAGGCTTGAATGCCATTGTGGCTTCGACAGCGTGTTGCCATCCTTTGTAGAGGGCTTCGCGATGAGACTCATCCATGTTTGGATCGAATTTCTTGTCGAGTTTCCACTGTTCTTTGACTTCGGCTTGGTCTTTCCAGAATCCAACGGCGAGACCTGCCAAGTAGGCGGCACCGAGTGCAGTCGTTTCACTCACTTCAGGACGCTCGACCGGGACGTTGAGAATGTCCGATTGGAACTGCATGAGGAAGTTGTTACTGACGGCCCCACCGTCGACGCGAAGCGTCTTCAAGTTGATGCCTGAGTCATTCTCCATCGACGTGAGGACGTCACGTGTCTGGTAAGCGAGTGACTCGATTGTCGCCCGGACCATCTGTTCTTTCTCTGTCCCACGTGTGAGACCGAAGATGGCACCACGGACGTCCGAGTTCCAATACGGTGCACCGAGACCGACGAAGGCAGGAACGACGTAGACACCGTCAGTTGATTCAATCCGTGTCGCATACTGTTCCGAGTCTTTCGCTGATTTCAACATCCGCAATCCGTCACGGAGCCACTGGATCGCCGAACCGGCGACGAAGATTGAACCTTCGAGCGCGTATTCTACTTTCCCGTTATAGCCCCAAGCGATTGTCGTCAAGAGACCGTGATCAGATTTGACGGCTTCTTCTCCCGTGTTCATGAGCATGAAACAACCTGTTCCATACGTGTTTTTCGCCTCACCTTTTTCGAAGCAAGTTTGTCCGAACAAGGCGGCCTGTTGGTCACCTGCAGCTCCGGCAATCGGGACTTCGAATCCGAAGAAGTGGTATGGAATCGTGTTCGCATAGACTTCACTTGACGGTTTGACTTCAGGAAGCATTGATTTAGGCACTGTCAAGATCTCGAGTAACTCGTCATCCCACTTCTGCTCGTAGATGTTGTACATGAGTGTACGCGATGCGTTCGAGTAATCGGTTACGTGTGCTTTTCCACCAGAGAGTTTCCAGATGAGCCACGTGTCGATTGTCCCGAAGAGGAGTTCGCCGTTCTCAGCTTTTTCACGTGCACCCTCGACGTTGTCAAGAATCCATTTGACTTTCGTTCCTGAGAAGTAGGCATCGATGAGGAGACCTGTTTTGTCGCGGACCATATCGGAATGACCGGCTGCTTTCAGCTCTTCACAGATGTCGGCGGTTTGACGGGATTGCCAGACGACGGCGTTATAGACAGGGCGTCCTGTTTCCTTTTCCCAAACGACAGCTGTTTCACGTTGGTTCGTGATCCCGATTCCGGCAATCTCATTCGGGTCGATATCAGCAGAACCGAACGCTTCCGCCATAACGGCGAGGACAGAACCCCAAATCTCATTGGCGTTGTGCTCGACCCAGCCTGGTTTTGGGAAGTATTGTTTGAATTCGCGCTGTGCGACTGTGACAATTTTTCCATCATGATCAAAGATGATTGCCCGTGAACTTGTCGTTCCTTGGTCCAATGCTAAAATATAACGTTTTTCTTTCGCCATATGTGATTTCCTCCTTCAAAATTATGTGTTAAGGGACGAGAATACCGTAGATGAGTGCGGCAATAATCGCACCGATAATCGGACCGACGACCGGGATCCATGAATAACCCCAATCTGAAGATCCTTTTCCTTTAATTGGAAGGAATGCGTGTGCGATACGTGGCCCAAGGTCACGTGCCGGGTTGATCGCATATCCCGTCGTACCACCGAGCGAAAGACCAATCGATACAATCAAGAAACCAACGATGAGTGGATTGAGTCCGTCTGCGAATGTGTTTGCCCCGAATGACAACAATGCAAAGACAAGGACGAATGTTCCGATAATCTCACCAATCAAGTTGTACGGCGTGCTTCGAATACCTGGAGCTGTCGAGAACGTCGCCAGTTTTAAACCAGGATCGTCTGTCGCATCATAGTGCGGCTTGTAGTGGACATAAACCAAACATGCCCCGATGATGGCTCCAATAAACTGAGCGAGGATGTAAAGTGGGACATCAGCCCATGGGAATTCGCCTGCTGTCGCGAGACCAATCGTGACGGCAGGGTTGATGTGAGCGCCTCCGTAAATTCCGGCTGCGTAGACCCCGACCATAACGGCAAGACCCCAACCCATTGTGATGACAATCCAGCCAGAGTTTTCCGCTTTGGAATGGCGGAGGACGACGCCGGCGACGACACCGTTACCGAGCAGAATCAATAGCATCGTACCAATAATTTCACTGACAAATGCTGACATGTGATACTCCCCTTTCTCCCTTATGCAATTTGACTTACCACTTCATTATATGCCCAAAATGTAAGCGTTTTAAAACAGTGTTTTTAAAAAATCCTACTTTTTTCCTACAAATGTTCACATTTACAGCTGTAAACTTCACAAAAGAGTTAAGAAGCAGAGCGAAACGTTCACGAAGTGGATGTTTTTTTCGGATATTTCAAGCATTCCAATTTACTAGGGACATAGTCCAATCTGAAAAGTGTAATGCTTTATGCCACAAAAGTGATTCTGTTGAAATCTTGATGTGATGATTTGGATGGAACAAGATGTTTCTTTTGAGACAGTAAAGGAAAAAGAAATGAACAATGGATTGAATGAAAAAAGAAATAAAATGAATTAACCTACAAGCTAATAAGCGAATATTTGTTCGTGTCTATGGTATAATCAAGACACTTATGAAATGAGAAGGTGAGGAGTATCTTATGGAATCGATTCCGTTTGCATTACAATCTGAATTTCAACCAGGAGGCGACCAGCCTGAAGCGATTCGACAGCTTGTCGAAGGTGTAAATCGAGGTGACCGGTATCAGACGCTCCTCGGTGCAACGGGTACGGGTAAAACGTTTACCGTCTCGAACGTCATTCAAGAAGTAAAGAAGCCGACACTCGTCCTCGCCCATAACAAGACGCTCGCCGGTCAGCTCTACTCGGAGTTCAAAGAGTTCTTCCCGAACAACGCGGTCGAGTACTTCGTCAGTTACTATGACTATTATCAACCGGAAGCGTACGTGCCGTCGACGGATACGTTCATTGAGAAGGATGCTTCAATCAATGATGAAATCGATAAGCTGCGTCACTCGGCGACGTCGGCTCTCTTTGAGCGCGATGACGTCATCATCGTCTCATCTGTCTCCTGTATTTATGGTCTCGGTAACCCGGAAGAATATCGGAGCCTCGTCTTGAGCCTTCGCGTCGGGAAAGAGATGGGACGTGACGAGATGTTACGTAAACTCATCGACATTCAATATGAACGAAACGATATCGATTTCCAGCGTGGACGTTTCCGTGTCCGCGGGGACGTCGTCGAGATCTTCCCAGCATCGCGTGACGAACACTGCATGCGCATCGAGTTCTTCGGAGACGAGATCGACCGCATCCGTGAGATGGATCCGTTGACGGGTGAAATCATCGCAGACCGTGATCACGTCGCCATCTTCCCGGCATCCCACTTCGTCACACGCGACGAAAAATTGCAAAAGGCAATCGTCAACATCGAAGCGGAACTTGAGGAACAACTTGAGAAGTTCCGCGAAGAAGGGAAGCTCTTAGAAGCGCAACGACTCGAGCAACGAACGCATTACGATTTGGAAATGATGCGTGAGATGGGGTATTGTTCAGGAATCGAGAACTATTCGCGACACTTGAACTTGATGCCTGAAGGTTCAACCCCGTACACGTTAATCGATTACTTCCCGGAAGATTTTTTACTCGTCGCTGATGAGTCGCACGTGACGCTCCCGCAAGTACGCGGGATGTACAACGGGGATCAGGCACGGAAACAAGTGCTCGTCGACCACGGCTTCCGTCTCCCTTCGGCGAAGGATAACCGCCCGCTCAAGTTCGATGAGTTCGAGAAGAAAGTCTCACAAGCGATTTTCATCTCGGCGACACCAGGTCCGTACGAACTCGAACATACGCCGAACATGATTGAGCAAATCATCCGTCCGACCGGGTTACTTGATCCGACAATCGAGATTCATCCAATCAAAGGTCAGATTGACTACTTGATGGATCAGATTCGCGAACGCATCAAGCGCGACGAGCGCGTGCTCGTGACGACGCTCACGAAGAAGATGGCAGAGGACCTATCCGATTACTTACGCGAAGCGGGAATCAAGGTCAACTATATGCACTCCGAAATCAAGACGCTCGAGCGAATCGAAATCATTCGTGACCTTCGTCTCGGTAAATATGACGTGCTCGTCGGAATCAACTTGTTGCGGGAGGGTCTTGACATTCCAGAGGTCAGCCTCGTGACGATTCTCGATGCCGATAAGGAAGGATTCCTTCGTTCCGATCGTTCGCTCATCCAGACGATTGGACGAGCGGCGCGTAACGCGAACGGACATGTCATCTTGTTCGCGGACAAGATGACCGATTCGATGGCGCGTGCCATCGAAGAGACGGATCGTCGTCGGTCGATTCAACAGGCTTATAATGAAGAACATGGCATCACACCGCAGACGATTCGAAAAGACGTCCGAGGGGTCATTCGGGCGACGGTCGAGGCGGAAGAGGAAGCACTCGAATCGCTCAGTACGATGAAGCCGGCCGAACGCGAGGCGGCGATTGCCAAGTTGGAAGAAGAAATGAAGCAAGCGGCACGCGATCTCCAGTTCGAACGCGCGGCCGAATTGCGTGACTTAATCTTGGAGTTGAAGGTAGGGAATTAAATGGCTGAAAAGAAAAATGCGATTGTCATCAAAGGGGCACGCGTCAACAATTTAAAAAATATTGACATCGATATCCCACGTGACCAGCTCGTCGTCTTGACGGGCTTGTCCGGCTCCGGGAAATCGTCACTTGCGTTCGATACGATTTATGCGGAAGGACAGCGTCGGTACGTCGAGAGCTTATCCGCCTATGCCCGTCAGTTCCTTGGACAGATGGATAAGCCAGACGTCGATACGATTGAAGGACTTAGCCCGGCCATCTCGATTGACCAGAAGACGACGAGTCGTAACCCGCGTTCGACGGTCGGTACGGTGACCGAGATTTATGATTACCTTCGTCTATTGTTTGCACGAATCGGGAAACCGGTCTGTCCGAACCACGGCATCGAGATCTCGAGTCAAACGATTTCACAGATGGTCGACCAGGTGATGGAGTTGCCGGAGCGGACACGACTCCAGATTTTGGCGCCAATCGTGTCGGGTCGGAAAGGGACGCACGTGAAAGTATTCGACTCGTTAAAGAAAGAGGGATTCGTCCGTGTCCGTGTCAATGGTGAAACGATTGAATTGACGGATGAGATTGAGCTCGATAAAAACAAGAAGCATTCGATTGAAGTCGTCGTCGACCGCCTCGTCGTCCGACCTGACGTCGAAGGGCGCCTCGCCGACTCACTCGAGACGGCATTACGTCTTGCGGACGGCCGTGTCATTATCGATAAGATGGATGGCACCGAGCTCCTCTTCAGTGAGCATCACGCCTGTCCGATCTGCGGGTTCTCCATCGGCGAACTCGAACCTCGGATGTTCTCATTCAACTCGCCATTCGGTGCATGTCCGACGTGTGATGGTCTTGGGACGAAACTAGACGTCGACCCAGAACTCGTCATCCCGGACCCGTCGAAGACGTTGAAAGAGGGGGCGATTGCCGCATGGCAACCGACAAGTTCCCAGTACTATCCACAACTTTTGGCTGCGATGTGCCAGCATTTCAACATCGACATGGACGTCCCGTTCGAGCGCCTATCAAAACGTGATCAGGACCTCGTCTTGAACGGATCTTCGGAGGAATCGTTCCTCTTCCGCTACGAGAACGACTTCGGTCAAGTGCGCACGAATACCATTTTCTTTGAAGGGGTGCTCCGTAACATCGAGCGCCGTTACCGAGAGACGACATCCGACTATATCCGTGAGCAGATGGAAATGTACATGGCGACACATGCGTGTCCGACATGTCACGGCTATCGCTTAAAAGAAGAGTCGCTCGCCGTCAAGATCACGGGTCAGCATGTCGGGCAAGTGACGGAGAAATCGGTCGTGAACGCACTCGCGTTCTTTGAAGGACTCAACGAGCAGTTGAGCGAGAAAGAGATCGCCATCGCCCGTCTCATCCTCCAAGAGATTCGGGAACGACTCAGTTTTTTGAATAACGTCGGTCTCGACTACTTGACGCTCTCTCGTGCCGCTGGAACACTCTCGGGTGGGGAGGCTCAGCGGATTCGTCTCGCGACACAAATTGGGTCTCGTCTCACGGGTGTCTTGTATGTCCTTGACGAACCATCCATCGGTCTTCATCAACGTGATAACGACCGGTTGATTTCGACCCTCAAACAGATGCGGGACATCGGAAACACGCTCATCGTCGTCGAGCATGACGAGGACACGATGATGGAAGCCGACTACTTGATCGATATCGGACCAGGCGCAGGAGAACATGGCGGACAGGTCATCGCAGCCGGGACACCGAAACAATTGATGAAAAATAAAAACTCGCTCACCGGTCAATATCTTGCCGGGAAGAAGTTCATCCCACTTCCGGCTGAACGGAAGATGCCAGACGAACGTTTCTTAAAGATCGTCAAAGCAGAAGAGAACAATCTAAAAGACGTCGACGTTTCCATTCCACTCGGGATGTTCGTTGCCGTAACAGGGGTCTCGGGATCGGGTAAATCGACCCTCATCAATGAGATTCTCTACAAATCGCTCGCGCACAATATGAACCGGGCCAAAGCGAAGCCAGGCAAGCACAAGAAGATTGAAGGACTTGAGCATATCGATAAGGTCATCGATATCGACCAATCCCCGATTGGACGGACCCCTCGTTCGAACCCGGCCACGTATACGGGTGTCTTTGATGATATTCGTGACGTCTTCGCCTCGACGAATGAAGCGAAGATGCGCGGCTATAAGAAGGGACGTTTCAGTTTCAACGTTAAAGGCGGGCGCTGTGAAGCATGTCGTGGGGATGGGATCATCAAAATCGAGATGCACTTCCTTCCTGACGTCTACGTTCCGTGTGAGGTCTGTCACGGGAAACGCTATAATCGTGAAACGCTCGAAGTGAAGTACAAAGGAAAGACGATCGCAGACGTCCTTGATATGACGATTGAGGAAGGACTCGAATTCTTTGACAAGATTCCGAAAATCAAGCGGAAGATTCAAACGATTTATGACGTCGGTCTTGGCTATATGAAACTCGGTCAGCCGGCGACGGAACTTTCGGGTGGGGAAGCCCAGCGTGTCAAACTCGCTTCGGAACTTCATAAACGGTCGACCGGGAAAACGATTTATATTCTGGACGAACCGACGACCGGTCTTCACGTCGACGACATCGCGCGCTTGTTGAAAGTGTTGCAACGTCTTGTCGAGAACGGGGACACGGTGCTCGTCATCGAGCATAACCTCGATGTCATCAAGTCGGCCGATTATTTGATTGACCTCGGACCAGAGGGTGGAGATGGTGGCGGACTCATCGTCGCAACGGGGACACCAGAAGAAGTCGCGGAAGTGTCAGGCTCGTATACCGGTAAGTATTTGAAGCCGGTTCTCGAACGAGATGCAGCCCGAGTGAAACCGAAAGCAGGAAAAAAGAAATAAGTATAGAAATGGTGAGAAACGGGAAGGTAATTGACGTGCAACCAAATTGAAGGGGGAAAACGAACGTGAAACAAGAAATGCGTGAACTGATTCTCCAGCAAGTGAAGGAAGGCAAGATGACGATCGAGGAGGCGATGACGCAACTCGAACGTCTCGAGCGACTTGAACCGGAACAGGTTCAAGCGCTTGAAGAGCGACAGGATACAGAAAAGGTCGATGCCTATTCGGTTGAATCGCTCACAACGAAACTGACATCTGCAGTGGAAGGGCTCGTGACGAAACTTCGCGACAGCGACTTCTCATTCAGCTCGAACTTTGGTCCGGAAGTGACGTATTCGAAGTCGTTCCCGTTCACAGGTAGCGATATCTCGCTCGACCTGTTCAACGCGTCGGCGACGATTGTTTCGTCTGATGCCGAAGATTGTGAACTGATTGTCACGGGTCGTCCGCTTCGCCAACAAGATGCGGATAAGGCGCTCGAACAGTTACAGTCTGCGGTTAAGCACTCTGTCATTGGTGATCGTCTCGTCGTTTCGCTCCGTGATAAACTCGTCCGGGCCCACGTGGAACTGTACGTCCCGCACCACCATTTCAACCATCTTCTTGTTCAAACGTTGAACGGTGAAGTCCGTGCCGATGGTCTCGATGTTGAGAACGTTCGTGTGCAAACCGCAAACGGGCGTGTCGTGCTCCATGACGTGCATGCATCCGAACTATTACTGAACACTGGTAATGGGACGGTCGAGGTCGAAGGTGTCGAAGCGGAACTCGTTCACGTTCGGACCGGAAACGGTGCCGTCATCGTCGGTGGGAAGTACGATAAAGCTTCCCTCAAGACCGGGAACGGAAACATCCGCGCGGAACTGGCGACAGCTCGTCCTGCGAAGTTTGAACTCGCGTCACTCGCCGGGAACATTCGACTCGTGTTACCACACGGCGTCGAGGTCGAAGGGGAGCTCGAGACGAATTTCGGTGGTCTGCATTGCTTGCTTGATGAGCTCGAAATCATCCGTGACCGCAAGGACGTCGCACAGCGTCGTCTGGAATTCTTATCGGGTCGCGGTCAAACCCCTCGTATCGAAGTCGAGGCGGGGACGCGTACCGGTACAATCGATTTGGAGCACGGTTCGGTCTATACGCCATCCACATTCCTCGATGAAGATAAAGTGGAACCGGCTGACCCGGTCGATCCTGTCGACCCGGGCGATTTGAACAATCCGTTCCATCAACAATAAGAAAATCCCGAAGGCTGAGCCTTCGGGATTTTTTGATTATAGATTCATTTCGTACTCCATCTGTTGCCAATCCATCATCTGTGTATCAAACAGAGTGAAGGCGCTGATAGCAAACACGATGAAGAGAACCGGTCCGGCAATCAAGAGAATGATTCCAAGAAGGCGCATCGACTTCGAGCGATTCCAATAGAAGATGATGGCGACAATCATGGAGATGAGCGCTCCGGACAAGAAGAATCCGATGATGTTCAAGATGAACAAGAGCAAGATCGTCTCGTTTTTCGTCGCAGCATATTCTTTCCACATATCGATTAACGATTTGATGATGTAAACGAGGGACCCAATTCCAATCACTAGCGCAAATAAGATGACAATTCCAAATAAACCTTCCATTATTCCACCTCCTAGTTAGCCTATACCCTACATACGAACGGTGTAATAGGATGGTTTCAACAATTTTTTGACACGTTCTTCATCACTTCCCTAGCCCGTCTTAGAAAGAGCTATGATACAATAATGAGCGTGAAAGGGGCAGATACTGATGCAAAATATCGTACGTACCGCTCAAGTTGTTGAGCGTTTTAAACTTCAAGTCATTGCGGGAGAGGAAGGACTTCATCGACCGGTCGCAACACCCGACCTGAGTCGACCGGGTCTCGTCCTTGCTGGCTATTATACGCACTATGCCAAAAACCGCCTGCAAGTGCTTGGGAAGACGGAGTTGACATTCTATGCGAGCCTCTCGGAAGAGAAGCGTCGTGAACGAGCTAAAATCTTGTGTACGGAACAGACGCCAGGAATTTTAATCACGCGTGGCTTCGATATTCCAAAAGAAATCGAAGAAGAGGCGGAAGCGGCAAACGTTCCTCTCATGCGGACGAATGCGGTGACGACATCGATCGAATCACAAATTACGAACTTCCTAGAGATGGAACTAGCACCGATGACGGCGATGCACGGTGTGCTCGTGGATATTTACGGTGTTGGTGTCCTCATCAAGGGCCAGAGTGGTGTCGGGAAATCTGAGACGGCACTTGAACTCGTCAAACGGGGGCACCGCCTCGTCGCCGATGATTCAGTCGAGATTCGTCAAACGGGGGACCAGCTCCTCGTCGGATCAGCACCGAAGCTCATTCGTCACCTGCTCGAGATTCGTGGGATTGGCATCATCGACGTCATGACGTTGTTCGGTGCGGGTGCGGTTCGGTCGCATAAAAAGATCAGTCTCATCGTCAACTTGGAGAACTGGGACGCGGGCAAAGTATACGACCGTGTCGGACTCGACCACAACACGATGAAAATCATCGACAGTGAAGTTCCGCTCTTGACCATCCCCGTTCGACCTGGTCGAAACTTGGCAGTCATCATCGAGGTCGCAGCGATGAACTATCGTCTGCAAAATATGGGAATCAATACGGCTGAAGAGTTCGCGGAACGTCTCGCGAACGCGATTCAGGATACTGAAGGAGACTTGTGAGCATGGTAGAACCGACATTTGATCGTGTGGCGTTTGAGATTGGCTCTTTGCCAATCTATTGGTACGGCATGATTATCGCCTTCGGGGCGATGCTTGGTCTCGTCCTCGCCTTATACGAAGCAAAACGTATCAATTATGATTCGGAACGACTCGTGGATGTCGTCATCTGGTCGATTCCGATCAGCATCGTCTTCGCACGCATTTATTACGTGACGTTCCAATGGGATTATTATTCAGAGAACCTCGGACAAATCATCGACATTCGTCAAGGTGGGATTGCCATTCATGGAGCCATCTTCGGTGCTCTCCTTGTCGTCATCGTCTATTGTATGCGAAAGTCGATGTCGTTCTGGAAAGTGACGGACATCTTGGCGCCATCGCTTCTTCTTGGACAAGCCATTGGGCGTTGGGGAAACTTTATGAACCAAGAGGCACATGGTGGCGAGACGACGCGTAGTTTCTTGCAAGATACGCTCATGCTACCAGACTGGATAGTCAATCAGATGTACATCGATGGGACTTATTATATCCCGACCTTCTTATATGAAAGTGTATGGAATATCATCGGGGTCATCCTTCTCGTCGCGTGGCGCATGATTGGCAATCCACGACGTGGTTATATCTTCTTGTCATACCTCGTCTGGTACTCAATCGGTCGCTTCTATATCGAGGGACTTCGTACGGACAGTCTCATGTCCGGAGATTTGCGCGCGGCGCAAATGGTGTCAATCGCCTTGATCCTCTTCGGTATCGTCACGATGATTCTTCGTCGCAAGGCGAAACGTTACAACGACCCATCAGAGAAAGGATTGTTTGATTAATGGATACGATCTTATTTGATTTAGACGGTACATTACTCGATACGAACCCACTCATTATCGCGAGTTTCCGCCATACTTTCGACTATTATTTCCCGGAACATACGTATCGGGATGAAGACATTTATCGATTCATCGGACCGACGCTCGAAAAGTCGTTCCGTGAACTCAACGAGCCGGAATGGAAAGAGATGCAAGCCTTCTATCGGAGCTTCAACATCGCCATGCATGACCAACTCGTCGCAGAGTACCCAGGAGTCATCGAGGGGCTATATCGCCTTCATGCGAAAGGATACAAGATGGGCATCGTCACGTCGAAAGGTCGTCCGGTAGTCGAGCGCGGTCTTCGATTGTTCAATATCGACCACTTATTTGACGTCGTCGTGACAGCGGATGATGTCGAGAACGAAAAACCTCACGCTGAACCGGTCGAGCGTGCACTACAAGCACTCGACTCGTCACCAGAACGCGCCGTCATGGTCGGAGACAACGACACGGATATCTTCAGCGGGAAAAATGCCGGAACGAAGACGGTCGCTGTAGGCTGGGCCCTCAAAGGGCGTCCATTCCTCGAATCGCTCGAACCGGACGTCATCATCGACTCGATGGAACATTTCGAGGCGTGGCTAGACGAGGTCAGTATTCATGCGTAAGACGACACGATATCACATCGAGGGACCGAATCCGCTTTGGCAAATGTATCAGACGATTCGCTTTCTGCGTGTCTTCAAAAACACGACGGTCGTTCTGGTCGGTCGTTACTTTCCGTCGGTGAAGGCAAAGCGTTGGCTTTACCAGACGTTCCTCGGGATGAATATCGGAGAATATAGTGCCCTTGCTCTCATGGTCACACCGGACGTCATGTTCCCGGAACGTATCACGATTGGTCGCAATACGGTCATCGGATTCAATTCGACGATCCTCTGTCATGAGTATCTCGTAGACGAGTATCGGATCGGGGACGTCATCATCGGTGATGGCGTATTGATCGGTGCGAACGTTACCATCCTGCCAGGGGTAACCATCGGGGACGGTGCCGTCATCGGCGCGGGCGCGGTCGTGCACCGTGACGTCTTACCAGGAGAGCGGGTCATCGGTTCAAAGCTTCAATCGTTGACACATATTTGACACAATTTTTCGCAAAATGTTTTCATGAGTATTTTGTTCATACAGAATCAATAATACTTGAGCGGTATCACTTTTTTTTAAAGAGATTCCGCTTTTTCATGGATAAATGTACAGAAATGAAGCTATCATATTTTCGTTCAAAAACAATTTTTGAACCTAGTAAAAAATATTCATTATAGAGGGAATATAGTCGCAATTTTTTTTAACTTTTTCAGTTGCCCTCGCTGTTCGAGTGCGGTATTCTTATCCCTGCAACTAAAAAAAGATTTAGAGATGATGTGGAGGATTTAGAATATGGAAGCGAACTATGAAGCAGTAATGACGCTACCCGAACCAGAATCTCCGCTCGCTGCGGAGCTCCACTACTATAGAGGTCGTCGTGCGTTACGTGAAGGTCGCCTGGATGAAGCGACTTTTTTCATGGCTGAAGCGACAGCGGCAGCCACGCATCGCGTCGACTATCATAAACAGTACGCAGAACTGTTATTTGAAGTAGGGGAGGTCTACCACGCCAATGACGTGTGGAAACGAGTATTAGAGCTCGATGAGACCGCAACAGAGGCACTGTATCACTTAGCAAGCAACTGTGCCTATGTCTCTCAATATGAGGAAGCGGCGCACTATGCATCCGAATATCTCGCCCGTGACACGAAAGGTCACTTCAGGGAAGCCGTGCAATCCCTTCTTGAACTGATCGAACTCGAACAAGAGTTAGAGGACGAGGAAGAAGACGAATTGATCACGTGGCATACGGAAGCGCAGCGTCAAATCGATAAAGGACGATTGTTTGCGGCAAAGGCGACACTCGAGCGTCTCATCGGTCAATATCCATCGTTTTGGCCAGCATACAACAATCTGTCGGTCGTCAGTTTTTACCTTGGTGATGACCAAGCGGCATTCCGGACGCTCGAATACGTGCTCGACCAAAATCCAGGCAACTTGCATGCAATCTTGAACACGATTCTCTTGCTCCATGAAGCGGGTCAATCGGAAGTGGCCCTGCAGTTGTCGACACCGCTCACACGTGTCCGTCCACTCCAATTTGACTTACGTTATAAATTAGCGACGACACTCGCGCTTGTCGGACATTACGACCGTGCATATGAAGAACTACGTCTATTGAAAGACCGCGGATTCCGTGGGGACCCATTGTTTGGGCATTGGCTCAGCGTGTCTGCCTATAAGACAGGACGACTTGAAGAGGCAGCCACCTACTTGAACAATGAAGAGATGAAACAGTTTGAAGAGAAACAAAGCTTCGACATCCGAGAAAACCTCGAATTTCGTTCGGCGCTCGTCCAAGGATTGCGTCAAGAGAGCGACTTGGCTCGAATCGAGATTATCCGAATCATCGCCAACTTAAAAGATGACGAAGCGTTCGAAGCGCTTGCGCTCACGAATGCGGTGACGGAAAACGGGACGGTCCGTGCGTTCGCAGAGATGTGTCGTGCCGACCTTTGTCAGCAACCGTTCAAAGGAGACGTCCGGATCAAGCGTGCGTTTGATGCGCTCGTCTTGGCTGAAGCACATGTATCAGAAGCGGAACGGATGAGCCTAGAGGGTGACTTCTATGAACGTTTCGCGACGCTTCTGTTGTCTGATGAATCATTCATGGACGTAACGGCATCGGCCGCTGCGCTCGTCTGGATGTTTTATACGAAACGGGACGCATTGATTCTCGAAAATTGTGCGAACGCCTTCCATCTCTCGGTCGACACGTTGACAGAGACGGTCCGTTCGTTCAAACGGACACTCGAACAAGCATAAAGATAGACGATACCCTTACAGGTTTCTTATACTAAAGGCAATCAATTTCTTGCAGAGGTGGAATCAACATGACAGAAGAAAAAATTTATGACGTCATTATCATCGGTGCCGGTCCTGCCGGAATGACCGCTGCGCTATATGCTTCACGTGCGAACCTTTCAACACTTATGATTGAACGTGGGATTCCAGGTGGTCAGATGGCCAACACGGAAGACATCGAGAACTATCCGGGCTATGACAGCATCCTTGGTCCTGACTTGTCTCAAAAAATGTTCGACCATTCGAAAGCGTTCGGTGCGGAGTATGCATATGGGGACGTGCAAAGCATCTCGGATGAAACACAATATAAAATCGTGCATGCGCACAACCGTGACTATAAAGCACGTGCAATCATCCTCGCCTCTGGTGCTCAGTATAAGAAAATCGGCGTACCGGGAGAAGAAGAACTCGGTGGCCGTGGCGTATCGTACTGTGCGGTATGTGACGGAGCGTTCTTCAAAGGGAAAGATTTGTTCGTCATCGGCGGTGGCGACTCGGCTGTTGAAGAAGGTGTCTTCTTGACACGCTTTGCGAACAAGGTGACGATCGTTCACCGTCGCGATGAGCTTCGCGCTCAGAAGATTCTTCAAAAACGTGCGTTCGACAATGAGAAAATCGATTTCATTTGGAACCACACATTGAAAGAAATCACAGAGAAAGACGGGAAAGTCGGTGGAGCTCGTCTCGTCAGCACAGTTGACGGGACAGAGACAGACCACGAGATTGACGGCGTCTTCATCTATATCGGGATGAACCCGATTACAGGATTCGTTCAAGACCTCGGCATCACGAACGAACAAGGTTACATCGTCACGAACGAGGCGATGGAAACGAATATCCCAGGGATTTTCGCGGCCGGTGACGTCCGTGAGAAAACGCTCCGTCAAGTCGTCACAGCGACGAACGACGGGTCGATTGCCGCTCAGAATGCTCAACACTTCATCGAGGGGCTCCTCGAATCGTTGCAAGAACAAAACGCATGATTCAAGAAGGTAGGACTGCGGGGAACCGCGGTCCTTCTCTTTTTTTCGGACGTTCGTTATACTAGATGGAAAGAGCTACACACACGGCTCGGTTGTCAATTTTAAGGGGGCGTCAGCGAGATGGAAGACTTTAAAGGATTAGAAGAATTGATCATCATCAGTGGGATGAGCGGGGCTGGGAAGTCGGTCGCCATGAATAGTTTCGAGGACCTCGGCTATTTTTGTGTCGACAACTTGCCACCGGTGCTCTTGCCACAATTGATTGATGTCATCAGCTCGGTCCGACCGAAAATCGCGGTCGCCATCGATACGCGGACACGAGACTTTATCGATAGCTTATTCATCGTCATCGACGATTTGGAAAAAAAGAATGTGCATCCGCACCTGTTGTATTTAGAGACGCGGGACGACGTGCTCGTTCGCCGTTATAAAGAGACGCGACGGTCCCATCCGCTCGCACCGGAAGATGCGCCACTTGTCGGCATCAAGATGGAGCGCGAACTGTTAGAAG
Source organism: Exiguobacterium sp. s43 (assembly GCF_018617255.1). Taxonomy (GTDB): domain Bacteria; phylum Bacillota; class Bacilli; order Exiguobacteriales; family Exiguobacteriaceae; genus Exiguobacterium; species Exiguobacterium profundum. The sequence continues at coordinate 668,378 of NZ_JACSJT010000001.1, forward strand.
GTTTCCGTGATCGGGCTCACACGCTGTATGATACGAGCGAATTGAAGCCTCAGATGTTGAAGGACCGCATCCTCCAACAATTCAATGAAGAACGGATCCCGTTCACAGTCAACTTCATGTCATTCGGTTTCAAACATGGGGTTCCGCTCGATATCGACTTGTTGTTCGACGTTCGCTTCATCACGAACCCATTCTATATCCCTGAGCTCCGTCCACTCACGGGTCAGACGACAGAAGTACAGGAATACGTCATGTCTCATCCGGAGGCACGAGCATTTTATAAAAAGTTGATCGACATGCTCGAGTTCCTTCTCCCGCAATATAAACGGGAAGGCAAGACGCAAGTCGTCGTGGCATTCGGTTGCACCGGTGGGAAGCATCGGTCGATTACCTTCGCTGAGAAAGTGTCGGAGCACTTTGCTGAACGTTATAACGTGAAGACGGTCCACCGAGACCTCGCTCACGCGACGAAGGAGAAGTGACATGAGACGAGATCGGAAAGTAGTCGCTATCGGGGGAGGGACAGGATTGTCCACTCTCGTTCGTGGGTTGAAACATTATCCACTCGATATCACGGCAATCGTCACGGTCGGGGACGACGGGGGGAGCTCGGGACGTCTTCGTGACGAGTTTCATATGTTGCCTCCGGGCGATATCCGTAATGTCATCTTGGCATTGTCGGAAGTCGAACCGTTAATGGATAAGATTTTACAATACCGCTTCGATACGGGATTTGGTTTAGAAGGGCATTCCCTTGGAAACTTGATGCTCACGGCGGCGACCCACATCTGCGAAGGCTCGTTTGTCAAAGCGATCGATGTCATGTCGCAGCTCTTGAACGCACAAGGAAAAGTATTGCCGGTGACTGAGACGCTCATGACCCTCGCAGCCGAGTTTGAGGACGGCACCATCGTCCAAGGGGAATCCAAGATCCCTCTTCATGAGCAACCGATCAAACGGATGTTTTTACTCGAAGAAGGCATTGAACCGGCCCCGGGCGTCGTCGAGGCGATTGAAGAGGCAGATGTCATCGTGCTCGGTCCAGGGAGTCTCTATACGAGTATCATCCCGAACTTGCTTATCCCAGCTGTACGGGAAGCCATCATCCGATCGAAAGTCCCGGTCGTCTATATTTGTAACGTGATGACGCAACCAGGTGAGACGAAAGGCTATGACGCGATGAAACACTTGAAAGTCATCGAGTCGTACCTTGGGAAGGCATCGATTGACACGATTGTCGTCAACAACGAACCGATTGAAGAAGAGTATTTGGAGCGTTACCGTGAGGATGGATCGGAAGAGGTCCGTTTCGATCGGAAGAAGCTCCGGAACTATGGCACGAACGTTCTCGCTGGGGACATCGTCGACTATAATCGGGAGTATATCCGTCATGATTCCGACGCAATCGCCGGACTCGTCATGCAGCGGGTACTCCGCATCAAGAAGCCGCGCTCATTTCAAGAATTGGAACTGAAATAAAGATTGTTGGAAAGATAGAAAGGAGGGGGACTCGATGAGCTTTGCCTCAGATGTGAAGAAAGAATTGACACAACTCGAAGTGACCGACACGGAAGCGAAAGCGGAACTGTCGGCACTCGTTCGGATGAACGGGGTCATCTCGCTCGCCCTTGGACGAGGTATGACCTTAGATGTCTCGACGGAGAACGCCTCGATCGCCCGGCGGATTTACTCGTTGATGAAACGCCTTTACGACCATCCGTTAGACTTGTTCGTACGGAAGAAAATGCGTTTGAAAAAGAACAACGTCTACATCGTCCGAGTGTCACAGCATGCGGAAACGATGCTTCGGGATCTTGAGATCCTCGGAGAGAATTACGAGATGATTCGGACACTGAACTCGGATATGACGGGGGACGAGAACTTAGCACGCGCTTACTTGCGTGGCGCCTTCCTCGCAGGCGGGTCAATCAACCATCCGAAAACGTCCTCGTACCACCTCGAAATCTATAGCTTGTACGAAAACCATAACCAGGCACTACGTGATTTGGCGAACCGGTTTGAGTTGAATGCGAAGACGCTCGAACGGAAAAAAGGGCATATCCTGTATATGAAAGAAAGTGAAAAGATTTCGGACTTCCTCAAGTTGATCGGGGCGACCCGGGGTATGTTGGAGTTCGAAGACGCACGAATCATCAAAGATATGCGAAACTCCGTCAACCGTCTCGTCAACTGTGAGACGGCCAACTTGAACAAGACGGTCGGTGCGGCATTGCGCCAAGTCGAGAACATCAAGTTCTTGGAACGGACGGTCGGACTCGACGTCTTACCGAAAAAATTGCGGGAAATCGCCGAACTGCGCGTCACGCATCAAGACGTCTCGTTACAGGAGCTCGGGGAGATGCTCGAGTCCGGTCCGATCTCGAAGTCAGGAATCAACCATAGACTTCGTAAAATTGACCAGATTGCCGAGCGCGTGCGCAGCGGCGATGAGATCGCATCCTCGTGATGCGGTTGCGCCAAAACCATTCTTCCTATATAATAAGCAATTGTGTATAGGTTTTATGAAAAGCGAGTAAAAGGAGCTTCATCATTATGTCGAATGAAAAGAAAAGATTATCGCTCACGATTGACGCTAAGCTCGACCAGGTCATCACAGAGCGTGCTAAAGAAATCGGAATTCCGAAAAGTGCACTCGTCACGTTCGCTACAAGCCTCTTCTTGAACCAGCTTCGTGCGGAAGAGTTGTTGAACGGGGACAAGAACGCAATCTACGAAGTCATTCGTAAAGACTACGAGTTGCTCACGAGCGTAAAGAATCTAGATAACTAAGTGAAAGGTTGACTCCGGTCAGCCTTTTTTAGTTGCATCTCTTTCAGAAATTTGGAATAGTGGTGATAATGAATTGGAACGGAGGTCGATCAAATGGGTCAAATCTTACTCATCCTACTGCTACAACTAATCTACGTTCCGGTGTTAACGCTCCGGACGATCATGCTCGTGAAAGGGAAGACCGTCATCGCCGGTCTATTCGGAACGTTAGAAACGCTAATCTATATTTTTGCGCTCGGCATCGTGTTCCAGGATCTGACGACGGTCGGTATGATCGTGTATGCGGTCGGCTTCGGGCTCGGAATCTTACTTGGCGGTTTCGTCGAACGAAAACTCGCCATCGGTTACAACATGATTCAAGTCCATACGAAAGAATATCCAGCGGAACTCATCCAACAGATGCGTGACAACGGATATGGAGTTACGCATTATCAAGGGCAAGGACGTGACGGGGTCCGTTACCGTCTTGACGTATTGGCGGCCCGTACCCGGATGAAAGAACTGCGTGAACTCGTCGAGAAGCATGAACCGAAAGCGTTCCTCGTCGCATTTGACCCAATCGACTTCAAAGGCGGTTATATGATGAAAGGACTGCGTCGCCCGAAATGACGCACAAGACTCACGAAAGTGGGTCTTTTTTTGTTAGAGTAGGGATTTTATCTCGTGACAGGGAACTAGTGAAGAAAGGAGATGAGACCGTGAAACGAAATCGACGTGTGTGGATGATCTTACTGTTTGTACTTGTCGGGGCGGGAATCGTTTATTTCGCCATGACCTTATTTGGGGATGGAGAGGACAGTGTCAAGCCGCCGCTTCCAACGATTCGGGTTGGTTCGGTATCGGCAGAAGTGGAACAATCAACGTACTGTTGGGAGACCGGCACTCAAGCGACATGCGCCGATTACGGACTACCGGAAGCGGACGATCTTCAACTGATCACTGTCAAACCGGGAGACCGGATCGATGTCGTCTATCATGCAGAACCGATGACATCGAGTTTCAATCGAATCGAGGATGGAGAACTCGTCCCTTCCGAACTTGTCGTTCCGGATGAGCCGGGCATCTATCTCTATGAAGTCGGCGGAGAGTGGTCGCAAGGAGATAGCCGATACGTCTTCGGTGTCCGGGTCCCTGAAAACTAATGATTGACCTGCCTCTAAGGGGCGACTGTACAGTGAAAGTAGGAGGTGGGGAAACCGTGATTCCAATCGGAAGAGTCGCCCATGTGACCGGATTGTCGGTCAAGGCGATCAAATTTTATGAAGCGCGCGGATTGGTCCGCCCGACGCGGACCGAGAATCAGTATCGAATGTACGGGATGGAAGAGATTCGACGGTTAAGTGAAATCAAACGATTACGTCAAATTGGACTCCGTCTAGAACAAATTCAATCGGGTCTACCGGTTGATACATTACTAGAAACACGATTGGATGAAGTCCAGGCAGAAATCGAACGACTTCATCGAATCGAGAGGCAGATTCGATTGATGCAATCAGGAGGGAACGACATGAAGATTCGATATGAGATGTTGAATGAAGCCATTTCCGTCTATGGATATGGTGGTACGTTAGAGGAGATCCCGAACATGTGGGCCAAGCTTCAACCAGAATTGACGACAGACGAGTCGTACGGGGTCTGTCTCCCGCAGGAGAACGGTTATGTCGCGGGGATGACGAAGCCGGTGTCGGGAGAAAGTGCTCGAAGTGTCGAACTGACGAAAGGGAACTATATCGTCGCGACGGTGGAGGGAGGCATCCCGATGATTCCGTCTACGTATGAGCAGCTAGTAAACGTTCCAGATGTGACGCTACGAGACGCGGTCGACTTCGAGCGTTATATTCACGGGCAAGGTGGAGCGGACGACATCATTGAGATTTGGATGCCCATCGAATAGAAAAAAGAACGCATCCATCGATGCGTTCTTTTTTTAGAGAAAATGATGGAGATGTAACGTATTTTTAGCTTGCTCCGGAGTGAGATGGAAGGCGTGCTCAGTAGCGCCCTCTAGTAAACTCTGTTCAATTGGCTCTAATTCATATGTGTAAATCCCGTCCTCGAAGTCGGGAGTTCCGATGATGTTGACAGGAATCGGTTGGTCCTGCGATTTCATCAGAATGGAGAACTGTAAAAAATCGTTCGGCGGTAAAAACAAGGTCGTATATAATTTGAACGACTTACGATCTTCCATTGACACTAGAGCAGGTGCTCGACCCAAATCGGACGTGAACGATTGGATGCGAGAAAAAATCATTTGAACGGGAATCAACATCGTGTGACCTTCGAGTGAACTCACTTCTGTCGGAGGTAAATACGTTTGATCAAGGAGACGAATCATCTGCTCGCTCTCGACCGGTGGACTGAAGAGATAACCTTGAATCGTTTGGACGCCATGGTCCCGCAGCCAGTTCAAATCACGGAAACATTCGACACCTTCTACGACGATATCCATACCAAATTCTTTTGCGATATACATCAAGCTACGGACGATGGCTTGTGACTTCACATTTTGATGAATGCCGTGTGCGAAAATTCGGTCGACCTTCATGATTTGGACATTATAATCCTGTACGTACGCGAGTGAAGAATAACCGGTACCGAAGTCGTCAAATGACACGGTGATACCGAATGCATTCAATGTCTCAAACACGGACTTCATTCGATCTCGGTTCTCCAATAGCGTTGATTCTGGAATTTCAATTTCTAAATAATGAGGTAGGATGTTGTGTCTCGTATAGGATTGTTGAATTTGTTGCATGTAGTTATCTAGATAGAAATAGGAAGCCGGAATGTTTATTGAAATCGGGATGCATGTCGGAAGCTGATTCATAAATCGACAGACTTCCTCGATTAAAAAGTCCGTCAATTCCACAATCTGTTGGTTGTGCTCAATCAACGGAATAAATTCAGCAGGTGAGATGGGTCCCCAAGTTGGATGTGTCCAGCGCATCAGTGCCTCAGCGCCAACAATTTCACCGGTCCATGCATGGACTTTCGGTTGATAGACAACAAACAGCTCCCTATTTTTGATGGCGGTGCGTAAATCATTGATCAACGTATAGCGACGCAAGGATGGCAAGTCAACGCTCGATGAATAGAACGCCAGATTGGAATGTCCCTGTGTGTAAGCGTGATTTGTCACCTGAACGGTATGGGCAATCAGTTCGTTCGCTGTCATCCCGTCATGTGGGGAGCGACAGACACCGACGGAAACGTGTGGGAAGATTTCATACTCACTGATGCTGTAAGCGCGTTCGGACAAGGTGGTCAACTTTTCACCGAAACGCCGGACTCTCTCATCGGTCCAATAACTAGGAATCACAATGCAATATAAATCTTCATGAATGACAGCTAATAAGGCATCATCAGGAACGTAAGGTTGGAGCGTGCCAATCGTTACGGCATTCCATTCATCCGCTAATTCAAAGCCTAGTGTTTGTTTGACCTCCGCATAGTGATTGAAGGAAATTCCAATCATCGTGACGGATTGCGCCTCTTCTAATAGTTCTTCGATATGTGTCTTTAACGTATCTCGATTGGCAATTCCCGTAATCGGGTCCACTGTCCGTAATGTGGTGATTTCTTGCTCCTGTTCTTGCAGTCGCGTAATATTTTTCAAATAGGAGCGGTAACCGGTTACATTTTTATTCTGATCCCAGATAGGTTCACGCTTTTCTTCCACCCACTTCAATTCATCCTTTACATAAACACGATATATGTAAGTAGCGGATTCTCCTTGTAACGTCTCATGACGTGATGAGGTGAGTCGTTCCAAATCTTCTGGATGAAGAAACTGCTTCCAAAATTCGAGCGTGATATCAGAAGGCTCAATCTCAAATCCAATCATACGGAATAGGCCAGGAGAAACGTGTTGGAACGTATCGCTCTGAAAATCAAACTCCATCATCCCGGCTTCGATAAACTGATTGAATTTCTCAATCTTCTCATTGTCAGTTTGGTAGACCGATTGATCCATCACCGCGCATGTAAGTAGTTTTCGATCCATAGATAAATGGCTACGTACGACATAATGGTGGTATTGCGATTCTTCTAAATGAAAGATTCGAACAACAGACTCCCGCATCTCAATCTCAGGGTCGATCATCAACTCACCAAGAATCTTTAAATACACATTTAAATCATCTGGATGGAGTAACTGTTTGAAGAGTAGCGGTGTATGTGTATCCGATGAAATAGTGCTAAGTCCGAACATATCTTTCAATGATCCAAATGTCTCGAAATAGTGAGTCTCTAAATTGAACTCAAAGAGGGCGAGACCGTGAATGTCGCCGAAGACTTGACGATAAGCATCAAAGCGCATGCGTTCTTGTGCGAGCTCATTTTCATATGTTCGCTCTATCACCGAGAACACCAAGGTAATCTCAGGGTGAACAGAAATAGGGACGGGCATCAATTGAAATAGACGATTCGACGGTTGAAGACGAACTTGAATCCCATCGTGTAACGAAGTCATGGATTCCGCAAAAGGATCCAATTCGTTTGACAGTATTTCAACAAATTCTTCGATGGATTCTGAAAGCAACTTTTCGAACGAAGGGTTGACGAACCAAATTTCATCATCTTTAGTAAGAGCACATATGGCTTCAGGTGAATGCATCCAATATTCCGGTAATGAAGCATGATTATCCGAATCATCAAACGGAATAATTGAACTGAAATGTAATAATTTTTTCAAAATAAACCTCCCAATTTGGTCTACATTATCTATATATTCCTATTTATTATAGGTCTCTTATTCAGAAAATAGGGTCAATATCTTTTTAACTTGCAGGTTTCAGAAGTCAATAAAAAAGACACACATCCAATTAGGATTGTGTGTCTTTCGGAAAATTAACGTGTCATGACTTTGTCGATGAGACCGTAGTCTTTCGCTTGGTCAGCTGCCATGAAGTAGTCACGCTCTGTATCGCGCTCGATGACTTCAAGTGGCTGTCCAGTGTTTTCTGCCATGATTTGGTTCAACTTCTCGCGCATCTTGATGATGCGTTCTGCGTGAATCTTGATGTCTGACGCTTGGCCTTGTGTGCCGCCGAGCGGTTGGTGAATCATGATTTCTGCGTTCGGTAATGCGAAGCGTTTCCCTTTTTCACCGGCTTGGAGCAAGAAGGCACCCATCGATGCAGCCATTCCGATACAAATCGTCGACACGTTCGGCTTGATGAAGTTCATCGTGTCATAGATCGCCATACCCGCTGTGATCGAACCACCTGGGCTGTTGATGTAGAGTGAGATGTCCTTTTCTGGGTCCTCAGCCGCAAGGAAGAGGAGCTGTGCAACGATTGAGTTCGCGACGTTGTCGTCAATCGCACTTCCGAGAAGGATGATGCGGTCTTTAAGCAAGCGTGAGTAGATGTCATACGCGCGCTCCCCACGGCCTGTCTGTTCGATAACTGTTGGAATTAACATTGAATCTGCCTCCTTTATGTAGGTTGTAATTTCATCATACCTGTATAGTCAATGATGGTCAAACGATAGTCATCGTTTTTCACCTATTCCACGATTTTCTTATCGTAAAACGAAAAAGAGGCCAGGCAATCTGCCTGACCTCTACATCTGATACACCCGGAGAGATTCGAACTCCCGACACCTGGCACCGGAAACCAGTGCTCTATCCCCTGAGCTACGGGTGCATATCTGTGACACGAATTTATTATACATTTGTTTTATTGAAAAAGCAATCCTGTTCACATAGCTTTTTTGAGCGCGACGGAAGCGGGTTCGATACAATAGAAAAGAGGGGGGAGAACGATGCAACGGCAGGAGCAAAAACAAATCCAGCAACAACAGATGACGCAAGACCTCGTGCAGCGGTTACCGGTCCTTGAGGCGGACCGTCTTGCGCTCGCATTCCGGCTTGCGCGTCTTGCACGACATAACACGAACATTCAAATCGGGAGCGGGAGCATCGATTGGATTGCAGATGCGGCGAGCTCGTTTGAGGAGAAGCTGTTCACACAGATTCATGAGGGTAGCGGCAGTGAGGATGAGAAAGTGTTGCGACGACAACTCGTCCTCTTGCTCGACCATCGGGGATTATTGCCGGATGCGAACGAGGTGTTGGCGACACGACTCGGTGTCGACGTCACTCGAATCGAACAGGCGAGGCAGGCGCTTTTATTTCTTGAACCGACGGGGATCGGGGCGAGAACAGAACGGGAGTGTCAATATCGACATGCGATCGAACATGAGGACCCTCGCATCGTCGATGTATTCGAAGCGATTGAGAGTGGGGTGAGTCCTCAACAGATGACGACTGCTCTTGCTATTTCAGAGGAGGAATTGGCAAGACTCGAACGAATCGTCGCGACACTTCCGAAACGTCCTCTATTATATGAAGAAACGGGTCACGTGTTTCCGGAAGTCGAGGTACGCTATGAAGAGGGGACACTCGTCACGACGTGGCTTAGTCCGGAACTCGACGAGACGCGTGTCGGGAATGACCGTGAGGCGAAATGGTGGATGACGTCCCTTTCGATGCGGAACGAAACGCTGCGTGAGATTTGGTCAATCATTGAAGCACGTCAGACCGAGTGGCTCAAAGGGGAACTTGTCCTTAATCCGTTGACCCGACGTACGGTCGCGCAGCTCATCGGAAAACATGAATCGACGGTCGGACGAGCCATCCAAGGGAAGTTCGCCAAGACCGAGAGTGGCATCATGGAATGGCGACACTTTTTTGTTCGGTCTACAAGTCGCGGGCATTCGCCATTTATGATTAAACGGGCACTCGCAGAACTGATTCAACGAGAGAAGGCACCACAAAGTGATCAGGCGCTTGCGAATGAATTGATTCGATACGGTTATCAAGTGACCCGGCGGACGGTGACGAACTATCGGGAAGAGCTTGGATTCGGTAATTCGCGCGAGCGCGAGCGACAGGTATGGAAGGGATGACGAAAATGAAACTTACTTTATATAAACGTGACAATTGCTCACTATGTGACGAGGCGGTCGTCATGCTCGAATGGTTACAGGAAGATTACCCGATTGAACTCGAACAGATCGACATCACCGGGGATGAGGTGCTCGAGGCAAAGTACCTCTTTGAAATCCCCGTTCTCATACATGAAGGTGTAGTCATCAGTCAAGGGCGATATGATGACAACAAAGTTGAAGATTTTGTTAAGTATACGCTTACATCGAAAAAAAACGTTTGAAGGGGTTGCCAGACGGAAAAGTGATTGATAAGATGAACTCGTAGCGGTGGGACGCAAATAAAAAAGTGGGACAAAAGTTGTCCACACTGAAAGTCGAGGGGGTATGAGCATGATCCAGCAACTGATTCACGTTCAGAAGCAAATTGTCCCTGACCTGCTCGATACGCTCCGACATCGTTACGATATCTTACATTATGTCCGCTTGATGCAGCCGATTGGCCGCAGGACACTCGCAACGAGCTTGGGACTGACCGAACGGGTACTCAGACGAGAAGTCGACTTTTTGAAAGATCAAGGTCTTCTTTACGTCGCTACTCAAGGAATTTCCCTCAGTGAGACGGGACGAAACGTCTTACGAGACTTGCACGAGATCATGGGTGAACTTCTTGGGATCTCAGAAGTGGCAAGAGAGCTCGAAGAGAAATTAGGGGTTCGCCAAGTCGTCATCGTACCGGGTGACTCGGATGAGACATTCTGGGTCCAACGCGATATCGGACGGGCGGCGGTCACGCAACTAAAAGCGCGGCTCGCACCGGATGATAATGTGATTGCGGTAACGGGAGGAACGACGATGGCATCGGTCGCGGCGATGATGTCGCCCGATAAAAAAGAACGCCCGATGCATTTCGTGCCCGCACGCGGAGGTCTCGGCGAAACGCTTGAACTTCAGGCGAACACCGTCTGTTCACGCATGGCGGACCGGGCCCACGCAGACTATCATCTTCTACATATTCCGGATGAAGTATCACAAGAAACGTTCGACCGGATGGTGGAGGAACCTAGCATCAAAAATGTGTTGGAAATGATTAGAGCGGCGCGAATTGTGGTACATGGAATTGGTGAGGCAGAAACGATGGCAAAGCGCCGTCACGCATCACCGGAGCATTTGCGGATGATTGAACGGCATGACGCCGTCGCCGAGGCATTCGGATATTATTTCAATGCTGAAGGTGAGATCGTCCATCGCGTCAAGACGGTTGGAATCCAACTCGAAGAGCTGGATGACATGGATGCCGTCATCGCGGTTGCCGGAGGAAAATCGAAGGCACAGGCAATCGCCGCTTATGCGAAACACACGTCGAACATCATCCTCGTCACAGACGAAGGTGCGGCGAAAGAATTATTAACTTGTTATTAAAGAGTTGACCCCCCGTTGGCTCTTCAATAAATAGCTTCTACCCTAAGGAGGAAATTAACATGGCAGTAAAAGTTGGTATTAACGGATTTGGACGTATCGGTCGTTTGGCATTCCGCGAGATCATCAAAAACGAAGGAATCGAAGTTGTTGCAATCAACGACTTGACAGACACGAAGATGCTTGCGCACCTTCTCAAGTATGACACGACTCAAGGTCGTTTCGACGGAGAAGTTGAAGTACACGACGATCACTTCCTCGTAAACGGAGAGAAAGTTATCACGCTTGCTAACCGTAACCCTGAAGAACTTCCATGGGGAGACCTCGGTGTAGACATCGTTCTCGAATGTACTGGATTCTTCACTTCAAAAGAAAAAGCTGAGCTTCACTTGAAAGCTGGCGCGAAGAAAGTTGTTATCTCGGCTCCTGCTACAGGTGACATGAAAACTGTTGTTTACAACACAAACCACGACATCCTCGATGGTACTGAAACAGTTATCTCAGGTGCTTCTTGTACAACAAACTGCTTGGCGCCAATGGCTAAAGTACTTCAAGACCAGTTCGGAATCGTTGAAGGTCTCATGACGACAATCCACGCTTACACTGGCGACCAAAACACGCTTGACGCTCCACACCCGAAAGGTGACTTCCGTCGTGCGCGTGCAGCTGCAGCGAACATCGTTCCTAACACAACAGGTGCTGCGAAAGCAATCGGTCTCGTAATCCCTGAACTTCAAGGAAAACTTGACGGTGCTGCACAACGTGTACCAGTTGCTACAGGTTCACTCACTGAGCTCGTAACTGTACTTGACAAGCAAGTATCTGTTGACGAAGTAAACGCAGCAATGAAAGCAGCAGCGAACGAGTCATTCGGTTACACTGAAGACGAAATCGTTTCTTCTGACATCGTTGGAATCACATACGGTTCACTCTTCGACGCGACTCAAACGAAAGTCATGACAGTTGGCGACAAGCAACTCGTTAAAACAGTTTCTTGGTACGACAACGAAATGTCTTACACTGCACAATTGGTTCGCACAGTTAAGCACTTCGCTAACATCGCGAAGTAATTTCGTGAACTAAATAGAATCAAATAGGAGCGGAAACAAGAGATTGTTCTCCGCTCTATTTATGAAATGACACGCACGACATATGGAGGCGAAAGTTATGAACAAACAGTCTATTCGTGACATCGATGTAAAAGGGAAACGCGTCTTTTGCCGCGTTGACTTCAACGTTCCACTCAAAGATGGCGTCATCCAAGACGAAACTCGGATCCAAGCCGCACTTCCAACGATCAAGCACTTGCTTGACGGTGGTGCGAAACTCGTCCTTGCGAGCCACCTCGGCCGTCCAAAAGGCGAGAAGAACCCTGAGTTCTCACTTGCTCCAGTAGCGAAGCGTCTCGCTGAACTCCTCGGAAAAGATGTACCGCTCGTCGAAGAAGCATACGGTCCGGTCGCAGAAGAAGCGGTCGCTAACCTCTCTGAAGGCGATGTCGTCGTTTTAGAGAACGTTCGTTTCTACCCAGGTGAAACGAAAAACGACCCTGAACTTGCAAAAGGATTCGCAGCACTTGCTGACGTATACGTCAACGACGCGTTCGGCGCGGCTCACCGTGCACACGCTTCAACTGAAGGGATTGCGCACCACGTGGACACAGCCGTTGCTGGTCTCTTGATGGAAAAAGAACTTGAAGTTCTCGGTAAAGCTCTTTCAAACCCAGACCGTCCGTTCACGGCGATTATCGGCGGGTCGAAAGTAGCGGATAAGATTGGGGTCATCGACCACCTTCTTGACATCGTTGACACACTCATCATCGGTGGCGGACTCTCGTACACGTTCTCGAAAGCACTCGGGCACGAAGTCGGAACGTCACTCCTTGAAGAGGATAAGCTTGACCTCGCTCGTCAATTCATGAAGAAAGCAGAAGACAAAGGCGTGAAATTCTTGATGCCTGTCGACTGCGTCATCACAAAAGAATTCGGCGAAGAAACGTATGTCGGCCCAGTCGATATCGACTCGATCCCAGCGGATCACATGGGTCTCGATATCGGACCGAAGACAGTCGAACTTTACGCGGACGCGATTCGCGAATCGAAACTTGTCGTATGGAACGGACCGATGGGCGTATTCGAACTCGATAAATACGCAAACGGAACGAAAGGTGTCGCTCAAGCGCTTGCAGACAGCGATGCATACTCAATCATCGGTGGTGGTGACTCAGCCGCTGCGGCAGCCAAGTTTGGTCTTGCTGACAAGATGAGTCACATCTCAACTGGTGGCGGCGCGTCACTCGAATTCATGGAAGGCAAAAAACTTCCAGGTGTCGAGGCGTTGAACGACAAGTAATTTAGAGGAGGGTTATCGATGCGTAAACCGATTATTGCAGGTAACTGGAAAATGAACAAAACACTCTCGGAAGCTGTTGCTTTCGTTGAGGAAGTAAAAAACAACATCCCATCTACTGACAAAGTAGATGCAGCGATTGGTGCTCCGGCACTTTTCCTCGCACCGATGGTAGAAGCAGCTAAAGGGTCAAACTTGAAGCTCGGTGCACAAAACATGTACGACAAAGATAGCGGTGCCTACACTGGCGAAATCAGCCCAGTGATGGTCGCTGACCTCGGCGTGACTTACGTCATCCTCGGTCACTCAGAACGTCGCGAGTACTTCGGTGAGTCGGATGCGTTCATCAACAGCAAAACGAAAAAAGCGTTCGAACACGGTCTTACGCCAATCGTTTGTGTCGGTGAAACACTCGAGGAGCGCGAAGGCGACAAGTTCGAAGAAGTCATCAAAACACAAGTCGAAGGCGGTCTCGCTGACCTTTCTGCTGACCAAGTCAAACAACTCGTCATTGCGTATGAGCCAGTTTGGGCAATCGGTACAGGGAAATCAGCGGACGAAGCAGACGCACAAAGCTCTTGTAAATATGTTCGCGACGTGGTGAAAGGTCTTTACGGTGAAGACGTAGCGGCTGCAGTACGCATCCAGTACGGTGGATCTGTAAAACCAGAGAACATCAAAGAGTATATGGCACAGGAAGATATCGACGGCGCACTCGTCGGCGGTGCTTCACTTGAAGCCGCTTCGTTCCTCAAATTGTTGGAGGCGATTTAAATGGCTAGACCAGTCGCACTCATCATTTTAGATGGTTTCGGGATGCGTGACGAATCGTTCGGAAACGCAGTCATGGCTGCGAACAAACCGAACTTCGATCGCTACTGGGAGCAGTATCCACATACGCTCTTAAACGCAAAAGGCGAGTACGTCGGTCTTCCGGAAGGACAGATGGGGAACTCAGAAGTCGGTCACTTGAACATCGGTGCCGGCCGAGTCGTCTATCAGTCACTCTCACGCGTGAACAACGCAATCAAAGACCGTTCATTATTCGACCGTCAGGCGATGAACCATTTGGCAGGTCATGTGAAGAAACATGATTCGAGCCTCCATATCATGGGTCTCGTATCAGATGGCGGGATTCACTCGCACATCAATCACATGTTTGCCATCGTTGAGTTCGCAAAACTCCACGGCATCGAAAAAGTGTACATTCACGCGTTCACGGACGGTCGTGACTGTGATCCGAAATCAGGAGCTGGTTTCCTCAAGGAAACAGAAGAAAAGCTTGCTGAACTCGGTGTCGGTCAAGTCGCTAGCGTGTCTGGTCGCTACTATGCCATGGACCGCGACAACCGTTGGGAGCGCGTCGAGAAAGTATACGACGTCCTCGTAAACGGTAAAGGCGAAGTTGGCACGGATCCAGTCGAAGTTCTCCAGAAGTCTTACGAGAACGATTTGACGGATGAGTTTGTGTTACCAACTGTCATCGAAAAAGATGGCAAGCCGGTCGCGACAATCCAGGACAACGATGCCATCATGTTCTTCAACTTCCGACCGGACCGGGCGATCCAACTCGCAAAAGTGTTCAAAGAGAAAACAGGCTTCAAAGGCTTCGAACTCTCAAGCAAACATCCAGAGAACATCTTGCTCGTCTCGATGACAAAGTTCTCGGATGAGGTCGACACGGATATCGTGTTCCCACCGGAAGATTTGAAAAACACACTCGGGGAAACACTCTCTGCGCAAGGATACAAACAACTCCGTGCCGCAGAAACAGAGAAATACCCACACGTCACGTTCTTCTTGAACGGACAAAAAGAACAACCATTTGAAGGTGAGGATCGTCTCCTTGTCCCTTCACCGAAAGTCGCGACGTACGACTTGCAACCAGAAATGAGCGCATATGAGCTCACGGACGGTTTGCTCGAGCGTATCGAGTCAGATGAGTATGATGCATACATCATCAACTTCGCAAACCCGGATATGGTTGGTCACTCAGGGAAGCTTGAGCCGACGAAGAAAGCGATCGAAGCGGTCGACGAATGCCTCGGTAAAGTAGTGGACGCATTACTTGCTAAAGGTGGAGCGGCCATCATCACAGCGGACCACGGGAACGCGGACATCGTCACGAACCCGGATGGCTCGCCGATGACGGCGCACACGACGGAACCTGTTCCATGTATCGTCACAAAAGAGGGAGTCGAACTGAAACCAGTTCTCGAAGGCGCGCTTTGCGACCTCGCCCCAACGCTTCTTCACCTTCTCGGTGGAGAGCAACCAGCTGAAATGACTGGTTCGTCAATCGTTACAAAATAATACAACTATTTTTCAAACGAAAAGGAGCGATTTTTCATGTCAATGATTACAGAAATTTACGCACGCGAGATTTTAGATTCACGCGGTAACCCATCAGTAGAAGTAGAAGTCTTCACAGAAGACGGCGGTTTCGGCCGTGCCCTCGTCCCATCAGGCGCATCAACAGGTGAGCACGAAGCAGTTGAGCTTCGCGATGGCGACAAGTCACGTTACCTCGGTAAAGGTGTCTTGAAAGCAGTTGCGAACGTGAACGACACGATCGCACCAGAACTTATCGGCTACGATGTATTCGACCAAAACGCAATCGATGCGAAAATGATCGAACTCGACGGTACGCCAAACAAAGCGAAACTTGGTGCTAACGCAATCCTCGGTGTGTCAATGGCAGCAGCTCACGCAGCAGCAGATGAGCTCGGTCTCCCACTTTACACATACCTCGGTGGATTCAACGCGAAGACACTTCCAACACCAATGATGAACATCATCAACGGTGGTTCGCACGCGGACAACAACGTGGACTTCCAAGAGTTCATGATCATGCCTGTCGGCGCGCCAACATTCCGTGAAGCGCTCCGCATGGGTGCTGAAGTATTCCACGCCCTCAAATCAGTTCTTTCTGGTATGGGTCTTAACACAGCTGTCGGTGACGAAGGTGGTTTCGCACCAAACTTGAAGTCTAACGAAGAAGCGATCACAGTTATCCTTGAAGCGATCGAAAAAGCTGGTTACAAACCAGGTGAAGACGTCTACCTCGCAATGGACGTTGCATCTTCTGAGTTCTACGATAAATCAACTGGTAAATACGAACTCGCTGGCGAAGGCAAGTCACTCACAACTGCTGAGCTTGTAGACTTCTACGCTGAGCTCGTTGACAAGTACCCAATCCTCTCAATCGAAGATGGTTGTGACGAAAACGACTGGGATGGCCACAAGCTTCTCACAGATAAAATCGGACACAAAGTTCAACTCGTTGGGGATGACCTCTTCGTAACGAACACATCTAAACTTGCTGAAGGTATCGAAAAAGGAATCGCAAACTCGATCCTCATCAAAGTTAACCAAATCGGTACGCTCACAGAAACATTTGACGCGATCGAAATGGCTAAAAAAGCTGGTTACACAGCAGTTGTCTCACACCGTTCTGGTGAAACAGAAGACGCGACAATCGCAGACATCGCTGTTGCGACAAACGCTGGACAAATCAAAACTGGTTCACTTTCACGTACAGACCGTATCGCGAAATACAACCAACTTCTCCGCATCGAAGACATGCTCGGCGATGTAGCGAAATACGACGGTATCAAGTCGTTCTACAACCTCAAAAAATAATTGATTGTTTCAGGCTCGCCAATCGGCGGGCCTGTTTTTTTGTGTGTGGAATATCCGTTTAATCAACGGTGGAAAAGCTGATTGGTCGTCTATCCGTCTTTGCGGCACCGATGCTTTCCTGCAAGAGTCACGGTACCGCTTTGACGGACGCGAACGCTCTGTGTCGAACTTCTTAGTCATTGAGACCTCGTGTTGTATACTGAACGTGACTGATAAAAAGTAGGGGGAGATTGGATGGACCAATCGAATGAACAAGAAAAAAGGTTGAGTGGCGGGAACGTATCCATCGTTCATCGAAAAGGGAACTACGTCTATCGTTCGCAAAAAGTGGGGAGTGAACGCATCCATTGCTATTTAAAGCATTTGGAGGCGAAGCAACTGTCTGGCGTGCCACGCTTTGTCGGTATCGATGAAACAAGAAGAGAGGTGCTCACTTATATCGAGGGGGAGACGGCAGACTATCCTCTTAAATCCTATATGTGGGCTGATGAGGCGATTCAAGACGTCGCGCGCTTGATGAGACGACTGCATGATGCGTCAATCGATTTTGAATGGACATCCGAATGGGAGCCAATCGATCACACACCACAACCGTTAGAGGTCATCTGTCATAACGACTTCGCTGTCTACAATACAATTTTCCATGAAGGAAAAGTGGCAGGAATCATCGACTTTGATTTGGCTGCGCCAGGTCCGAGAGCTTGGGATATCGTCTATGCCCTTTATACGTTCGTTCCGCTCAGTCGTCGCCATCAAGCTGAAACAGGGGAAGTCATCTATTATGATGCCGATCGAGACGATGCGATCTATAAAGAGCGTGTATCGTTGTTTCTCGAAGCCTATGGTTGGGAGCAAGCGGAGGTCGACTTGTTCGATATGTTACAACGACGGATTGAAGCGCTCTGTCTCTTGATGAAACGAAAAGCTGCGGAAGGAGACGTCGCCTTCCAAAAGATGATTGACGAAGGACATTACGATCATTACCAAGAGGAACTTCGATTTATTCGAACGCATGGACAGAAGTGGTTCTGAAACAATCTGAAGCGGGAATATAGAAAATGAAGCATGAATGGGGAGGCGATTTTCGTGATGATGCTCGGATTTCTTTTCTTGGTATTGCTCATTGGATTCGGCATTTGGTACTATCTCAAATCGCACCGGAATGACGATTGGTCATGACAACATTGTCATGACCTCTCTTTTGTGTCAGTTTGCACAAAATTTGGGTATACTCTCTACATAACGAGTAAAGGAGCCCATGCTTATGACACGAGTACGTAAAGCCATCATCCCAGCCGCCGGTCTCGGCACCCGCTTCCTTCCTGCCACGAAAGCCATGCCAAAAGAAATGTTGCCGATTGTCAACAAGCCGACCATCCAGTTCATCGTCGAGGAGGCCGTCGCTTCAGGCATCGAGGACATCATCATCGTCACGGGGAAGAACAAACGGGCGATTGAAGACCATTTCGACCGTGCGCTCGAACTGGAACAGAACCTCGAATCGAAAGGGAAGACGCGCTTGCTCGAATCGGTCCGACATTCCTCGAATTTGGCGAACATTCACTACATACGCCAACAGGAGCCAAAAGGTCTCGGTCATGCGATTTGGTGCGCCCGGAAGTTTATCGGAGACGAGCCGTTCGCCGTCTTGCTCGGAGACGATATCATCGAATCCGACGTGCCGGCGACGAAGCAGTTGATCGACCAATATGAGGCCCACGAACGTTCGATCATCGGGGTGCAGCGTGTCCCGTATGAAATGACGAACCGATATGGTATAATTGACCCGCTTGCCGTCGAAGGGAAGCTCATCCCGGTGCGGACGTTCGTGGAGAAACCGCCCATTGATGAGGCCCCGTCGAACTTCGCCATCCTCGGTCGCTACATCTTGAAACCGGACGTCTTTGAGGCGTTGTCGGGACAAGAGGCGGGAGCCGGGGGCGAGATTCAATTGACGGATGCGATCGCACGCTTGAATGAGGCGCAGACGGTCTTCGCCTACGAATTTGACGGTCGACGTTACGACGTCGGAGAGCCGATTGGGTTCGTCGAGACGACGATTTGCCACGCGCTCAGCGATCCTGATTTAAAAGATGACGTCCATGCCCTATTGAAACGGCTTGTGGACGAACTTGATCAACAGTAAGGTGTGTTATTTTTGAAAACAATGCTTATGGTGTGTCAAAACTATTATCCGGAAATCGGCAGTGCCGGCAACCGGATGCAAAACATTACGCATTTGATGAAGCAGCGCGGGTATGAAGTCGAGGTCATCACGGCCGCCCCTTCGTATCCGAGCTTTGATATGTATCAGGACGACCGCTTCTGGAACGACCGGGAGTTAAACGACCAACCGTTCATCAAGCGACTCATCACGAAGAAACGGAAACATACTTCTAACATGGTCAGTCGTCTTTTCCTATTCCTCGAACAGATGGTCAAAGGGATCCGGGAAGTCCGTAAGCTCGAATTGAAGCCAGACGTCGTCTTTGCGACGACCCCTTCTTTTTTTATGGCGTTTGTCGGTGCTTATGCGAAACGAAAGTATCGTGTCCCGTTCATCTTGGACGTCCGTGACCTTTGGCCAGAATCGGTGAAAGGTGTCGGCGTCTTCAAGTACGATTGGGTGCTCACGCCGGCTTTTTGGATGGAGAAACGACTGTATCGTGTCGCCGATGAAGTCATCATCAACTCGGAAGGGTTCCGCAGCTATCTTCGTCAGCGCGGTGTGCCGAACGAGAAGATTCACTACATGCCGAACTCGATCCGGGAAGCGGAGCGCACGCTCGAGCGGACGATCCCACCGGACGACCGGATGGAAATCTTATACGCCGGGAACATGGGTCTTGCCCAAGATGTGTCGTTGTTACTCGAACTCGCCGAGCGATTCCGGGACGAGCCACGGGTCCACTTCAAATTGATCGGCTACGGCTATCGGAAAGAAGAGTTGAAACAGACGATCAAAGACCGTGGCTTCCAAAACTTCTTGTTCCTCGAGGCGATGCCACGGACAGAGGCGTTTCAGGCAATTAAAAATGCGGACGTCGCATTCGTCAGTCTGATCGAGCAAGAAGTGTTTGATACGGTCATCCCTGGGAAACTCATCGACTATATGGCGGTCGGCAAACCGATTGTCGCAGCAGTGTCAGGCCATGCGGCGAATGTCATTGAAGCGGCGGAAGTCGGCTACGTGTCACGGAAACGTGACATCGATGAGATCGAGCGGATCCTACGGAAGCTCCTCGACCGACCGGATTTACGGGAGGCACTCGGGGCGAACGGGATTCGTTACGTCAAAGAGAATTTATGTTGGGAAGAGAATATCGACGTGTTAGATCAAGTCGTACAACAGTTAGTGATGGAGGAAACACGATGAAGTCAGTATGTATGTTTGTATGGAACCATTTTACGAATGATGCGCGCGTCCTTCGTGAGTGCTCGGCACTCGCCGAGGCAGGCTATGAAGTCGATTTGATCGCGCTTCAAGATCCGAAAAATAAAGAGCTTTCAAAAGAAGAGATGCGTCCGGAAGGCTTCCGCGTCATCCGCGTGAAGCGTCAACCTTCGATTCTCGTCAACGCGCTCAAGTTCGCGAAGAAGACGTATCAATGGGTGAGCGAGAAACGGACCCGCCAAATCGGTGCGGGACTCGTCGGTGCCGGGTTGTTCTTACTTGCGCCGTTCACGATGCTCGCGCTCGGAGCGGCCATCGGGACGGTCTTGTTGCCGCAAGTGCGTAAGCAAATCGTCAACGCGAGTGCGATGCTCGAGATGGTGTTCGCTTCGACGAAAAAATCGTATGACTTTTACCATGCGAACGATTTGAACACGCTCCCGCAGGCACTCCTCGCTGGAAAAGTGTTCAACAAAGGTCGGATCGTCTACGACTCGCACGAGGTACAGACGGACCGTACGGGTTACGGCTATATTCAAAGTAACCTCGAGGGCTGGCTCTTGCCGTTCGTCGATACGATGATGGTCGAGAACCATACGCGTGCGGCACACAACGAAGAGTTGTACGGATTCTATCCGTACGTGCTCCACAACTATCCGTTCTACCGTCCGCTCGACTTCTCGCTCCGTAAGGACTTGCATGCACTCCTCGATTTGCCGAAAGACGAGAAGATCCTCTTGTATCAAGGGGGCATTCAAGCGGGACGTGGTCTCGAACAGCTCGTGCTCGCGGCGAAAGACTTCAAAGAAGGCACGCTCGTCATGATCGGGGACGGGAAACTCAAACCGACGATCCAACAGTTGATCGAGACGGAAGGGGTCGGCAATCGCGTCAAGATGATTGACAAAGTACCGGTCGAAGCGTTACCTTACTATACGATGAATGCCTATTTAGGCTTCCAAGTATTGAACAACGTCTGCTTCAACCACTACTCGGCCTCGTCGAATAAATTGTTTGAGTATTTGATGGCCGAAGTACCGGTCGTCTCATGTGACTTCCCTGAAATCGAACGGGTCGTTGCGGGGAACGATGTCGGGGTGCTCGTCGATTCGCACGATCCACAATCGATCGCGGACGGCGTCAACCGGATGATTGAAGACCAAGCACTCTATGCGCGTGTCAAAGAGAACACGAAGACCGCGCGTGAGAAATATAACTGGGATTTGGAAAAAGAGGCACTCTTGAACGTCTACGCGAACGCCGCGGAGCGCAAGTTGCCGATTATGAAAGACGGTGCGCCAAAGCCAGTACAATCTTAAGACTGCGGCTTTTGCCGCGGTCTTTTTTCTATGGAGGGAGGACATTTATGAAACGTCAACAACAACATTTATTGCGCCAACAAGTATGGCGCAAGCTACAAACCATCTCGGTGAAGGACATCGCCTGGATTATCGCAGGCTCCTTCATTCTCTCGTTCGGGGTCAACTACTTCACCGTACCGAACGACTTCTCGGAAGGTGGTCTGCTCGGGGTCACGATTATCCTGTACTACGTATTCGGCTGGGACCTCGGGCTCACGTCGATCATCGGGAACGGGATTCTCTTTATCGTCGGCTATAAGCTGCTCGACCGTCGGACAATGGTCTATTCGGTCATCGCCGTCATCGCGACGTCATTCTTCCTCAGTCTGACACATGACTGGGGCAGCCCTGCCGAGGACAAACTGCTTGCGGCCGTCTATGCCGGAATCATGATCGGGGTCGGAATCGGCATGGTGCTCCGTGTCGGTGGGACGACCGGCGGGGGCGTCATCATCGCCCGTCTCATGGAACGCTATCTCCACTTGAGTGTCGCCGTATCGATGTTCATCATCGATGCGATCGTCGTCGCCACGTCCGGCTTCTTCTTAGGGGAACAAGTCGTCCTCTATACGCTCATCGCCATTATCATCGGCTCGTGGGTCATCGATCTCGTCGCGGAAGGTCTCAACATCCGTAAAGCCGTCACGATCATCAGCGACAAGCAAGAAGAGCTCGCCGTCGTCTTGACGGAGACGCTCGGACGCTCGGCGACAATCATTCATGGACATGGCTACTATACGAAGCAGGATAAGAACATGTTGTATATGATCGTCGACAAAC